>CAVBGP010000036.1:0-16563 GCA_963595005.1 Acutalibacteraceae bacterium | reverse complement strand
GTGCTGACCTTGGACCGTTTCACCCTTGGAAACTATGACGGAATAAAAGTTTTAAATGTTATCGACTGGCTTTTGGGGTGATGGTTGGTTTGCCAGAGCGCGAAAGCGCGAAGCAATACGTGACTTTTATATCATGTGGTGCTTGCAAAATCACAGGCATGGGAGTTTACTTACATGAGAGCTCCTTTAGGCTCCGGATAAGCTCTATATCAGAGTCAGTTACATATTTTTGTGCTTGACACTTTAAGCTGATTGTATTATTATCGTGAAAACCGATGAGGAAGAGTAGTAGATGATTTCCCTCACATAAGAGAGAGCTGCAGGCGGTGAGATTGCAGCATGTGATATTTCTTTGAATGGACTTCCGAGGGCAAACAGAAATGTGAGCTTGATTAATCAGAACCGCAGAGTATGGGAGACGCAGTGACATAGCGTAACAAGATGTCAGCGTATGATAGTACGCATAAGAGGATATCTGTATAGATATCAAGCCGGGTGGCACCGCAGGATTATTCAGTCCTGTCCCAGCAGATAATAGCTGAGACAGGGCTTTTCTTTTGTTCAGAAAAGTCCAGGTCTCAAAACATTCTGCAAAAGAGTAAGGAGAAAAAGGTTATGAAGAAAACACTCAAGACAATCACAGCATCAGTACTTGCACTCAGCATGGCAGCATCACTTGCAGCCTGCGGTTCATCAAGTACAGCAACAACCGAAGGCTCAAGCGAGGCCGCTGAGGCAGAGACAGAAAGCACAGCAGAATCAGCAGAGAGCACTGATGCAGCATCAGGCGCAAGCTATAAGATAGGTATATGCAACTACGTTGATGATGCATCACTTAATCAGATTTACGAGAACATTGAGGCTCAGCTTAAAGTTCTTGGTGAGCAGGAAGGCGTTACCTATGAGATTTCTTATGATAACTGCCAGGCTGATTCCAATGTCCTTAACCAGATAATTACCAACTTCCAGGATGCCGAGAAGGTTGACCTCATGGTTGGTATCGCAACACCTGTTGCTATGGCAATGCAGTCTGCAACAGAGGACAGCCAGATTCCGGTAGTATTTTCAGCAGTATCAGATCCTGTATCAGCTCAGCTTGTTGACTCACTTGATGCTCCGGGTGCCAATGTAACAGGTACCTCAGATTACCTTAACACCAACGCTATCATGGATCTTATCTTTGCCAATAAGCCTGATACGGCCAAGGTTGGTCTCCTCTATGATGTAGGACAGGATAGCTCAGAGGCAGCAATCGCTGACGCTAAGGCTTATCTTGATGCTAAGGGAGTTGAGTATATCGAGCGCACAGGAACCACAGTTGATGAGGTTATGCTTGCAGCAGATGCGCTTGTTTCAGACGGAGTTGACGCAATATTTACTCCTACCGACAACACTATCATGACAGCTGAGCTTTCAATCTATGAGAAGTTCGCAGAGGCTGGCATTCCGCACTATACAGGAGCTGATTCATTTGCATTAAACGGCGCTTTCTTGGGCTTCGGTGTTGATTACGCTAACATCGGTGTTGAGACTGCCAACATGATTAATGAGATTCTTGTAAATGGCGCTGACCCGGCAACCACCAAGGTTATGACCTTTGACAACGGTATTGCTACAATCAATACTGAGATTTGTGAGCAGTTAGGCTATGACCTTGATACAGTTAAGGCTGCATTTGAGCCTTACTGCACAGAGATTCAGGAGATTCAGACAGCAGAGAGCTTCTAAGCTTACCATTAGGTAATTGTTTATTGCCACATAAAGTATTCATAAAATGTGGCTATGAACTTTCTTATTGAAACGATATAATGAAAGTCATGAAAACAGTTACTAAATTATATTAAAGAAAGAAGAATACATCCCATGGATATATCCTCAATCATCAGCTTATTACAAACCTCTGTAGAGTTAGGACTTGTCAGCTCGCTGACAGTCTTAGCTCTGTTTTTGAGCTACACCATGCTCAATGTCTGTGACCTGTCAACCGATGGCTGCTTTACCTTAGGGGCTGCAGTCGGAGCAATGGTAGCCATATCCGGTCACCCGTTTCTGTCCATACCGGCAGCAATGGCAGCCGGCATGTTCTCCGGTCTTATAACAGGTGTTCTGCAGACCAAGATGGGCATCGACAGCCTGCTCTCAGGTATCATTGTCAATACTGCACTTTATTCGGTTAATATTGCAGTAATGGGCAATTCCTCACTGCTTAACCTCAACAAGACTGAGACAGTATTTACCATGCTTAAATCCGCACTTGAGGGCACAGGCGCAGAGGGCAGCTATAAGATTATAATTGCCTTTATATGTGTTGCGGTTGTGGTTATATTCCTGACATTTTTCCTTGGCACAAGGCTTGGTCTTGCTATCAGGGCAACAGGCAACAATCCTGACATGGTACGTTCATCATCTATCAATCCGGTATTCACTACGCTTGTAGGTCTCTGTATTGCAAATGCATTTACAGGATTATCCGGATGCATGCTGGGCCAGCTGCAAAAGAGCGTAAACATCGATATCGGTACAGGCATGGTTACCATGGCTCTTGCCTCACTCCTTATAGGCCGTGCATTTATGGGCAGGGGACCTATAGGAGTACGTGCGGCAGGTGCTGTAGTTGGTGCAATTATATTCCGTATAGTATATGCAGTCGCCCTGCGCTTTAATATGCCGGCATTTATGCTTAAATTCGTATCCTCAGTCATAGTTATTATTGCTATATCGGGTCCGTACATCAAGTCTCGTATACCTGAGATTAAGCGCAGGATGTCTGCGGGAAAGGTCAGAGGTTGACTGATATGCTTATATTAGATAAAATTACTAAGACCTTTAATCAGGGAACCATCAATGAGAAAAAGGCACTTAAGGGCTTGTCACTTACTGTAAATGACGCAGACTTCATCACTATAATAGGTGCGAACGGTGCAGGCAAATCCACCATGTTCAATGCCATCCGTGGTAAGTTTCTGACAGACAGCGGACGTATACTTCTTGACGGTAAGGATATAACGCTTCAGCCTGATTATGTAAGAGCACGTAATATAGGCATGCTATTTCAGGATCCGATGCTTGGCAGTGCACCGGGGATGACCATAGAAGAGAACCTCGCCCTTGCTGCCGGTTTCGGCGGCTGGCTCAGATGTATATCAAATGCCGACCGCATACGCTTTAGAGAAAGGCTTTCACTCCTTGATATGGGACTTGAGGACCGAATGAATCATCCGGTCGGACTGCTTTCGGGAGGTCAGAGACAGGCTCTTACTCTTATGATGGCTACCATCAATAAGCCGCATCTTTTACTGCTTGATGAACATACTGCTGCCCTTGATCCCGGTACTGCAGAAAAGGTACTTAAGATTACCAAGGAGATAGTGGCGGAAGAACACATTACCTGCCTTATGGTTACACATAATATGCAGCAGGCTCTGGAGCTTGGAAACCGCACTATCATGATGGATAACGGCAATGTTATCTATGATGTAAGCGGAGAGGAGCGTGCTAAGCTTACAGTTCCGGATCTTCTTGAGAAGTTCAAGGAACAGGCCGGCCGCATGCTTGACAATGATCGCATGCTGCTCGGAAATGCATAGAATTTAAGTAATGAGACATGTACTATCCTGGAAATAGTATATGTCTCATTAATTGGATTAAACACCCATGCCTGCGTTTTCGCAGGCACCACACATAATAAAAGTACGGATTGCTTCGCACTAACGTGCTCTCGCAACACTTTTAGATTAAACTCCCATGCCTGTACTTGGCTTTTAAAGTATTATCATTTGAAGGGGTCTGCGTGAAACTACGCAGGCCTCTTTGATATTAGGCATATATTAATTCACAGTCAGTACACAAAAACAACGTATTTGCTGCACGCTTCATATGGTATAGTATAGGCATAGTTCATCTGGAATTAATGTTTTGAAACTTTTATGTCTTGCCTGCAAACACGCAGGCGCAGTTGTTTACGTGAAAGTAGGGAGAGGTCATGTACAACAGATTTAACAGATACTTGGCTGCGGCGGCCGCATGTGCCTGCCTCGCAGTTAATATAGGCTTTGGAACTATAACCGCAGCTGCCGCAACCTCACTTGCAAGTGGCTCGCAAAGCTACAGAGTTAACGTGCTCAATGCAGTGGGAGTAGCGGACAGCTCCTATATGAGCGAGGAGCCCTGCACCAGAGCGGAATTTGCAAAGCTTCTGGTGCTCGCAAGCACTATGAGGGATACAACAGATGCGACTGCACAGTCTGCAGTAACTAAGGATGTTGCAGCCTCGTATGCAGGCTCGGGCTACATACGAGCAGCCTTATCTAAGGGCTGGATGCGCACCAGACTTGGCGGTACCTTTGCACCGGATGAGGCGGTGTCACTAAGTGATGCGATGAGAGCTGCACTCAAGGTACTCGGTTACGAAGATACAGACTTTGGCTCTAATGTAAGTACAGGCAGACAGACTATGTTTAACAGTCTTGATATGAATGAAGGCCTAAGCGTGAGCAATGGTTCAGATAAGCTTACCAAGCAGGATGCACTTAACATCATATATAACCTGCTTCGCACCAAGACCAAGGACGGAAGCAGCATATACGGCTCTGCCATCAAGCTTACAGCTTCATCCACAGGCAAGGAGCTTGATGCGTCAGAGGCTATGGAGGCTACGCTTGTAGGTCCTATCCTTGTTAAAAATGAAGCCAACCTGCCAAATGTTATTCCGTTCTATAATGACAGCAATATTACCTTCTATTATAACGGCAATAATTCCAACGGCTCCGGCAAGCGCTATCTCTCAAGCCAGCTCAATAACTACGGATGGCTTATCGTATATTACAACGAGAAGAGCAAGTCAGTATTTGCATATGGCGAGGATACCGGCAGCAATACCTACCACTGCGTAAGAGGTAATGTCACAAGCATCAATTATACAGATGATAATCTTGCGGCACCGTCGTCCGTTGTTATAGGCAATACCGAATACACACTTAACACCAGCGATGTTAAGTTTATGTTCTCGGTTAACGGAGATGTCAAGGTCGGCGACAATGTAGTCCTTATCTGCAAATATAACACCAATGAGGATGAGGACACTACCGACTACTATGCAATAGCCGTAGTTGAGTATTATGAAAGTGAAAATGACAGATATTCCAATGTCATTTACGCCGATGAAGCAACTAAGTATGTAGCAGTAAACAGCAGCGGTAATCCGGTGAATCAGTAGATATGAAGAATAAGATGAAGAAGCTTGTAAAACGGCTCTTTGGCAAAAAAAGAAACATAATCATACTTACCATAGTGCTTATAGCGCTGTGTGTAGTTATTGCACTCATCATAAAGCATAAAAAGGAACAGGCTGAGTTGCTGTCATCAATGTCTACAGGCGGCAGCGAGGGCTTTGTTACCAGAGGCGATATTTCTAATGAGCTTAGTTCCTCAGGTACTCTCTCACCAAAGAATACCTACAGCATCACCTCCTTGGTTAGCGGCGAGATTATCGAAGCTGACTTTGAGGAGGGTGACCAGGTTACTGAAGGACAGACTCTCTTTGTTATAGACCAATCGGATATAAGCTCTGATATTGAGTCTGCGGAGCGCAGCTTTGACAAGGCTCAAAAGGATTATGATGAGGCTGTAGCCGACAAGACCAAGGCACTTGCCAAGCTTAATAACGGCACTGTGCTTGCAGGCAAGACCGGCTACATCAAGAACCTTACACTTAAAGCAGGCGACAGTGTAGGCAAGGATACCAAGATAGCCGAGCTATACAATGACTCGACTATGAGCTTTAGAGCAGCCTTTCTTGATACTGATGCGTCCCAGCTGCAGGTCGGTCAGGATATGTTTGTTGAGATTAATGATACAGGCGAGGTTATCCCCGGCAGGATTAAGGCTATCAGTGACCTCACAGAGACTCTTGACGGCGGCATCCCTGTTAAGTACGTGGAGATATACGTTACTAACCCAGGCGGCATCACCTCATCAGACACTGCCAATGCATATATGGGTGACATACATAGTTTAAGCAGTGGGACATTTTCAGCAATGAAGTCCGAGGACTTTAAGTTGGATATTACTGAAAATGTAGTCGTAGATACAGTGCTTGTTACTGATGGACAGTATGTGACAAGCGGAACTCCGCTCTTTAGAGCAACCTCAGAGAGCTTAGATGAGGCACTTCGCTCCATTAATGATTCGGCCGACAATGCAGAGGACAGCCTCAAGAATGCCGAGAATCAGAAGACCAAGCTCAATGAGACCATAGATAAGTACACCATCACCGCACCTATATCCGGTCAGGTTATAACCAAGAATATGCAGGTTGGTGAGAAGGTCAATAATTCAAGCAGTACGACCTCACAGCTTGCGCTTATATATGACCTGTCTGAGCTTACCTTCCAGATGAGTATAGATGAGCTGGATATATCTAATGTCAAGGTTGGACAGGAGGTTAAGGTAACTGCTGATGCATTTGAAGGAAAGACCTTCAAGGGACATGTGTCCAATGTAGGACTTAACGGCACGGCACAAAACGGTGTTACGACCTATCCGGTAGTCGTGACCATGGATGAGATGGAGGGACTGCTGCCGGGCATGAATGTAGACGGCACCATCATACTTGAGTCAGCTACTGACACGCTCATAGTTCCGTCAGGAGCACTCCAGCGAGGCAACATAGTATATGTCAAGGATGAGTCGCTGGCTGAGAGCGGTATAGCTGCTGCGGGTGCTGTAGCTGAATCAGGAACAGAGGAAGGTATCATTGGTGAAGATGATGCTGCGGCTGGCGGAGAATCTGCTGATATCGAAGCTGACGCCGGAAACGGTGATGCTGATGCTGCAGATTCTATGGGAGCCGGCAAGGACTCAGGCAAGGAAGCCGGAGCAGGCAGTGATTCAGATAAGAAGCATGGCAATGGCGGACCGGGCAAGGGCTCGGGCTCTGGTCATGGACCAGGCGGTCAAGGCCAAGATAAGTCGGATGTGAGCTCTGTATTGGGTTCAATGACTAGTGCAGGAACAGGCAAAAACAACGCAGGAGCAGGCATAGGCAATGCGGGAGCTTCAACAAACCAGTTCCTTGGCGATGCACCGGAGGGATATACGGCTGTACAGGTAACCACCGGTATTATATCTAACAATTATGTAGAGATACTTTCTGGACTTACCGAAGGCATGCAGATATATGTCAAGGATACTGTATCTGATGACTATGACTACAGCGATATGTTCATGGGCGGAGGCCCGGGTGAAGGCGGCGGAGGCCATGACGGCGGAGGTCCAGGAGGACCGTAAGTCACTATAAAGAGAGATAAGATGCTTTTTAAGAAAAGTTCACAACAACCAAATGACAGCGATTTGCGCCAAACCGAAGTCCTTGCAGCCTCGGTTGGCTCCATGATGCAGGATTATTATACAGTGTCTGACTTGGAACCTGCTGAAAAAGCAGCGGATAATGTTGAGTCTGAGCCTAACGAGGGTGCATACAGCGAAACAGATTCATGCATTCACGTTAAGCAGCAGGCCAATGACAGTAAAACTGATAAAGATACAGCTAATAAATCAGAGCTTAAAGATACTGTAGGTGACAGTCATTCGCTCATCAGCCTCCGTCACATCTCCAAGGTATACAAGATGGGAGATGAGGAGCTGCGTGCCAATGACGACATCAGCCTTGATATCGGCAGAGGCGAGTTCGTTGCTATAGTTGGCAAATCCGGCTCCGGCAAGTCTACACTCATGAATATTATAGGCGCGCTCGATGTTCCTTCAGAGGGAAATTACTTTCTTGACGGAAGGGACACGAGCACGATGAATGATAATGAGCTTGCAGAGATAAGAAACCACAAGCTCGGATTCATTTTTCAACAATATAACCTGCTTCCGAAGCTAAGCATACTGGAAAATGTCGAGCTTCCCCTTCTGTATCAGGGCATGAAGGAATCGCAGCGCAAGGAAAAGGCCATGGCAGAGCTTGAGAGAGTGGGACTTAAGGATAAGGCATATAACAAGCCTAAGCAGCTTTCGGGAGGTCAGCAGCAGCGAGTATCTATTGCAAGAGCACTTGCAGGCAACCCGTCCATCATTCTTGCAGACGAGCCCACCGGAGCACTTGATTCCAAGACCGGCAGGGAGGTGCTGGGCTTCCTTAAGCAGCTCAACACAGAGGGCAACACAATAATTATGATAACCCATGATCCTACGCTTGCCGTACAGGCTAAGCGTGTGGTACAGATTATGGACGGTCGTATAACATTTGACGGAAGTGCGGAGGAATATGGAAAGCTTTAAGATGGCGATTCGTTCAATCGCCGCCAACAAGATGCGCTCATTTCTGACTATGCTCGGCATTATCATAGGTGTAGCCTCCGTAATCATGCTGGTATCAATAGTTAACGGCTATATGAAATCCATGATGGGCAGCTTCTCAGACATGGGCGTGGACCAGATTAATATAAGTGTAACCAATACAGCCTCACGTTCCCTTGATACGGATGAGCTATATGAATATATCTCGGAGCACTCTGATATGTATTCACATATGACGCCGACTGCAGACATGAGCGGCAAGCTTAAGTATGGAAACACTACTATGAAGTACACCTCGATAGGAGGGTATTCGGAAGATTATCTGCTAATTAAGGGCTACAGTATTGAGGCCGGCCGCAATCTGGCGTATTCCGATATGATGGGGGAGACCCGTGCGGCTGTTATGGGATATTACACAGCCTGGTACATGTTCGGAAGCGCTGAGGCAGCAGTCGGACAAAATATCAAGATTAACGGCAATCAATTTACGGTAGTCGGCGTATGCGCACGCCAGGATGATTCCGGTCTTGAGGCCGGAGGACTAGACGATTATGTATGGATACCTTACTCGACAGCTGCCAAGATAGGCAGAACCGGCAGGGTTTCGTCATTTATAGTTACGATTAGAGATGTAAATGAAGCCGATGCCGCAACAGCTGACCTTGAAAACTTCCTTAACGGCATTTTCAAGACTGATGAGCTCTATTATGTATATGCCAATTCGGCTATGCTTAAGGAGATGAAATCCATGATTAGCCAAATATCACTCATGCTTGGCGGTATTGCAGGTATATCACTCCTTGTAGCAGGTGTCGGAGTTATGAATATAATGCTCGTATCAGTTACAGAGCGCACCCGTGAGATAGGTATACGTAAGGCACTTGGAGCAAAGCGCAGATCTATAATGACACAGTTTGTCATAGAGGCAGCAGTCACTTCAACGATAGGAGGACTTATAGGCATAGTCTTAGGCTCAGCGCTCTCTACAGTTATCGGCAAAGCCATGGGTATGACCTGTACGCCAACCATAGGCGCAATACTCATATCCTTTGGTGTGTCAGTAAGCATAGGCCTGATATTTGGTTATATGCCGGCAAGCCGCGCAGCTAAGCTTAATCCTATTGATGCGCTTAGAAGTGAGTGATAACAATCACGGGCTTATCCCTTGCTTCCCTCACCTGCAGGAAGCTGTCCGACAGGCGAAGATTACAGCCCGGTTTAAGGCATACAAGCCGCCGGTCAAAGATTGTTTACTTATAATTTTAAGCTAATCTATTGACGTTCGATTTGTAAAAATGTATAGTTCATTCTGTATGTAATGGTTTATTTTTATTAGGAGAAAAGAATGGATTTGAATTTCGGAACATTTTCCCAGAAATTAGACAAGCCGTACAAGTCCTACAGTTTAGAGCTGTGCGGCAGAACACTTACCGCAGATATAGGCAGAGTATCAGCACAGGCTAACGGTGCTGTATTGCTGCATTACGGAGATACTACACTGCTTTGCACAGCTACTGCTTCCAAGGAACCTAGAGACGGCGTTGATTTCTTCCCGCTCTCAGTTGAGTACGAAGAGAAGATGTATGCTGTAGGCAAGATACCGGGAGGCTTCAATAAGCGTGAGGGCAAGGCAAGCGAGCATGCTATTCTTACATCAAGAGTTATTGACCGTCCTATGAGACCGCTGTTCCCTAAGGATTACAGAAATGACGTATTGCTTGACGATATGGTTATGTCAGTTGATCCTAGCTGCCCGCCTGAGGTCGTTGCAATGCTTGGTTCATCACTTGCAACCAGCATCTCAGACATTCCGTTTGACGGTCCGTGTGCAGCAACCATGGTAGGTCTTATTAACGGCGAGTTTGTATTCAATCCTACCAATGACGAGAAGGCTGTTTCAGATCTTGCTCTTACCGTAGCATCTACAAGAGACAAGGTTATCATGATTGAGGCCGGTGCCAATGAGATCAGCGATGAGCTTATGATTGATGCTATCTATCAGGCTCATGCTATCAACCAGAAGATTATCGCATGGATGGACGGAATTGTTGCTGAGGTTGGTAAGCCAAAGCACAGCTATGTTTCCTGTGCTATACCTGAGGAGCTCTTTGCTGCTATCAAGGAGGAGGTTCCTCCGGCAGAAATGGAGGAGGCAGTTTTCTGCGATGAGAAGCAGAAGAGAGATGCCAATATCGCTGAGATAACAGCAAGACTTAAGGAGAAGTTTGCTGACAATGAGGAGTGGCTCAGTGTACTTGGTGAGGCTGTATATCAGTATCAGAAGAAGACAGTCCGCAAGATGATACTTAAGGACAAGAAGAGACCTGACGGAAGAGCTATCTCAGAGATCAGACCTCTTGCTGCCGAGGTTGATGTAGTACCTAGAGTTCATGGCTCAGGTATGTTCACAAGAGGACAGACTCAGATACTTAATATCTGTACACTTGCACCGCTTTCAGACGCACAGAAGATTGACGGACTTGACAGCAATATCACTTCCAAGAGATATATGCACAATTACAATTTCCCGTCATACTCAGTAGGTGAGACTAAGCCTTCAAGAGGACCGGGACGTCGTGAGATCGGTCACGGAGCTCTTGCAGAGAGAGCACTGCTTCCGGTACTTCCAAGCACTGATGAGTTCCCTTATGCTATACGTACAGTTTCCGAGACCTTAGAGTCTAACGGCTCTACCTCACAGGCATCTGCCTGCGCATCATCACTGTCACTTATGGCAGCAGGTGTTCCGATTAAGCGTATGGTAGCAGGTATAAGCTGCGGACTTGTTACAGGCGATACAGATGACGACTATATCGTGCTTACAGATATTCAGGGACTTGAGGATTTCTTCGGAGATATGGACTTCAAGGTTGCAGGAACCGAGAAGGGTATAACTGCTATCCAGATGGATATCAAGATTCACGGACTTACAAGACCTATCGTTGAGGAGGCTATTGCGCGTACTCACGAGGCTCGTCTCTACATCATGAACGAGATTATGAAGCCTTGCATCGCAGAGCCTAGAGCAGAGCTTTCCAAGTATGCTCCTAAGATCAGCTCTATCCAGATTGATCCAGCTAAGATTGGTGATGTTGTCGGAAAGCAGGGTAAGACTATCAATAAGATTATCGAGGAGACCGGTGTTCAGATTGATATCGAGGATGACGGACAGGTATCAGTTTGCGGTACTGATCAGGATATGATTGACAGAGCTATCGAGATTATCGAGAGCATTGTTACAGATATTGAGGTAGGTATGATCACCTCAGGTCCTGTTGTCAATATCCTTCCTATAGGTGCTCAGATTCAGCTAGGACCTAACAAGAAGGGACTTGTACATATATCAAGACTTGCAGACAGCCGTGTAGCTAAGGTTGAGGATGTTGTTAAGCTTGGTGATGAGGTAACTGTCAGAGTTATCAAGGTTGATGAGATTGGCGGCAAGATAGATCTCTCTATGCGTCCGTCAGATATCAACGATACCTGGTCACCGGAGCTTGAGGCAGAGCGCAGCAGAGCACAGCGTGCAAGCCGTGACCGTGATCATGGAGACCGAGGTGACAGAGGCGACAGACGCGGCGGCTACGATCGTGACCGCAGAGGTTCACGCGACCGCGACGACAGATACAGAAGATAATTGCATTTGCATACAGTGGCCGGGAGCAATCCTGACCACTGTTTTGAGATAGATATAAACGATATAAAGCTCATTTCAAATTATTTTACTTCTAAACAATTTCTAATTCGATTCACTGTATAATTCACGATTATGTTGCAAGTACGACATATGGATCATACCTAACATATTCTGGCTTATAGTTATCAAAATATATGGCTTACTCATCCTTTAACAAAAACCAGCAGCAGGCAATAGCACACAAAACAGGACCGGCCATGGTTATAGCGGGTCCAGGCAGCGGTAAAACAACCGTTATAACAAACAGAGTAAAGCGGCTTATCGAGAGCGGCACAGCTAAGCCGCAGGAGATATTGGTCATTACCTTTACTGTGGCAGCCGCCTCAGAGATGAAGGCGAGGTATCTTAAGCTATGCGAAGCTGCAAAACCGCTGGCTATGATAAATGAAGCCGCTGCAAATGCTTCCACACATAATGCTTCGATTAAAGCTGCTGTGTCAATTAAAGCTGCGTCACGGCAGGCAAATGCATTAACTCTAGGCTCAGCCCCTGTTCAGGATTACTCTAAGGTTACCTTCGGAACATTTCATTCGGTCTTTTATCAGTTTTTAAGACGCATACCAAGATACGCACATTTGAAACTTGCGGAGCCGACAAAAAGTATCAATATACTTAAGGCAATAGTACGCAGTCAGTATCCAAATAGCAGCAGCTTCACTTCAGATTATTATACCTATGTGTTAAACCGAATAAGCTTTATCAAGAATACGGAAAATGTCAATGCTGTAGCTAGTAATATCGATAACGTTAAATCAAAGCCTTCATGCAATGCAAGCCTGAATGCTGATTTGCCTCACCAAGTAATGAAAGTATATCAGCAGGAGCTGTTAAAACACGGACTGATTGATTTTGACGACATGCTTGTACTGTTTCATAAATGTCTTATTGAGGATGCAGGTTTTCGCAGTTTAATGCGTCAAAGATTTAAATTCATACTCATTGATGAATTCCAGGATATAAACAGGATACAGTTTGAATCGGTAAGAATGCTTGCTGCGCCTCTTAATAATTTATTTGTAGTAGGAGATGATGACCAGAGCATATATGCCTTCAGAGGATCCGATCCTACAATCATGCTGAGGTTTAAGGATTATTATCCTGATGCAAAATATATAGAGCTTTTTACAAACTATCGTTCAAGCCGTTATATAATCAAGACGGCTTCAAAGCTTATTTCTCATAACAAAGATAGATATGATAAGCAATTTGAAGCAATTAAGGAGCTTAGACTGCCTGTTGCAACTCGAAGCTTCAGAACTCAGGCAGAGGAAGCTCAATTTATAGTGGCTGATATATTAAAACTACCTAAAGAGCTCAAGACCGTAGGGATACTATACCGAACTCACAGGACAGGCAGCATAGTAAAGGAAGCTGTCCAAAGCACAGCACATACTCAGTCTGACAGTATGACTGATACTCAGTCCACGGCCGAACGTAATTCTCAGACGCAGACCAATATACAGACTCAATCCAATACGCAAACACGGTGCAATACTCAGACACAATCCAAGACGCAAACACAGGCAGGTTCACAGTCTAAGCCAGGTTCCGATATCAATTTAGGAGACCATCTGATAAGCTTTATGACCTTTCATGCCTGCAAGGGACTTGAATTTGATGCTGTATACATAATATCCGCCAACGAGGATATAACTCCGTCCAAAAGCTCAGGCAAGGACGGAATCAGTGAGGAACGAAGACTGTTTTATGTAGCAATGACAAGAGCAAAACAATTCCTTCACATTTCAGACACACGTTTTATATACAATAAGACACAAATTAGGAGCAGATTTGTAAGAGAGGCTATTGGCGCAAAAGCTGCAGCCGGAGACATTTTCCGTAATATTATTAACGGTTGATAAATCCAGGGCTTTGGGCTTTAGCCAGTATGCTGATATTTTTGCTGCAGTTTATAATCTTAGATACAGCATTGACCAGGGCGGAGTATAAAGCTGCAGCTGTATAATAAAAAGGGGTATGTGATGAGCAAGATGAAGGTACTTATTGTTGATGATGAGATGCGTATCAGGAAGCTGATTAATGATTTCCTTACCATCAAGGGCTTTGAATGCATCGAGGCTGCAGACGGAGAGGAAGCGGTCGAGAAGTTCTATGAGGATAAAGACATCAATGTAGTTATCCTTGATGTTATGATGCCTAAGATGAACGGCTGGGAGGTCGCTAAAACCATCCGTAAGGACTCAAGAGTGCCGATTATCATGCTTACGGCAAGAGGCGAGGAGCAGGATGAGCTGCACGGCTTTGACCTTGGTGTTGATGAGTATATCAGCAAGCCATTTTCACCTAAGATACTTACAGCCAGAGTCGATGCCATACTTCGCCGCACCAATAATTCGGAAAATGACGTGATAACCTGCGGTAAGGTTACAATTAACAAGGCGGCTCATACGGTTACAGCTAATGGCAAGGAGATTGAGCTTAGCTTTAAGGAATTTGAGCTGCTTGAGTATTTTATCAGCAATAAAAATATCGCTCTTAGCCGTGACAACATACTTAATAATGTATGGAATTATGACTATTTCGGTGATTCGAGAACCATAGACACTCATGTCAAGAAGCTTCGTGCAAAGCTTGGTGAGGCCGGCAATCAGATTAAGACCATTTGGGGAATGGGCTATAAGTTTACTGAGGAATAAAACAAAGGCAACGGATTGCTGTGTATGAGCATCCATTGACACTTTTAGGACATAATGAGACATTCAATAAGAAAAAAGTTCACACTGATATTTGTAGGACTGCTTGCTGTACTCGTGCTTGCCATGCTCGTATTTTACAGCTTCTTTCTCCTACGTTTTTATCGTAACGAGAAGATAAAGCAGCTTCATTCCGCATATGAGACTATTGATAACGCCATAATCACGATTGATGAGCAGGGGGACGACCTCTTAAGCATACTTAAGGATGATTATGACCAGAATATACAGGATTCTGATACCATCTCAATATTAAGAAACCTAAGTGAACGCTCTAATATCGATATAGTTATGATGAACTCAGCAGGCACACTCTCAGCGGCAACAAGCCGTGAGTCAGAGTGGAACCTGATGAAGCTTAAGGCCTACATCTCATTTAACGAGGTATTTGGAGATTATAGCAATCCTTATTTCCCTATATTAGGAGATGATCCTGACAATCTGCCGGATATTGATGATTCTGAAGCCGCAGGAGATAATCAGCAACCCGCTAAGGATAACAATACAGCTAATACCGACACTAAGGCCAAGACCAAGCGTGACGGCAAGCATACACAGTCAATAGAGGTGCTTGAAAAGGGAGATAATTACATTATCCAGCTCTTTAATGACAAGCGTTCAAACACGAGCTATCTCGAATGCTGGGGACAGTTCTCGGATAATGATACTTATTTCCTTATGACTATGCCTATAGCAAGCTTAGAGGAAGGCGTAGTCATAAGCCGTGCGTTCCTTGTAACTATATCCATAGTCATGCTTATTATAGGCGCTGTGGCTGTATATTTTACAGCCGGGCTTATAACCAAGCCTATAATCAACCTTGCAGGCATCTCTGAGAAGGTAACTCATCTTGATTTCTCAGAACGCTACACAGGCAAGCAAAAGGATGAGATAGGTGTACTTGGTGAGTCTATGAACTCCATGTCTGAGAAGCTTGAGGAAACCATACGTGAGCTCAAGGAAGCCAATGCCAAGCTGCAGGAGGATATTGACGCCAAGGTTAAGATAGATGAGATGCGTAAGGAATTTATCGCTGATGTATCCCATGAGCTTAAGACCCCTATAGCTATTATCGAGGGCTATGCAGAGGGATTGGTTGAGGGTATAGCTGAGGATAAGGATACAAGAGATTATTACTGCAATATCATCATGGATGAAGCCGGCAAGATGAATAAGCTTGTTAAGCAGCTTACCTCGCTCATAAGCTATGAGTTTGGTGATAATCAAAATGATGCATCGGTATTTAACCTGACAGAGCTTGTAAGCAGTGTATTGGATGCGCAGAAGATAAGACTAGACGATGCAGGAGCAATTATAGAGACCAGGCTTCCTGATGAGGCTAATATCAATGCGGATGAATTTAAGATAGAAGAGGCATTTACCAATTATCTTAATAATGCAATCAATCACCTTGAGGGTGATAAGCGTATTAATATTGAGATACAGGCAGACGGTGATTGTTGGAGGCTATCAGTATATAACGACGGAACCCCGATACCAGAGGAAAGCATACCTAAGCTTTGGGATAAATTCTATAAGGTTGATAAATCCAGGTCCCGTCAGTACGGCGGCAGCGGTATAGGCTTAAGTATAGTTAAAGCCATAATAGATTCGCACGGCGGAAGCTGCGGAGTAATAAATCATGAGCACGGCGTTGAATTCTGGTTTACTATAAAGCAATACAAGGAAGCTTAAATCAGATATTGGCGGCTTGCCAGCATATAGTTCAGCTATAAAACATTCAGACTGTGAGGGCACTTACGTGTTCTCGCAGTTTTTTTTGCTTCATTCAAAGAAAACGCCCATACTAACGCTTTTGCAGGCACCACATATAATAAAAGTGACGGATTG
>CAVBGP010000035.1:0-17163 GCA_963595005.1 Acutalibacteraceae bacterium | reverse complement strand
AACTACTGACTCCGGAGATAGTAAAGAAGCTTACCTTGATCAATGAATTCAAGGGCGAGCAGAGGCTGTTTGTATTGCAGGAATCACCATTTACAGACCAGGGAAGCGTCGTGGAGATATTTACCGATCTGACGGTGTGGATGGGAATTAGGAAGGTTATTGATAGTATAAATGCCAATGCGGCAGCATAAAAGGAAGGCATACAAAAACACTCGGCGTGTTTCTCTGTCTTATTATCTGTTGGTTATAGCCTCGCTGGTGCCGGGATATATATTCGGTCTCTTCCATAGAAAAAATGATTTACCAAATATTAATGCAGCACTCATGTCTGATAAATGCTCCGGCAAGTATGCATATTCAAGAGCGTCAACGACATTTATGTGCATGAGGCTACGGATGCTATTTAAAAAACCCTTAGCTGTGGGTATGAACTCATAGCTGAGGGTCTTGTCATCTCTTAGCTTGGCTGCTGCAGGCGCAGCATCACTTCCGAAGTCTTCTATGTATGCGGTTAAGAATCAGGTCGCAGAAATATCGTACAGTGAATACAAGTGTTTGATCGATCAGAAAGCCTGATATCAAGGACACTGCGATGATAAGCAGGAAGGATACGGCAAAGCCAAGCGGATCCTCCCAGCTTAAAGGACGGTTCCATGCCCTTATCAGGACATGATACAGAGCCCACCAATGGAGCAGCAATATGGTATAACTGTTGCGGCTAAGCATTATTATAACAGAATCAAGCTTATGAGTCCTTGCAGGTTTCTTATGCAGGGCTAATGCAAATATTCCGCATGCCATAAATATTGACATAGGTGCGAAATGCACATAGTAATTAATATAGTTCTGCCAATATACATAAGGGTTCACAGCCAAGGCCGTCTTGATTACTGCAAATGCAGCTGCCGCCAATATGAATTTATCATATCTGCGTGTCTCAGCTCTGGTCATCCAGAGTCCGATTATGGATACGCCTATCCAGTTAGAGAAAAACGGCAGTATATCCGGAGTGAAACCAAAATATATGCGCAGCGCATAGCAGAAAAGTATAACTGCCGCAAACATGGTTATCATCCTGTAGGACATGGCATTAAACATGTATCTGAGGAACGGAATTGATATATATATGGATATGGTCATATATATAAGCCATAAAAATGGCGCATCAGTTCCTATGTCTCCAGAAGCAATTTTGTGTACAGCAGTGCTTACAGTGGTATAGTTAAGAGGATTAAGCTCTCCGTTTTGCCACATATAAAATACGAAGTATATTACAAACGGCAGTAATATCCTGGAGAAGAAATGCTTATAGAAGCCAAACAAATCCTCGCTTGCAATGCGCCCAAAGGTCAGGGCACCGGTCAGCATAAGAAAACAGGTATTGCCAAGATAAAACAGACTGCGAAGTATGGCAGCAGGATACAGGAGGCCCTTTGGAACACTGTTGATAACAGCGAGTGTGTCTTCGGTCAGCTCTGAAGAGAGAAAGGGCATAGCATTATCTATTGAATGCATAAGGATAACGGCAAATACAGAGAAAAGTCGTATGTAGTCATACCTGATATCGTAATCGGCCTTGGGCTTTGCTAAGCCTAAGGCAGCGGATATATCATGAGTGTTACCGGTGATGCTCCGTATATGAAGTACAAAGGCGATGAGTACAACAGCTTCGAGGGCCAGGATATGCTTAACATTAAATCCGTGATATGCTCTCTCAGCGCACCAAATGAGGAGCGCTGAAGCAGCAACGCTTATGATAAGCCAGAAGCTGCAGTTTATGAGTTTGTTTTTAATATTCTTAGACATAGCCTAAAATATATCATATACTCAAGTAGGAATCAAAAGCTAATTTGGATTAAGAGAATGGAGAGCTGCAGTCAACCAGGAAAGGAATTCTTGTTGCTTCACAATGCATTTTTAATTGTCACTGATAATATGATTATAAGGAACTGCGCATGAAGTATGAAATGTGAGAAGGTTAAACTTAGGTATAAAAAGTACAGAGAGATAATATATTCGACACTTGCGGTCGCAGCGCTCTATACAGCATTTGCATTGCTTGGCATAGGCTGCCCAATCAAATTCATCACAGGCATCTCCTGTGCGGGCTGTGGAATGACCAGAGCATGGGCTGCAGTGCTGCATCTGGATTTTGACAAAGCTTTAAGCTTTCACCCTCTGTGGTGGACTATACCGCCGGCTTTATGCATGTTTATTGGCAAGCGGCATTTCCGTAAGAAAACATTAAACATTTCATTGTTTATATTTATAACGGCTTTTATTATAGTATATTTATACAGGATGCTTGCAGGTGGACAGGATATCGTCGTATTTGAACCGCAAAACGGACTTATATGGCGGATTATGCGAGAAGCGTCAGAGATAATAAGGAGGGCGATTGATGTTTTGCAGTAATTGTGGGACTGAGGTTAATAATGGTGAAAAGTTTTGTCCGTCATGCGGAGCACCGACGGCAGCCTCAGAGAAGATAAAGGCAGCAGCAGGTGAGGTAATCAACTCAGCTGAGAAGGAATTAAGCAGTGCCATTGATGAGGTGGAGGCTTCAATCAGCAAAGCAGGAAAGAGCAGTACAGGAACAGACGACAGCAATACAGGCAATAATAATGCTTCGCAAAATGCCAAGACCGGCAGTAACGCTGCATCCGGTTCTGATTCGAACAATGCGGTCGGCATTGCAATTAGTACATCATCAAACAATACAAACGGAGATAACAGTATGAACAGCAGCACAGGAAAAGTAAGGCTTAAGGATGACAGAGGCATAGTTTCATATGTACTGCTCGACATTATAACCTGCGGTATTTACGGCTTCTACTTTATACATAAGATGGCTCAGGAGATTAATATTGCCTGTGACGGTGACGGAACTGAGACACCGGGTCTTATGATATTTATCCTGCTGTCTATAGTAACCTGCGGCTTCTATGCATACTATTGGTATTATAAGCTTGGCAACAGACTTGCTTCAAATGCATCGCGCTACAATCTCAGCTTCGAGGAGAACGGAACTACTGTATTGCTTTGGTGTGTAGTGGGCATGGTCATTTGCGGTATTGGTCCGCTTATCGGCATGTATATTCTTATCAAGAACAGCAACGCAATTTGTGGCGCATATAACAGACAAAACGGTCTGCAGTAATGGATAAATCCTACGAAAAGGTTATTGAATATGTTAAGGATGGCATAGCTGAGGGCGATATTGCGGTTGGAGACAAGCTTCCGCCTGAGCGAGATATGGCTGCGGAGCTTAAGATTAGCCGTAATTCTGCCAGAGAGGGCTTGAGGATACTCGAGAATATGGGTGTGCTTGAGAGCCGTCAGGGTGCAGGCAATTACATCTCCGGAAGCTTTGATGAGATAGTAGCAGAGATGCTTTCCTTCATGTATATCCTTAAGAAGCTTGATGTTGATAAGATTACAGAATTCAGATCAACCTTGGAGTTTGGTGCGCTTGAGATAGGTGTGCCGAGGGCTTCACAAAGCCAGCGAGAGCGTATGCTTACGTATCTCGAACGCCTTGAGGAGGCTGATACAGAGGATGAGCGTGTATGCTGGGACAAGGCAGTACATTATCTGTTGATTGAGGCGACAGATAACCAGTGTATGACAGTGACCTATAAGGCATTGGATAAGATTATGGATGAGTATATCCCGAGGATGCGCAGTAAGATTATCGAGGGTATGCACAGCGAGCAGTACCTAAGCCGGGCGCACAGAACCTTGGCAGAGGGCTTTGCAGAGGGTAATGTCTATAAGGCCAGAGAAGGGCTGGAGCTGCATTTTAAGTATATTCATCAGTATATGTGATTTAGGATTGCGGCAGCACGTCAGTGCTGCCGCAATTTGTCTGTAATGTAAATAACCATGCCTGCGATTTTGCAGGCACCACATATAATAAAGGTACGGATTGCTGCGCGCTTAAAGCACTCTCGCAATCCGAGATCAAAACGACAATCCGTGCTGTCGCACTTCTTGGCGTTTTGGTCAGGATGCCGGGTACATAAGCCTTCCTGCATGCAGGCATGCGGTCGGATTATGTGTCCGGCAACACTTTTATATAACATTGTACTTCCATGTACAATCTGTGTTAAAAAATAGCCAATCGTTGACAAACGAGGCCGGCTATTTTAACCTTTTACATGGTAAGGGAAGGGACATGCAGCTTAAGTGAGGCATGTTTTTTAAAAGATAAACTGGTCCTACCAATACCAACCTTAATGATGCTGATTTGGGTATAGAGTCTTATTGCAGGTTTGTTCGCAATAAACTTCGCACATTCTGAACACAGTGTCGTTTGATTACAATTAAGCAGCTTTTATTAATATTAACCAGAGGAGGATTACAACATGGATGCACAAAAGTATAATCAGGTGACTCCTGAGATACTCGAGCAGTTCAAGGCGATAGCACCGGGCAAGGTATATACAGGCGCTGATATCAACAGCGACTATTTCCATGATGAGATGGCTATCTATGGCAAGGGAGAGCCTGATGTAGTTATTGAGGCAACAACGACTGAGGCCGTAGCGGCAATCATGAAGATATGCAATGATAATATCATCAAGGTTGTACCTAGAGGTGCAGGAACAGGTCTTGTAGGTGCATCTGTTGCAATAGAGGGCGGAGTTATGCTCGACATGAGCAAGATGAACAAGATACTTGAGTATGATCTTGAGAACTTCGTTGTAAGAGTTGAGCCAGGTGTGCTTTTAAATGAGCTTGCAGAGGATGCACAAAAGAAGGGTCTTCTGTATCCGCCGGATCCGGGTGAGAAGTTTGCAACACTTGGCGGCAATGTATCTACCAATGCAGGCGGCATGCGTGCAGTTAAGTACGGATGTACAAGAGACTATGTACGTGCTATGACCGTAGTTCTGCCTACAGGTGAGATTATTAAGCTTGGCGCTCCTGTATCCAAGACCAGCACAGGCTACAGCCTTTTAAACCTCATGATAGGTTCAGAGGGAACTCTCGGTATTATCACAGAGCTTACTCTTAAGCTTATACCGGCACCGAAGGAAACAATAAGCCTTATTATTCCTTTTGAGAGCCTTGACGATGCCATCGCTACAGTTCCGAAGTTTGTAATTAATCATTTCAATCCTCAGGCTCTTGAGTTTATGGAGAAGGAGATAGTTCAGGCATCAGAGCGTTATCTTGGCAGAAGCGTATTCCCGCAGCAGGTTGACGGTGTTGATGTAGGAGCATATCTGCTTGTAACCTTTGACGGAGAGAGCATGGATGAGCTTGAGGAGCTTACAGAGAAGGTTGCAGAGGTTGTTCTTGAGGCAGGTGCAGTAGACGTGCTTGTAGCAGATACACCGGTCAAGAAGAAGGATGCATGGGCTGCAAGAAATACCTTCTATGAGGCTATAGTTGCAGAGTCCAAGCTGCTTGATGAGTGTGACGTGGTTGTTCCGGTTAACCAGATAGCAAACTACTTAAGCTATGTTAACAGCGTAGGCGAGAAGTATGATTTCATCGTAAGAAGCTTCGGACATGCCGGTGACGGCAACCTCCATATCTATGCTGTTGCAAATGATATGGATGAGGCTGTATTTAAGCAGCAGGTTCATGAGTTCCTGACTGACATCTACAAGAAGGCAGCAGAGCTTCACGGCTTAATCTCAGGAGAGCACGGCATAGGTCACGGCAAGAAGAGCTATCTTGCTGAGTTCTCAGGTCCGGTCAATATACGCCTGATGCAGGGCATTAAGCAGACCTTCGACCCTAACCTGATACTTAATCCGGGTAAGGTATGCTATTGATACAATCTGCAAGTGGTGTCATACGGCTATGCGGACTGCGTGAATGTGCGCAGTAATCCGTACTTTTAGCTTTACTTGTGTTGTCAAAGAGCTTTATGTAAATGTTTACCGCCGTACCTTTATTAATATGTGGCGCCTACAAAATCATAGGCATGGTTGCTTACTCTAAAAGTGCTGCGAGAGCTCGTTAGTGCGAAGCAATCTATGACTTTTATATCATGGTGCGCCTGCAAACACGCGGGCGTGGACGCTTTATTGAAGAGTGCGGCGGATTTAAGTGAGAGGTGTGTGTACAGATGGCATATTTAATATCAGAGGAAGCGCAGGATCTCCTGCAGGATGTCAAGAATTTCTGTGACAAGGAGATAGTGGAGCAGTGCAAGGAATATGATGTTTCCGGCGAATGGCCAAAGGAAATATATGAGAAGATATTTGAGCAGGGCTATCATGCTCTTGAGGTTCCGGAGCAGTACGGCGGACCGGGACTTGCATATGTAGATGTTGCTGCATTGATAGAGCAGATAGGTATGGCTGATGCAGGTATAGGTGCAGCAATTGCGGCACACAGCATGGGCATGAAGGCAGTTCTGCTCGCTGGAAATGAAGAGCAGAAGCAGCATGTTTGCGACCTGATACTTGAAGGCGGCTTAGGTGCATTTGCAATAACAGAGCCAGGTGCAGGCTCAGATGCCGGTGCAGCTAAGACAACAGCTGTCAGAGACGGAGATGAGTATGTGCTTAACGGCAGAAAGTGCTTCATCACAAACGGTGGCGTTGCATCATTTTATTGTATAGGAGCTATGACTGACAAGTCAAAGGGCGTAAAGGGTATGTCAATGTTCCTTGTTGATGCAGGTACTCCGGGTCTTTCAGCAGGTCACGAGGAGAACAAGATGGGTATACGTACCTCAAACACCTGTGATGTTGTACTTGAGGACTGCAGAATTCCGGCAGCTAATCTTATTGGAGAAGAGGGCAAGGGCTTTACCTATGCTATGAAGGCTCTTGACCTTGGCAGAGCATGGATGGGTGCAGTAGCAGTCGGCATAGCTCAGAGAGGCATCAATGAGGCAGTTGCTTACGCTAAGGAGCGTGTTCAGTTCGGTAAGCCGGTAGTAAAGAACCAGGCTATACAGTTTAAGATTGCCGATATGGAGATTAAGACAGAGACTGCACGTCAGATGGTAGCACATGCAATCACCCTGATGGAGAAGGGACTTCCTGTTACCAAGGAATCCGCTATAGCAAAGTGCTATGCCGGTGATGTGGCAGTTGATGTAGCATTAGAGACCATCCAGATTATGGGAGGCTACGGCTACAGCAGAGAGTATCCGGTTGAGAAGCTCTTAAGAGATGCCAAGATATTCCAGATTTTCGAGGGCACAAACGAGATACAGAGAATGGTTATTGCCAATAATGTTATCGGCAAATAAGAGCATACCGTTATAAGCTTATTGGAGGAAGAAAATGGAGATTTTAGTTTGCATTAAGCAGGTTCCGGATGATTCTGTAGAGATATCACTGGATCCCAATACCGGCGCACCGGCACTTGAGGGTGTAACTCCGGTAGTCAATGCATTTGATACATATGCACTTGAGATGGCTGTTCAGCTTAAGGAAGCAGCAGGCGGAGAGGTTACTGTACTGTCTGTAGGAGATGACAGCGTTAAGAACTCACTCAAGAACTGCCTTGCAGTCGGAGCTGATTATGCTTATCTTGCAGTTGATAATGATTATGCCAATGTTACCCCGCAGAATACAGCAAGAAAGCTTAAGGCTGCCAAGGCTGAGATAGAGGCTAAGACAGGCAAGAGCTTTGATATAATTTTCTGCGGTAAGGAGAGCACAGATTATGCATCAGGTCAGGTTGGCATTATGCTTGCATCTGAGCTTGATGTACCGGTAACTGCTGATGTAGTAGATATACAGGCAGGAGAGGGCAAGGCTGTCGCAAAGCAGGAGAACGAAGAGGGCTATCGCATGATAGAGGCACCGCTTCCTTGTGTTATAGCAGTCAATAAGCCTAAGTACGATCCTAGATACCCTACAATCAAGAGCAAGATGGCAGCAAGAAAGAAGCCTATTGAGGAGCTTGCTGCAGCTGAGAGTGCTGACTCTCAGATAAGCATCATTAAGGCATATGAGCCTGCTAAGAGAGCAGCCGGCATCAAGATTAAGTCTGCAGATGCAGAGGATGCAGTAAAGCAGGCATTTGAGGCCATGGATGCAGCGAAGGTACTGTAACAAAAGCTTTGCGGAAGGAATGAAGAGATGAAATATACAGACGGAAAAAATATAATGGTCTACGCAGAGAGCGCAGACAAGACTATAGTCGGTGCAGCTCTTGAGACTCTGAGCAAGGCAGCAGAGCTTGCAAAGTCAGCTAATGAAGAGCTTATTGCAGTAGTATCAGGCGGAGATGAAGCAGCAAAGTCAGCTATAGCTGCAGGTGCTGATAAGGTACTTAAGGCAGGAGAGGCTGAGCTGCAGCCGGCTCAGCTTGCTGAGCTTCTTATTAAGCTTGCCGATAAGTATAAGCCAAGAGCTTTGTATATGGCCGGAACTCAATTAGGCAAGATGATTGCACCTCAAGTTGCAGCAGCATTTGAAGCAGGCTGCATTACAGATGTTACAGGCATCACTGAGGCAGAGGTTTATACTGCACTTGCATATAATGGCAATATTCTCAATGATATGAGCATGGGAGAGAATCTTCCTCATGTTGCAACAGTTCGTTCAGGCTCATTTGCCAAGAATCTTGATGCTTCACGCAATGGCGAGATTATTGATGAGGCAGTTGAGACTGTAGAGCTTAGAACTAAGGTTATTGAGTCAGTTAAGGAGATTGCAGAGTCAGTTAACCTTGAAGAGGCAGAGATTATCGTTTCAGGCGGCAGAGGCATGGGCAGCAAGGAGAACTTTGCTCTTGTAGAGGAGCTTGCCGAGGCTCTCGGCGGAGTTGTCGGAGCATCCAGACCGGCCATTGAGGACGGCTGGGTATCAAGAGCTCACCAGGTAGGCCAGTCAGGCAAGATAGTTGCACCTAAGCTCTATATCGCATGCGGTATATCAGGAGCAACCCAGCATGTTTCGGGCATGATAGGCTCAGGCTACATAGTAGCTGTCAATAAGGACGAGGATGCATCTATATTCGATGTTGCTGATGTCGGCATCGTAGGAGATGTAACCAAGGTATTGCCGCTCATGATTGAGGAAGTCAAGAAGAGAAAGGCTTAAAAAGCAGCAGGGCTAAGACGCAGCTCATTAATTATTGAATAATCCATAAATATCAGTAATTGTTCAGAAACATATCGCTGCATTGCAATGGGTGATGATGCTGACAATTACATATGTCAAAAAAGGACACATTCTTCATAATCGAAGGCTGTGTCCTTTTTTCGCGGATATATAATTAATGAGCGACAGATGACGGTTCCGGAAGCTTGTAAGCGCAAAGCAATACGCAACATTTTGCTGTAATGTGTCGACAAATGGGCTGGAATAACGGTTCCGGTTAAAATGATTTTTTCTATAGATTTAATTGAAGCTGTCTATATGTTAAAAAAATGACATATATTTTTGTGTATATTGTCCTTTGTGCATAATCACAATACAGCATAAGAAAATCAGCAATTCTATATGCATTTTTAGCTCATATAAAGTGATTTGCTAAGCTTTATCAAGACAGGTGCAGCATTGGGGCAATGAAGTATTGATTATTTAAGCTTGGCGGTACGGTCTGCTACAAACTGACGGAACTTCCTGACAGCCGGAGTCTGGAATGCATGCTCATCACTAACCATGTAGAAATGTCTCTCCCAGGTCGGGTTAACGATAGGCAGTATCTTAATATTCAATCTCAACAGCATATCCATATACGGAACTATGGCAATGCCAAAGCCCTGAGCAACAAGCCCTGCAACAACCTGATCCTCCTCAGTTTCATAAGCAATATTAGGCACTGCGTTAATCTTAGAGTAGAGACGTCTTACGACATCTCTTAGTCCGGAGCCCTGGGTAAAGCTTACCTGCGGATAGGGAAGCGTATCTGCAAGGTCGATGGTCTGTCTCTCGGCCAGAGGATGTCCCGTAGGCACAATAAGCACAAGATCCTGTTTATTTACGGTTATACTCGTAAATCCAAGTTCATCAGACGGCTTTGAAGCAAACACAAGGTCGTACTTGTGCTCAGCAAGTCCCTCAAGCAGTTCGCCGGTAACGCCAGTATGGAAGCTAAAGCGTATGTTTTTGCCAGGGTAAAGTTTTAGAAAATCAGCGGCAAGCTTTGGTATAAAATCAACTCCAAGTGTTCTAAGCAGTCCAAGTCTTATAATCCCCTCACCTCGTCCAACACTCTGAAGCAGATTAATTCCATCGTCAATACTGTCGAGGGCCTGTCTGGTGTAAGCCAGAAACTGTTCTCCGTTATATGTAAGACGTACATTTCTGCCCTGTTTTTCAAAGAGCGGCACGCCAAGCTCAAGCTCAAGCTGGTTAATAGCATGACTTAAGGTAGGCTGTGTGATGCAGAGCACCTCAGCGGCACGTGTATAATGCTGTGTTTTAGCCAGTTCGGCAAAATAACGTAAATGCAGAAGATTCATATAAGCCTCCATTTCCCAACGCCTCAAATATAGATTAATCCATTGAAGTTGTCTATAGATTTGATTAAAAACGTCAATTTGTTTCTATGCGATAAGTACGATAAATTGAGATTGTCAAAAAAATAACGTTAACAAAAAATCATTTTCATAAACGAAGGGGTAAATGAAATGAAGATAACGGGTAAAACACAATTGCTTGGGCTTATTGGTACTCCTGTAGAGCATTCTAAGTCACCTCAGATGTACAACTACTGCTTTGATAAATTCGGAATTGATTATGCATATCTTGCCTTTGACATTTCCATTGATAAGACTAAGGATGCAATCGATGCACTTAAGACAGTAGGCTTCAGAGGTGCCAATGTAACGATGCCGTGTAAGCAGGAGGCTCTCAAATATATGGATGAGCTCACACCTGCGGCTAAGGCTATCGGAGCTATCAATACTATTGTAAATGACAATGGCAGGCTTACAGGCTACAACACCGACGGCATGGGCTACACCAAGAATCTTGAGCGAAACGGAGTCCTGGTAAAGGGCAAGAAGATAGTTCTGCTTGGCGGCGGAGGAGCTGCATCAGCCATAGCTGCACAGGCCGCATTAGAGGGCGCAGCAAAGATAAGCATATTTAATCTCAAGGATGCGTTTTGGGATAGTCTTGAGAAGACTGTACAGAGGATAGCAGATGCAGTACCAAGCTGTGAGTTTTGCTTAAATGATCTGGCAGATAAGGCACTGCTTAAGGAATATATAGATGATGCGGACATCCTGTCAAATGCAACTAAGGTAGGCATGGCACCAAACGATGATGCAAGCTTGATAGAGGATACAAGCTGGTTCCGCAAGGATTTGGTAGTTACCGATGCAGTATATGCACCGCCGAAAACCAGATTCCTTAGAGAGGCTGAGGCAGCAGGCTGTACAGTATGCAGCGGACTCGGCATGCTGCTTTGTCAGGGCGCAGAGGCCTTCAGACTCTATACAGGAGAGCAGATGCCGATAGATGAGATAAGGGAGCTGCTCTATTCGTAAGGATGAAGCAGTAAGCTGCATCATTTAAAATTTACATGTAACTGTTCAGCCCACAGCACGCTTTTTCTATATAAGACTACGATGTGACAGGGGTTAAACAATTACACATGTAAGCCGATTGACGAAATGAAAGTCTTCGGCATATGAAAATTAAGGGGTTATCACTATGGGACAGAAAAATGAATCCGCAAGATATTATCCTACGGCCTTTGCCTTATACATGACCTATTTTGTACTTGGCGTAGCCGCAACTATCATGGGACAGTACAAGCAGGAGCTTGCAGCACTTTGGGGTGCATCCACTCTTGCAGACGGAAGCTTTGATGTATCGGGCGTTGTTGCTGTAATTGCAGCTATCGGACTCGGACGCCTTGTGGCATTTCCGGTAGCAGGACCGCTGTCAGACAGATACGGAAGACGCATATCAGGACTTATAGGCTGTGTGCTGTATGCCATATTCTTCTTATGCATCACATTTGCACCGAATATGTACGTAGGATACGTACTTGCAGTTATAAGCGGTATGGCCAATTCCTTCCTTGATACAAGTATTACTCCGTCGTGCATGGAGATTTTCAAGGAAAAGGGAACCATCGCCAATATATTTACCAAAATGTCTATATCGATAGCACAGTTCCTGCTTCCGTTTGCGATTCGCTTTGTAGCAGGCAACAGCCTTCCGTTCGCAACCATTTTCCTGGTATGTGCCGGAATCATCATTATAGACGGAATCTTCCTTGCCTTCCTTCCCTTCCCGGAATTCACACCGGCAAAGAAGACAGGCGGCAAAAAGGAGAAGATGCATTTTACTACAGCATCTATTGTGCTTATCTTATTGGGCTTTACAACCTCAACAACCTTTATGCTGTGGATGAACTGTAATCAGGAGCTTGGAAAGCTTTACGGACTTGCAGAGCCGAGCCAGATACAGTCATTTTACTCAGTAGGAATAGTAGTAGCTCTGTTTGCAAGTGCTTCCCTGCTTAAGAAGGGAATTAAGCCGGTTAAGATACTTATCGGTTATCCGTCAATAGCTCTGCTGACACTGATTGTCCTCTACTTTGTACGTACACCTTGGATGTGTCTTGCAGGAGGCTTCCTGTTAGGCTTCTTTGCAGCAGGCGGAGTGCTGCAGCTGGTAACAGCAGTTGCCAACGAGATGTTCCCTAAGCACAGAGGTGTTATTACATCAATAGTCATGATTGCATCAAGCGTGGCAAACTACCTGGTAATCAGCATAGCCGGAGTTATAACCAAGGTCGGAGGAACAGAGGGACCGAGATACGTAGTACTGTTTAACATTGTTATGACCTTTATAGGAGTGTTGCTCGCAATATATCTCAGCCACTGCCTCAATAAGGGAGTTACAGAGGAGTAATTATAAATGGATACTTCTGCAAATATTCAAGGCAGAAGCTTAAGTTGAAACAATACATGCTGCAAAAGAGGCAATGCAAGCTGCGGCATGACAAAGAGATACTCAGAAAATAATCAATCAGGTTTAAAAACGGGAGGAAATGAAAATGTCTAAGAAATATCCTATCACAATAAGCTCATGGACACTTGGAGATCAGTGCACCTTCGAAGAGAGAGTTAAGGCTGCCAAGGAGGCAGGCTTTGAGGGAATCGGACTCAGAGCTGAAACCTATGTGGATGCACTCGGAGAGGGACTTCATGATGAGGACATACTTGAGATACTTAAGAAGTACGACATGAAGGTAACCGAGGTTGAGTACATAGTTCAGTGGGCCGAGGATAAGCGTTCCTACGAGCAGAAGTATAAGGAGCAGATATGCTTCCATATGTGCGAGCTCTTTGGTGTAGGAAGCATCAACTGCGGACTTATGGAGGATTACTCGGTAGAGCATACAGCACAGAAGCTTAAGGAGCTTTGCCATCGTGCAGGCAGGTACAGTATAGGTGTTGAGCCGATGCCATATAGCGGTATTCCGGATATCAAGAAGGCTTGGGCTGTTGTTAAGGCTGCAGACTGCGAAAACGCCAAGGTGCTGCTTGATTCCTGGCATTGGATCAGAGCTAATCAGGGCTATGATGAGAGCTATCTTGCAGATATCCCGGTTGAGAAGCTTGTATCAGTGCAGATCAATGATGTTCAGGCACATCCTTATGCCAAGAGCATACTTCGTGATGAGTCAATGCATGACAGAGTTGTACCGGGCAAGGGTTACGGAGATACCGAAGGCTTTGTCAGGATGATTAAGGCTAAGGGCATACAGCCTCAGGTTATGGGTGTTGAGGTTATAAGCGATGAGCTCTTAACCCATGGTGTTGCAGAGGCTGCAAAGCTTGTATATGCCGCAACCGTTGAGGTCTTAGAGAAGACCTGGCCGGAGGTTCTTGAGAAGTAAATAAGGCCGCAGACAGACGGGCTGATTCAGAGGTATAAGCTTATCAGCAGCCATTACATATTATAAAAGTTAGGATGACTGTTTAGCATTACATAGTCAGTGTACGGCATTTGCAGTACAGATTGCACAGGACAACATTTACATAAACAGGATGAAGGAGTCATTATGGGAAACATCACAGGACATACCAAATTATTTTGCCTTATAGGATCACCGGTAGATCATTCAGGTTCACCGGCTATGCATAATTACAGCTTTGAGAGAACCGGCACAGATGCAGCATATCTTGCCTTCGATATTCCGTTAGATAATATTGAAGAGGGCATCAAGGCACTCAGAACCTTCAAGGTAGGCGGCTTTAATGTAACTATGCCGGACAAGACAGCAGTTACAAAGTATCTTGATGATATATCACCGGCAGCTAAGCTTATCGGAGCCTGCAACACCGTAACAGCTGATGCAGAGGGCAAGCTCACCGGACATAACACAGACGGTATAGGCTTTGTACGTAATCTTAAGGAAAATGGCATAAGCGTAAAGGGTCAGAGGATTACACTGCTCGGAGCAGGCGGAGCAGCTACAGCAATTGCTGTTCAGACAGCACTTGACGGAGCAGCAGAGCTGCATATCTTTAACAGAGAGGATGAGTTCTATCCCAATGCAGAGCTTACTCTCAAGAAGCTTACTGAAGCAGTGCCCGGATGCAAGGTGACAGTTGAGAAGCTTGAGAATGCTGAAGCCTTAAAGGCAGCTGTAGAAGGAAGCACTATGCTTGTAAATGCTACTAAGGTAGGCATGGCACCTCTTGACGGACAGACACTTATCGATACAGCACTCCTTAGGAAGGATCTTATTGTAGCTGATACCGTATATAATCCAAGAGAGACTAAGCTTATATTGGATGCCAAGGAGGCAGGCTGCAAGGCAGCAATCGGAGGAATCGGCATGCTGCTCTGGCAGGGAGCTGAGGCTTTCCATCTCTTTACAGGCAAGGATATGCCTACAGATGAGGTAATGGAGAAGTTCTTCTCATAAACAGATATTTCAGGGAGGTATTTATGAAGTTTCCGGCAATGTTTTCATCAATACAGATTGGAAATGTTACTATTCCTAATAGATTTGTAGTTCCGCCAATGGGCAACAACTTAGCTAACACCGACGGAACCTTAAGCGATGCATCGCTTAGCTACTATGAGTCAAGGGCAAAGGGCGGCTTTGGTCTTATAACCATAGAGTCGACAGTTGTATATGAGCAGGCAAAGGGCGGTCCTCGTAAGCCATGTCTCTTTGAGGACAGATGTGTTGAGAGCTTTAAGCGTGTGGCAGATGCTTGTCATGCCTATGGAGCCAAGATGAGCATACAGCTGCAGCATGCAGGACCGGAGGGCAGCTCAGCTCTTACAGGCTATCCGCTTAAGGCGGCAAGTGCTATGCCGGCAGCAGTCGGAAGAGAAACTCCTGAGGCGGTCACAAAGGAGGAACTCTATCGCATTATAGAATGCTATGGAGATGCGGCAAGAAGAGCTCAGCTTGCAGGAATTGATATGGTTGAGCTGCATTGTGCTCACGGTTATCTTGTAAGCACTTTTATCTCACAGCGTACCAATAACAGAACTGATGAGTTCGGAGGCTGCTTTGAGAACCGTATGAGACTGCCTCGTCTTATCATAGAGAATATCCGCAGGAAAACAGGCGGAATGCTGCCAGTAATCTGCCGTATTAATGCAAGTGATGAGGTTCCCGGAGGACAGTCAGTACAGGATGCCGCAGCTGTAGCTGCATATCTTGAGCAGGAATGCGGAGTTGATGCTATACACGTAACACGTGCCGTGCATCTGCATGATGAGTTCATGTGGGCTCCGGGCATTACCCACGGTGGCTTTAATGCTCCTCTTGTAAGTGAGATTAAAGCGGCTGTATCAGTACCAGTAATTATAGTAGGACGCTTTACTGAGCCTCAGTATGCAGAGCTCCTGGTTAAGCAGGGACGTGCAGATCTCGTGGCCTTTGGCAGACAGAGTATTGCAGATCCGGAGCTTCCGAACAAAGCAAGAACAGGCAGATTAGAGTCCTTGTCTCCGTGTATAGGATGTCTCTTAGGCTGTGTGCCTAATATGTTCGCCGGAAAGTCTATAACCTGTGCAGTTAATCCTTGTGTAGGCAAGGAGCACGTGCTTACACCGGTTGAGTCACCAAAGAGAGTTGTAGTAGTCGGCGGAGGTCCGGGAGGACTTTATGCAGCATTTGCATGTGCTAAGAGAGGACATAAGGTAACGCTTCTTGAGAAGGAAGCAGAGCTTGGCGGAAACTTCCGTATAGCAGCCTATCCTACAGGTAAGGGACAGATTACAGAGGCTATCCGCTCAATGATAGTTCATTGCGAGGAGGAGCAGGTTGACTTAAGAGTTAATACAGAGGCTACAGAGGAGCTTTTGAGCGAGCTTAAGCCGGATGCGATTATACTTGCAAGCGGTTCTAATCCGCTTATCCTCCCGATACCGGGTCTTAAGGACTGCGGCTTTGTTACAGCTCAGGATCTGCTTTGCGGCAAGGAAAATGTCGGCAGGAAGGTGCTTGTAGTCGGTGGCGGCATGGTTGGCTGCGAGGCGGCTGAATATCTTGCAGAGCGTGGACACGAGGTAGGAATCATTGAGATGAAGGATGTTATTGCGGAGGATGTTACCCCTGAAAATCGCCGCTATATGTTCGAAAACTTTGAGGCACACAAGGTGCTGCTTCGTCCGGGTGCAAGGGTAGGACAGTTCTATGCAGATGGAGTTGACTATACCTTGGCTGACGGCACAGCTGGTTCACTCAGAGGCTATGATAACATAGTGCTTGCTATGGGCTCTCGCTCTAATGCTGCACTTAAGGAGTGCTGCGAGAAGCATGCAGACAAGGTTATAGTAATCGGAGAAGCTCTTAAGGCTCCTGGAAATGCAGTTCTTGCTACAGGTGATGCATTGGCAGCAGCCTTGGAGGTATAAACTGCACAAAAGGGCAAAACAACCTTGCCACCTGTTTGCAGGTACCATATATTATAAAAGTTTAAGTTTCATACAACCTTACATAATTAAAGCTGTTTAAAAGTTTAAAAACCTTAAATCTATGAAGAGGACCGGCGGATAAAACGTCAGTCCTCTTTGTACATGGTTGGTGCCTGCAAACACGCAGGCATGGTTGTGAGAGCGCTTAAAGCGCGAAGCAATCCGTACTTTTATTAATATGTGGTGCCTACGAATACGTAGGCATGGTTGTTTACTTTAAGGATGCGGCGGGAAAGCTTTATCAGCTGCCGTTAAGGCTTTACTCGTTCCATTCAAATACGCCGCGGTTAAGTATGTTTTGTCCGTTTTCGAGATTAACTAA
>CAVBGP010000034.1:0-17769 GCA_963595005.1 Acutalibacteraceae bacterium | reverse complement strand
AATATATGAAATTACATGTAGAAATACGCATAAGCCGGTAATATTTGCAATCCTGCTTATGACCGCGATAATGCTTACCGCCTGCGGCAGTGAAGATAAGTATGCCCTGCGTGAACAAGGCATAGAGCTTTATAACAGCGGAGATTATGCGGGGGCTATAGAGCTTTTTGATAAGGCCATGGATGCCTCAGATGGTCAGGTATCTGAGCTTCAGTACGATATACTTAAATACCGCGGTGAGTGTGAGATAAGACTCGGTGACTATTCTGCGGCGAAGACAAGCTTTGATGCACTGTATGAGCTGTGCAAGGATGATACTGATTATGCCAAAATTGAGCAGGTATATAATGAGCTTTCATCCCTTGATAAGCTTCAGGCAGCAGTAAAGCTTATGAAGTCAGGCTCCTATAGTGAGGCGTATGAAGCTCTGAGTAATTATGCTAAGGCAGACGGTACATTTACAGGGGCAACAGCTATGTATAATCAGGCTATATGTGCAGAATATCTGGGGAATTATGAGGAAGCCTATGCACTCTTTAGTCAGTATCTTGGTGTTTATCCGGATGACGAGGAGGCTATTAAGGAAGCCGAATTTTGCAGAACCAGAAAATGATTAAGATGTTGTGAATATACATATGCATAAATATTTATAATCAGCTTGTTATAAGCCTGTAAAGGTGTTAGGATAAGCACAATATGCCGATATAGATGATCTGTGCACAGTTTGAATCGGACATCTGAAGGCATTTTTATAATAGTTGGCTTAAAGCCGCTCAAATCGGATACTGTCCGTATAGAACTCAAGGAGAAAAGCATTATGATACTCGCCATAGATATGGGCAACACCAACATTAAGATAGGTGTGGTAGATACTCTTGACAACATTATCGAAGAGAGAGTTACGACAGATAAGAACAAGTCAAGTCTTGAGTATGCCCAGGATATACAGGCTGTTATTAATTTTCATCATATCTCGGTTGATGATATTGACGGCGCGATATTGTCATCAGTAGTTCCGTCACTTACAGGCATAGTTGAGACTGCTATAAGGAAAGCAATTCATGTTCAGCCGGTTATAGTTAACTGCAACATGAAGATGGATATAGGTCTGCATAAGTTCCAGTATCCTAAGGGAATAGGACCTGATCTTATAGTCGGTATGGAGGCCGCATACTATTACTATAAGGCTCCCTGTATCAGCGTTAACATGGGAACTGCTACGACAATTACCGTTGTGGACAGCGACGCAGAGTACAGCGGCGGTGCAATTATGCCTGGCATGAAGACCAGCCTTGATGCACTTATCAGAAACACTGCCATGCTTCCTGAGATAAGCCTTGAGAATCCGGGACACGTTATATCACAGAATACTGTTCATTGTATAAGAGGCGGTCTCATTTATGGCAATGCAGCTCAGGTAGACGGTATCATAGAGCGTATAGAGGATGAGCTCGGAGAAAAGTGCAATGTGGTAGCCACAGGAGGTATGGCAAGATTTGTCGTACAGCACTGCAAGAATGCAGACCGAATAGTCAGAGATGATGCTCTGCTTATGAAGGGTATGCTGAGGCTTTACGAGCTCAATAAGAATGAGTTAGGATGCGGAAGGATAGATGAGTAATTTAAGAGAAGAGATTGAGAAGAGAAGAACATTTGCAATAATATCGCACCCGGATGCAGGTAAGACTACTCTTACAGAGAAATTCCTGCTGTACGGAGGTGCCATTAATCTTGCCGGTACAGTCAAGGGCAGAAAGGCAGCGAAGCATGCCGTATCAGACTGGATGGAGATAGAGAAGGAGAGAGGTATTTCAGTCACATCCTCTGCCATGCAGTTTGAATTCGGAGGCAATGTAATTAATATATTGGATACTCCGGGACACCAGGATTTCTCAGAGGATACCTATCGTACGCTTATGGCGGCAGACTCTGCAGTCATGGTTATTGACGGTTCAAAGGGTGTTGAGGCACAGACTATTAAGCTGTTTAAGGTCTGTGTCATGAGAGGTATCCCTATATTTACCTTTATCAATAAGTTTGACCGTGAGGCAAGGGATCCGTTCGAGCTGCTCTCTGAGATAGAGGATGTGCTTGGCATACATACCTGCCCCATTAACTGGCCTATCGGCTGCGGCAAGAACTTTAAGGGCGTGTATGAGCGTGCAGACAGAAATGTCATAACCTTTAAGGCAGAGATGGGCGGTGCTAAGGAACTTGAGACCCATGAATATTCGATAGACGATGACAGACTTAAGGATGTCATTGGCTTTATCAACTACGATAAGCTTAATGAAGATATTGAGCTTTTAGACGGTGCAGCGGACGAGCTGGATTTGGACAAGGTGCTGCACGGCAAGCTTAGTCCTGTGTTCTTTGGATCTGCACTTACAAACTTCGGTGTAGAGCCCTTCCTTAAGCATTTCCTTAAGATGACAAGCTCACCGCTTCCGCGTATGAGTGACCAGGGACTTATAGATCCTATGACTGAAGGCTTTTCAGCCTTTGTTTTCAAGATTCAGGCCAACATGAACAAGGCTCATCGAGACAGAGTAGCATTTATGCGTATATGCTCAGGTGAGTATGAGGCGGGCATGGAGGTTAATCATATACAGGGCGGTAAGAAGATACGTCTGACCATGCCTACTCAGATGATGGCAGATGAGCGCCAGATTATACAGAAGGCCTATGCCGGAGATATTATCGGTGTGTTTGATCCTGGTATCTACAGCATAGGAGATACACTTTGCGTCTCCAACAAGAAATTTAAGTATGAGGGTATACCGACCTTTGCTCCAGAGCATTTTGCAAGAGTTCGCCAGATTGATACAATGAAGCGTAAGCAGTTCCTTAAGGGAGTTATGCAGATAGCTCAGGAAGGTGCTATCCAGATCTTCCAGGAGATTAATTCCGGAATGGAGGAGATTATCGTAGGCGTTGTCGGAGTTCTGCAATTTGAGGTTTTAACCTACAGACTGCAGAGTGAATACAATGTTGAGGTTAAACTCGAACAACTTCCGTATGAATATGTTCGTTGGATAGATCACCCGGAGACTGTTAATGTAGATAAGATTCAGGGAACCAGCGATATGAAGAAGGTACAGGATCTTAAGGGCAATCCGCTCCTGCTCTTTGCACATGAATGGAGCGTCAAGATGGTATTAGACCGTAACGAAGGCTTAGAGCTCTCAGAGTTTGGTTCTGCTAAGGAGGATTAACAGTCGGAACGAAACAAGGACTGTGATAGGGATTCGTTTACAAGGATAGGAGATTTTTAGGGAAATGTTAAATGCGGAGATTGTAGTATTTTTGGGATACTTCATTGTCCTATTCTTTGTCGGCTTGATATTCTATTTCAACGGCGGCAATAAGGATCAGGAGGACTATTTTATAGGCGGCAGATCCATGGGCCCATGGGTTACTGCCATGTCAGCTCAGGCCTCGGATATGTCAGCCTGGCTGCTGATGGGACTTCCAGGTTCTATACTTGCTTTTGGTTTTGGTCAGATATGGATAGGCATAGGACTTGCGTTAGGCACTGCAGCTAACTGGATATTCTGCGCAAAGCGCCTTCGTAAGTTCAGTAAGGCTGCAAATGATGCAATTACGCTTCCGCAGTATCTGACCAACAGATTTGCAACAGAGCACAAGACACTGCAGATTATATGTGCGGTTATATTCCTTATTGCGTTTACGGTATATGTAGCAAGCGCCTTTGTAGCAGGAACCTCGGTGTTTACGACCCTGTTCCCGGCCATGCCGCAGCGCACAGCCATGATTATATTTGCATTTATAATCATAGGATATACCTTCCTCGGAGGCTTCAAGGCAGTATGCTGGACTGATTTCTTCCAGGGCATATTGATGCTTATAGCGCTTCTTGCCGTGCCTATTATCGTTCTTGCTACAGAACAGCTTGACTGGAGCAAGCTTCAGGAGGTTTATCAATATACGGATGCAAGCGGTGCAGTAGTAGTATGCTCCTTTGGTACCGGCATGATGGATGCTTCATGGCAGGACATAATATCGGGTCTTACATGGGGACTCGGATATTTCGGAATGCCGCATATCATCATACGCTTTATGTCTATTGAGAGGCCGTCAATGATTAATAAATCAGCAACAGTTGCTATAGTCTGGGTTATACTCTCACTCGGAGCTGCCTGCCTTATGGCGCTTTTTGCACGTATCATTATGGGGGAGGAGCTTCTCACGGTCGGTGCACAGAAGACTGTATTTATAGCAATGGCTCGCCATTATTTCACACCGGCGCTTGCAGGACTTCTGCTTGCAGCAATTATGGCAGCATCAGTATCAACTGCCGATTCACAGCTGCTCGTTGCGTCAAGCTCATTTACCTCTGACATATATAAGCCGCTGATTCGTAAGGATGCAGATGATAAGGAGGTATTAAATATAGGCAGAGTTGCAGTCGTTGTAATTGCAGTTGTTGCTTATCTTATCGCTTCATCAAATGGTGCCGGAGCTCAGGCCATCATGAATCTTGTGGAAAATGCATGGGGCATCTTTGGTGCAGCCTTTGGACCGGTAGTAATACTCTCACTGTTCTGGAGAAGATTTAATTATGCAGGTGCTTGTGCAGGTGTTATCGTAGGTGCCGCAGTGGATATATTGTGGCTAGTGTGTCTGTCGTCTACAGGAGTGTATGAGCTCCTTCCGGGCTTTATATGCGGAGCAATCGCAGCGATTATTGTATCTTTGGCGACAGCAGAGCCAACAAGCTCTGTTACCGATATCTTTGATAAGGCTATGGCAGATGATTATAACGAGTAAATTAGATTAAAATGAATAATAAACGGACTTGAACCAGCAAGATAGTCAAAAATCCCATCGGAATGTGATAAGCATATCCGATGGGATTTTTACTATATTTTAGATTGCAGCTGTATCAGAAGAAGATATTAAGCAGTAAAACTGCAAGGCAACAGCATATCTCAACGAAGAACAGATTACCGCTTATCCATGACAGTATGATGCCGAGTACAAAGGCAATGATGCCGTATATCGGCTTAGATGTTGCCTCAACTATTGCCGGGAAGGTCATAAGCGCAAGCGTGATATAGGGCACATAGAAGAGGAAGGATTTAACAAATTTGTTTGTTATAGGCTTACGAAGCAGGGTGAGCGGTATAACTCTTATTGCATAGGTAACAGCAAACATCACCAGGATGTAAAGGTATATATTTAATTTCATACTTACTCCTCTTCAACTGACTCGCTTGTAACTGTACCTACGCTGTCTTCGACAGGGAAGATTAATGCAATAACCGAAGCAATTATGATAGTAAGTATCATAACTCTTGTTCCTGACGAGAAGTCTGATATAACGGGAGCATAGTTGCCTATAAGTCCTGCAATAAAGCTTACTGTAACGGCTATAAGTATCTTTCTGTTCTTTTTGCCGGGCGGTATGACTATGGCAAGAAACATAGCAAAGATTGCAACGTTCATAGCCTCAATAAATACAGGCGGCAGTACATTACCGGCAATAATACCAAATACCGTGCCAAGTGCCCATCCGGATATAGATGTAATCATGGCACTGTACATGTATCCTGGTCTTAAATATCCCGGAGTCATGATGCCGAAGCCAAACATCTCGTCAGTCAGACCAAAGCCTATGATAAGATGCTGCAGCAGGCTGGAGTTAGGTGCAAATTTCTGGCTTATAGCGCAGCTCATCAGGATATATCTGGCATTAGCTATAAGTATCATGATTGCGAGCTCAAGATAGCCTGCACCCTCTGAGTACAGTAATATGCCTGCATATTCACCTGATGAGGAAACGCTGGTAACACTAAGCAAAAATCCCTGAAATATGTTAAAGCCTGCATTGCCTGCAGCTATGCCTAATGAAAATGCCACGGCAAAATAACCGAGACATACAGGTATGGCATCACGCACACCCTTAGCAGGAGTCCATGCATCAGCAGCAGACGTTTGTTTATTAACTGAATTTGACATTTCTATCTTCCCCATTGAAGCAATCTGTCACATTTTCCGTAATAGAAACGTTAAACGGCTATGTGCTCTTGCAGACAATCATGCAGGAACACATAGCCACTTGTCAATCGTTATTTAGTATTGCACAGAATGGCAGGTTTAGTGCTTATCTATATATTTGCCGTCAAGCACATCCTTAAGATACTTGCCGTACTGATTCTTCTTAAGTATCTCGTAGGATGCCATAACCTGCTCACGGCTTATCCATCCGTTGAGATATGCAATCTCCTCAAGGCAGGCAATCTTACGGTGCTGATGAGTCTCCATGGTGCGTACAAAGTTGCCTGCGTCCATGAGTGACTCATGAGTGCCTGTATCAAGCCAGGTAAAGCCCTGACCCAGGAGCTCGACATCAAGCTCATTATTATCTAAGTATATGCGGTTGAGATCTGTAATCTCAAGCTCACCTCTGGCTGACGGCTTAAGTCCCTTGGCATATTCAACAACCCTATTGTCATAGAAATACAAGCCGGTTACGCAGTAATTGGACTTTGGATGCTCCGGCTTCTCCTCTATGGATACAGCCTTACCGTCCTTATCAAACTCAACGATGCCAAAGCGCTCAGGATCATCAACGTAGTAGCCGAAAACTGTGGCTCCGCTCTCCTTAGATGCTGCGCGATTGAGCTTGTCAGTAAATCCATGACCTGCAAATATATTGTCGCCGAGTATCATGGCTACATGATCATTGCCGATAAATTCCTCGCCTATGATGAAGGCCTGTGCAAGTCCGTCAGGAGACGGCTGAACCTTATAGCTTAAATTGATGCCAAACTGTGAGCCATCACTTAACAAATCCTCAAAGCGAGGAGTATCACTCGGAGTTGAGATGATGAGTATATCTCTGATTCCTGCACTCATAAGCACTGACAGCGGATAGTAGATCATCGGCTTGTCATATATGGGCAGAAGCTGTTTAGAAGTAACCTTTGTAAGAGGATAAAGTCTTGTGCCGGAACCGCCGGCAAGTATAATACCTTTCATAAGAAAACCTCCATTTGAGTCAAGCACCGTATATCGGTCTTGCTATTAGGGCTTAAACAAAAGAAGTATACTATTTTTAGCCAAAATATGGTAGACTAAACGGTAAATAAATTTATACATACTATTAAGGAGCAATCCATGAGAAAATATCTTGTAACAGGCTGTGCCGGATTTATCGGCAGCAACTTTATATATTACATGCTTAAGAAGTATGATGATATATTACTGATTAATCTTGACAAGCTTACATACTGCGGCAATCTTGAGAACCTTAAGGGCATTGAGCAGGACAAGAGACACATATTTGTACAGGGAGATATCTGTGACAAGGAGCTTGTAGAGGGCTTGATAAAGCAGTATGACCCGGATTTTATAATTAACTTTGCAGCTGAGTCACATGTCGATCGCTCAATCGCAAATCCGGAGATATTTGTACAGTCTAATGTTATGGGTACGGTTAATCTTCTGCAGAGAGCCAAGGACGCATGGTATGATGCTGAGTCCAAGACCTGGAAGGAAGGCAAGAAGTATATCCAGGTATCTACAGATGAGGTATATGGCGCACTCGGTGCAGAAGGATATTTCACTGAGACAACACCGCTTGATCCGCATAGTCCGTATTCAAGCTCCAAGACCAGTGCTGATTTATTTGTTAAGGCGTTCCATGACACCTACGGCATGCCTATGAATATCACACGCTGCTCCAATAACTATGGACCTTACCAGTTCCCGGAGAAGCTTATTCCGCTTATGATTAACAATGTTAAGCATCATAAGCAGCTTCCGGTATACGGGGATGGTATGCAGATCAGAGACTGGCTGTACGTTGAGGACCACTGCAAGGCCATCGATATGGTAGCTAACGATGGTAAGTCAGGTGAGATTTACAATGTCGGAGGACACAATGAGAGGGCCAATATATTTATAGTTAAGACTATTATTGAGCAGCTGCATGACAGACTTCATGATGATGCCATCAATGACAGCCTTATTAAGCATGTTGAGGACAGACTTGGCCATGACCGCAGATACGGTATAGATCCGTCTAAGATTAAGCGTGACTTAGGCTGGTATCCGGAGACACCTTTCGAGAAGGGTATAGTCCTTACTATAGACTGGTATCTTGAGCATGAGCAGTGGATGAATAACATCACCTCAGGCAGCTATCAGGATTATTACGCTAAGATGTATAAAAATCGCGTGTAAGCTTAGCAGACACCAATAATATGAAAGTGACAGATTACAGCACAGCGGTGTGCAGTAATCACCTGAGTATGAGCTTTTTGGCTAAAAACCTTATTGCTCATACTTAGCAGCACTTTTTGGAGTACGATATGAAGATATTGGTCACAGGCATCAGAGGTCAGCTTGGCCATGATGTGGTTGAAGAATTACAGAAGAGACATATAGAGGCAGTCGGCGTTAACTCGGATGATATGAATATTACCGATAAGCAAAGCGTGGACTCCGTAATTGACAGCATTCGTCCGGATGCTGTCATTCATTGTGCAGCATGGACAGCAGTGGATGCGGCAGAGGATGAAACAGATGCCTGCAATGCGGTAAATGTCTCCGGAACCGAATATATAGCAGAGGCGTGCAGACGCAATAATGCGGTTATGATGTATTTCTCTACGGATTATGTTTTTGACGGAGAGGGAGATACTCCTTGGAAGCCGGATGACAAGACAGCTCCCATAGGAGCATACGGAAGGTCCAAGTGTCTGGGAGAGGAAGCGGTAAGGCGCATATTGCCGGATAAGCATTTTATAATCAGACTTCAGTGGGTATATGGTATAAACGGCAAGAATTTTGTTAAAACCATGCTTAAGCTCTCAGAAACTCATGACAGACTGACTGTTGTAAGCGACCAGGTGGGCGGCCCGTCATATACAAGAGATTTGGCAAAGCTGTCCTGTGATATGATACTTACTGATAAGTACGGCACCTATCATGCAGCCAATACAGGCTACTGCTCCTGGTATGAATTTGCTAAGGCGATATTTGCAGAGGCAGGACGTAAAGTTGAGGTTGTACCGGTAAGCTCTGATGAATATCCGGCTAAGGCTAAGAGACCTCATAACTCAAGACTTGATACCTCAAAGCTTACATTAAACGGCTTTGAGCAGCTGCCGTCATGGCAGGATGCTCTGCATCGCTTTATAGAGGAGCTTGGAGATACAAAGAATTAAGGTTAGGAGACAGATATGGGCAAGTATTTCGGAACTGATGGTTTCAGGGGAGAGGCTAACGTCAAGCTCACAGTTAATGATGCCTTTAAGGTAGGAAGATTCTTAGGATGGTATTACGGCAGACGTCATCCGGGTGTTAAATGCCGCATAGTTATCGGCAAGGACACAAGACGTTCCTCATATATGTTTGAGGATGCACTGTCATCAGGTATTACAGCCTCCGGTGCAGATGTATATCTTATGCATGTCACGACCACTCCGTCAGTGTCATATATAGCCAGAGTCGATGGCTTTGACTGCGGAGTTATGATATCAGCCTCACATAATCCGTATTATGATAATGGCATCAAGGTTATCAACGGCAACGGAGAGAAGCTTGGTGATGATACCATAGAGAAGATTGAGGAGTATTTAGACGGCAAGATAGGGGAGATACCGCTTGCCGTACGTGATGACATAGGCAGAACCATAGATTACGCATCAGGCAGAAACCGTTATATCGGATATCTTATATCTATAGCCTGCAATTCATTTAAGGATAAGCATGTTGCACTTGACTGTGCAAACGGCTCCGCCTCATCTATTGCGAAGCCTGTATTTGATGCTCTCGGAGCACATGTGCATGTTATGGGTAATGAGCCAAACGGCACCAATATCAATGATGGTGTAGGCTCGACACATATTGAGGCACTGCAGCAGTTTGTTATATCTGAGGGCTGTGACATTGGCTTTGCATATGACGGCGATGCTGACCGCTGCCTTGCAGTAGACGAAAAGGGACATGTTATTAATGGTGACAGCATCATGTATGCCTGTGCGCTAAGCATGAAGAATGAAGGCGTGCTTAAGAAGGATACTGTAGTTGTTACGGTTATGTCCAACTTTGGACTTTTTAAAGCCTTTGATAAGGTCGGCATCAAATATGAGAAAACAGCTGTAGGAGACAGGTTCGTATGGGAGAATATGTCTCAGAACGGTTATTCACTCGGAGGCGAGCAGTCAGGTCATATTATATTCTCAAAGCATGCGACAACCGGAGACGGTATACTTACCTCTATTAATCTTATGGATGTGTACGTAGAGTCTAAGCATGAAGCCAGCAAGCTCTTCGAGGAATGCCCTATGTTCCCGCAGTGCCTCAAGAATGTCAGGGTTAATGACAAGGAAGCAGCTATGAATGATCCGGCTGTGCTTGCTGAGGTAGAGGCCGTAAGTAAGGAGCTTGGAGATTCAGGACGCATATTGTACAGACCGTCAGGAACAGAACCGCTTGTACGTGTAATGGTAGAGGCAAGTACAGTCGGTGAATGTGAGCAATATGTTGACAGAGTTATATCCGTTATCAGACAGAGTGGCAAAGCTGCAGAATGAACATAGTTTATAACTGTAATGATGCATTTGCGGTGCATACTGCGGTAAGCATAGCATCCTTATTTGATAATAACAGATTAACAGACCGTATAGAGGTGTATATCCTGGCTAACGGCGTATCTGAGGATAATGCTGTCCGTTTCAGGCAGCTTGCGGAGAGCTTTGATACTAAGGCACGTCCGAGACATATTAATCTTATAAGCCTTGAGGATTACAGCAAGGTTCTTGAGCTTGCCTTTGGCGGAGAGATAGATACGGCTGGCTTTAATAACGTGATACTGGCGAGAATCTTCGCTCCGCAGCATCTGCCGGATACTGTACGCAGGTATATATATCTGGACGCAGATACGGTGGTGCTTGGGGATATCACCAGGCTGTGGGAGATTGAGCTTTGCGAGGCAGTGTGCGCTATGGCAGCAGAGCCTACGATATATGCCGAGACCAAGGAGCAGATAGGCTTTACGGCTGACGATCCGTACTATAACAGCGGTATGCTGCTTGTTGACAGATTGAGATGGGAGGAGCTTAACATAAGCTCCGAGTGCATAAAATGCTTTGGCACCTTCGGCAGACAGGGGCTTAAGTTCCCGGATCAGGATATATTGAATTCGGTGCTGAAGGATAAGCTAATTACCGTATCTCAGCGTTGGAATTTTTTCTCTAATTATCATTACAGAAGCTATAAGAGTCTTACGGATGAAGCACCCTGGTTCAAGAGAATTATGACAGAGACTGAATATAAGGATGCAAGAAGAGCACCTCGTATAGTTCACTTTGCAGGAGCTGAAAGACCATGGCTAAAGGGCAATCATAATCCGTACAGGGACAGGTATGAGCAATATCTTGCTCTTACCCCGTGGAAGGATACAAAAAAACAGGGCGGTCAGGAACTGAACATGCTGCTTTATCACGGCATGAATGTCCTTACAGAGCTTTGTCCTGCGGCAAGAAGGCTTATATCCAAGCTGTATATAATGAGCAGGAGCTAGGAGAAATATTTGAAGCTTGCAGCTGTAATATTAAACTACAACGATGCTAAGGGAACCGTTGATGCAGTAAAACGCATTGCCGGTTTTTCTTGCTTTTCCGATATTATAGTAGTAGACAACGCATCGACAGACAATAGCGCTTGCGAAATCACGGTTGAGATAGAAAAAGCCCAAAATTCTAAGCTGCATTTTATCATAAACGATAAAAATGGAGGCTATGGCTTTGGCAATAATGCCGGAGTACGCTATGCTTATGATAAGCTTGGTGCAAGGCTTGCTGTAATAGCAAATCCTGATGCTGTATTTGAAGAAGCACTGATAGTTAATATGCAGAGGCTTTTTGAACAAGACAAAAAAGCAGCGGCTGTCGGCGCAGTTATGCTAAGCAATGCAAGGATAAGCTATGAACAACCCGAAAAAACAAGTAAGCCTGCGGAGGCTCTGTCGGCTGTCATTAACTATAAGCACAATCAACGAAGAAAACGAAGGTACATAGATATAACACCAGGTACCAAGCTGGGCGAGTCGGTATCAGGCGTATGTAATCCGGCGCAGGAGACATTTACATATGACGAGCTTGTGGCATCCGGCTGGATGAGACGAAGCACGATGCAGTGCATGCTTAATTCCGGGCCGATATCGAGACGCTTATTTAAGAGCTTTATTAATTATCCGGAGAACTATTACAAAGAACGGGATAAGGTATACACAGGATATAGCTCCGGTAAGAAAGAGTCTCGCTGTAACAATACAGAAGAAATAAATCAAGCCTGTGTAAGCTCTGCCGGCGAACACAGCCTAGGTAATGCTGTAAAGGTATATGCAGTTCACGGCTCGCTCCTTATGGTCTCAACCGATGCATTCATGGCTGTCGGGGGCTATGATGAGAACATGTTTTTGTACGGTGAGGAAAATGTATTAGCAGAGAAGCTTTGGCAGAGGCAATACAGTACCTATCTGTTAAAACAAGGCTATGAGCATGCAGGCTCAGTGAGCATAACAGGAGCGGGACTTAAGGCAGTTAAGCGTCAGCAGCTTCGTAATGCCTCAGAGAATTATTACTGCAGACATTACCTTGGCTGTGATGAAAGCGGCATGAACATAGTGAGGCTTTTCCAGAGGCTTGTGCTGGCAGAGACTCGCATTGCCTCTGGCCTGCATTTGATATAAACACATTTGAAGATGCCGATAGGGCATGGTAAATTCCCTTGAATAGTACTGAAACTAAAAAAATATATACCTATAAGTATGACGATACACTTCCGCTTATAAGTGTAATTATGCCGTCATACAATTCAGCACAGACCATCACTAAGGCAGTGCTTTCGTGCATCAATCAAAGCTATCCTAATGTTGAGATTGTCATTATAGACAACGGCTCTAAGGATGATACGGCAGCTGTTGCAGGGGCACTTAGCGAGACTCATTATTTTGTTCTGTCGGACAAAAGCATGACACCCAGAATAAAGCTTATCATGCAGGATAATAAGGGAGTTTCTGCCGCACGAAACGTAGGAATCAGAGAAGCTTCCGGAGCCTGGCTTATGTCTCTTGATTCAGATGATTATTATGGGCCTGAGACTATAGAGACTCTGTATGCTGCTGTGTGCGCTGTCAGAGATAAAGGCAGAGCAGGTAACAATGAAGAAGCAGGAGCAGTGATAAGTATCTGCGGAATACGCAAGGTCTGGGAGGATAACCCGGAACGTAATCAGGACTTTGAGCCGGAAGCATTTACAGGATCATTAAAGGCATTTACGGATGAGGAGCTTGCTAAGCTGTATGATCTTAATCTTATAGGCACGCACTCTAACAAGCTCTACAATACAAAGCTTATAAGAAATAATTCGATATACTACAATGAAGAGCTGCAGGTTAATGAGGATCTGGATTTTGTTCTTAGATATCTTTCGCATTGTGCTTATGTAAATGTCGTACCACAGGTTTTTTTAAACTACGTGCAGCATGATAAGGGACAGAGTCTAATTAATACCTTTCAGCCGCACGGACTAAAGGGCGCATTGATAGTGCTGGGAAGCTGCAATGCACTGTTTAAGGTGGCAGGCACAGCAACTAAGGGCATTGAAGAGATGGACCGCAGACTGTTTGTACACATATGTTCATTTGCAGGACTTATGTATTACAGGAGCGGCTTTGACAGAGCAAGGATTAAGTCAGAGCTAAGGAAGCTTTGTGACAATGATGATTTTTGCACCTTGCTAAGGCGGCTTAAGGCTAATTGTCTTAAGGACAAAATCGCTCAGTTTTTGCTTAAACACAGGTTATTAGACATTTATGACGAAATATGCCGAAAAGTTTACAAAAATAAGGATTAGCCAAATATAAAAAGTTGTCTTTTCGTAAGATAATATTCAAGAAATATAGGCTAAGGCATGCTATATTATTAGCATCACAAGGACAAACGGAACCGGCGGAGACTAAGAGTCCGGTTTTCAGATATTAATCCCCAATAAGGATAAGATCTCAGAAGGAGACACAGGATGAAGAAGAATTTAAAGAGAGCAGCACTTATCGCAGCAACGGGAGCAATGCTTATAGGAACAGCATTTTCAGCTCAGGCTGCATCTAAGGAGAACGGACAGTGGTGCCAGGAAGCAAATGGCTGGTGGTACAAGCTTACAGAGGACGGAAGCACGTTCCTTGCTAATACATGGTACCACATTAAGGACGATGACGGCGTAGTAAGATATTATTACTTCGATCAGAACGGCTGGCTCAAGACCAATGCTACAGTTGATGGATATACTCTTGATGAGAACGGACATTGGGTAGTTAACGGACAGGTTCAGACAGCACCTGAGTCAGAGGATTATGCAACCAGCGTTGACTTTGCAAAGCTTAATAAGCCTGCAGCAAGCACAACCAGCAATACCACAACTACTACAACAACAAGCACCACTGCTGCTTCAAACAAGAGCAAGAGCACTGTAACCAACAATGGTAAGGCATGGAAGACCTCAGGCAAGGGAGACAGCCCGTCTAATGCTACATTTACACAGGCTTACGGAAGCTCATCAATAAGTGGTTCAACAATAACCAATGACTGGGCTAATTTCCAGATAACACTTGCAGGTGCCAAGGTTGCTTCAGAGGGAGATGGTACTGATATATATATCGATTCAGATACTACATCAAACATCTACTTCACATATTATCCGATAAGCAAGTACGGCACAGCTTCACTTGACGGCTTTGTAAGCGGCTACCTTGCAGATGCAAGAGGATATAAGGGCGGAACTAAGTCAGAGGATATTGCTCTTGGTGCATTTACTTTTAAGCAGCTTACCAAGACAGTTAAGACTCCTTACGGAGATCTTCATGACCACGCTTACATCAGAGCTATAGACGGAACAGATTATGTTATGGTTATAACTGTAGAGCAGAACGGTAACTCTGAGGATTACTTAAGCGCTCTTAAGACTATGACTAAGCTCAGATAAATTATTAATACAGCTAATCACTAAAACCCCGAGGGTGCAAAAGCCTCCGGGGCTTTTTTGAGAGTTGGATATTGTTACAATAATAACGTCACGGATAATCATCCGGATTTTGTTTATGTTCAATCACGTCGAGCTTTTCCATAAGGAAAACCGGATGTGCGTTGAACAATTAATGTTTGGAGGGGATGGCAGCAGATGGGTAATCAGGAAAATGAAAATGCAGCAAGAAGAGAGGTACTGGGCACGGCTCCGATAGGCGGGCTTATGCTCAAATTTGCAGTTCCAAGTATAGTCGCAATGCTTGTGAGTGCAATCTATAATATAGTCGATCAGATATTTATAGGTCAGGCAGTAGGTACCCTGGGTAATGCTGCAACCAATATCGCATTCCCGCTGTCTATGTCATGTACCGCGCTGGGACTCTTGTTTGGTATAGGCGCAGCCGCCAATTTCAATCTCAATATGGGACGACGCGACTATGAAAGGGCTCCGTTTTTTATAGGAAACGGCACATCCATGCTGGTTATAACAGGAGTGCTGCTCATGCTTATCACTGAGCTCCTACTGACACCGATGCTTAAAGGCTTCGGTTCACCGGATGAGGTATTGCCTTATGCCGAGGAGTATGTCAAAATCTGTGCGCTCGGATTCCCGTTTCTGGTGCTTACAATAGGCGGCGGACATATCATCAGGGCTGACGGAAGCCCCAATATGACTATGATTTGCTCTCTGTCAGGAGCAATTATCAATACAGTTCTGGATGCCTTATTCGTATTTGGCTTTAACTGGGGCATAGCCGGGGCAGCCTGGGCAACGGTTATAGGTCAGGTGATATCAGGCATTATAGTTATAGTATATATCAGACATTTTAAGTCTGTACCATTAAAGCTTAAGCATTTTAAGCCGGAGCTTAAGCTTGCGATGGAGACTGCGGCTCTTGGAGCAGCATCCTGTGCCAATCAGATAGCAATGATGGTTGTAACTATAGTGCTTAACAATTCACTTAAGTATTACGGAGCTCTGTCTGTATACGGTGAGTCCATACCTATAGCAGTATCCGGCATAGTCATGAAGGTCAACCAGATATCATTTTCCGTAATCATAGGAATAGCACAGGGCAGTCAGCCTATAGAGAGCTTTAACTATGGAGCCGGACATTATAAGAGAGTTAAAGAGACCTATATGATGGCTATCAAGGCGGCTGCGGCTGTATCTATAGCTTCATTTATATTATTCCAGACCTGCCCGAGAGCTTTGCTTCAGATATTCGGAAGCGGAAGTGATGAGTATTATGAGCTTGGTATCAAATTCTTCAAGGTGTTCCTGTTCTTTACCTGGGTAAACTGCATACAGCCGGTGACAGGACAGTTCTTTGCATCAGTCGGAAAACCTGGTAAGGGCATGTTTGTATCACTTACAAGACAGATAATATTCTTCCTGCCGGCGCTGGTGATACTGCCGATGATATTTGGTATTGAGGGTGTACTTTATGTTGCACCTATAGCAGATGTGCTTGCGGCTATAGTAGCTGCACTGATGGTAAGAGGAGAGTTCAAGGATATGAGCATGAAGCCTGAGCATAGCTAAGCGGTAAGCAACTATACTCGCGAATTCGCATGCCACATATTATAAAAGTCACGGATTGCTGTGCGCATAAAGTGCTTTTGCATCCGTTAACACTTTCAGATTGATATAAGAAAAACGGGAGGCAACCATCTTAGTTGTGGTTATCTCCCGTTGCTTTTATATGATCATCTGAAATAAAGCTATTAAGTGCCGGACAGGCAGGCTTTAAGCTTATCAATATAATGCTCAGCATAGCGGCTCAGCATTACGTTTTTGCCTGTCACCATACCGATGTGCATGGTGTAATCGACATTGAGAGGTCTTGCTATAATATATTCACTGTTAAGCTTACGGTCTATAATACCTGAGCTTACGGTGAATCCGTTAAGACCGATAACCAGATTGAAAAGGGTTGCTCTGTCGCGAACCTGTATATTCTTAGGCATATCAAGTGTGCTTATAAACTCTTCGGAAAAATAGAAGGAATTATGATTTCCCTGCTCGTAGGTAAGATAGGGATAAGGCTTAAGCTCATCTAAGTCTATAGTTTCCTTTTCGGCAAGCGGATGCTCAGAGCTTATAAATACGTGCGGATTAGCGCTATACAGTTCAGTAAAAACAAGACTGCTTTTTTTGATTAGCTTATTAAGAAATTCCTCATTATGTCTGCCCATATATATAACGCCGAGCTCACTTTTGCCGTGAGCTACATCATCTATAATCTCGCCTGTCTGTGTTTCTCTCAGTATAAAATCATAGCTGTCGGCATCAAATTCCTTGATTAGCTCAACGAAGGCATTAACTGCAAATGAATAATGCTGGCAGGATACAGAAAACTTGGGCTGCCTGTCAGTGTTTTTGCAAAAATGCTCCTCCATTATCTCTGCCTGTTCTAAAAGCTGTCTGGCATAGGATAAAAGCTCCTCGCCCTCACGAGTTATGATAACGCCCTTATTGGTACGCGAAAAAGCAGCAATACCCATCTCTGCTTCAAGATTGTGTATTGCAAGGCTTAGGGATGGCTGCGATATGAAGAGGCGCTCTGCAGCCTCACTTATATTGCCGCATTCGGCTACTGTTACCAGATACTTTAATTGCTGAAGTGTCATACTAATCTCCGTAAAGCGTTATTATACTCTAAAAGTCCCGGACTGCGGCTGTGAAGATAGGCAAGCTTGCTTGCCA
>CAVBGP010000033.1:0-17803 GCA_963595005.1 Acutalibacteraceae bacterium | reverse complement strand
CCATAAACAAACCCATGCCAACTATAGGAAGGGGCTGGTGCTGTTTACTCTTGCGATTTGAACGCAATCTTATACATTATACATCAAAATGTATATTTGTGAAAATTTTTATTAACTGGTAAAATATTTGGTTGATTTGACTTAAGACGTCAGCTTATAATTGCAAAATTGTCAGTAACTAGAAGCAGGAGACCAATATGAGATATCCTAATTTTTTGAATAAGGGAGATGCAATAGGCTTCATTGCGCCTTCATTTGCATGTGCCACAGAACCATATAAGAGCGGATTTGAGAATGCACTTAAGAATTTTAAGGCCATGGGCTATGACACAGTGCTCGGACCAAACTGCGGCAAATCTGACGGAATCGGTATAAGCACCAATCCTGCAGACTGCGGCAGGGAGCTTATGGATATGTATACAGGTAAGCTTGGCAGCTGCAACACCATCATATCCTGCGGCGGCGGAGAGCTGATGTGCGAGACTATGGAGCATGTAGACCTGGAAATAATAAAGCAGGCAGAGCCCAAGTGGTATGTAGGCTTCTCTGACAATACCAACTTCATATTCAATCAGGTAATAAGCTGCGATACTGCAGGCATATACGGTCCTTGTGCCGCTGCCTACGGCATGGAGCCCTGGCACAAATCTCTGAATGATGTATTCGGTCTGCTGACAGGCGATAAGCTTACAGTTTCAAGCTATGATAAGTGGGAGCTCGAGGGCAGGAAATCACCCGAGGAGCCGCTTCTTCCTTATAACTGTACCGAGGAAAATATATTGAAGTTTTATCCAGATAGTCAGGGCAGACTGGATTTTGAAGGCAGACTCATCGGAGGTTGTCTGGATATACTTGTGCAGCTGTGCGGTACGGAATATGACGGAGTTCCTGCATTTGCAGAAAAGTATGCGGATGACGGCATAGTGTGGTTTCTTGAGTGCTGCGATCTCACGGTGTTCGCAATGCGCAGAGCCATGTGGCAGCTTAAGCACTCAGGCTGGTTTAAGCACGTCAAGGGCTTTATTATAGGAAGACCGCTGCATCATGATGAGCCCATGCTTGGGCTTGATCAGTATGAGGCTATCTTGCATACGGCAAGAGAGTTGGATGTGCCGGTTATCATGGATGCAGACTTAGGCCATGTGCCGCCTATGATGCCTCTTATTGTGGGCAGCTATGCAAATGTACATGCCGATAAGGCAGGAAATAAGCTGAGCATAGATATGCAGCTTAAATAATCGTAATAAACACCCATGCCTGCGTGTTTGCAGGCACCACACATAATAAAAGTTAGGAATTAAAGAATGATATTGGATGCATTATTGGATGCTTTGTTTGACTCACTGAGGACGCTGCCGTTTCTGCTGGCGGCATTTGCAGTGATGGAGTTATTGGAAAAGCATCAGGACAAATTAATTGATCATGTTTTTGCAGGAATAGGCAGACGAGGACCGCTTATAGGTGCTGTGATGGGCTTAGTGCCGCAATGCGGCTTTTCGGCAGCTATGAGCAATCTCTATGCTGGAGGCGTTATAACCTTAGGTACATTGATAGCAGTATTTTTATCGACCTCAGATGAGGCAGTGCTGATTATGATGAGTGATGCTAAAGCTGTATCGATGATAATACCTCTGCTTATTACCAAGCTTATTATAGCTATAGCTTTTGGCTTTATCATAGACTGTATATTTAGAAAGCCGGAGGCACATGAGCATATCCATGATCTGTGTATAGACTGTGGTTGTCACGGACAGAAGGGCATAATTAAGCCAGTACTGATTCATACCGGCAGAATATTTGGCTGGCTGCTGCTTATAAGCTTTATATTAAATGTGGTTATCGAGGGTATAGGCTCAGAAAAGCTTGCGGAGCTGCTTGGCGCAAATTCCGTATGTCAGCCATTTATAACCGCGCTTATAGGACTTATACCAAACTGTGCAGTATCTGTTATGTTTACTAAGCTTTATATGGCAGGCACGCTTAGCTTTGCCTCGGCTGTATCAGGACTTTCGTCCGGAGCCGGAATAGGTCTTATAGTGCTCTGCCGTATGAATAAGGATAAGATGGACACTGTTAAGGTTGTTGCTGTGCTCTATATATGTGCAGTACTGTCAGGTATAGTGCTGTGGCTTACAGGTATTATGGCATGAGCTTGTAAAGTGTGCTATACTATTCAGTTAATAGGGAAATCTAATATAAGGAGTATTCTGTTATGTCTGTTGATAATGTTAATAATGCTGCGGGTACCGCAGAAACAGAGACTGTATCTAAGAACTTTATAGAGAGGGAGATTGATAAGGACCTCGCAGAGGGAGTCTATGACCATGTGCATACAAGGTTTCCTCCTGAGCCTAACGGATATCTGCATATAGGTCATGCTAAGTCTATACTGCTTAATTCCGGTTTGGCTAAGGAATATAACGGTCTGTTTAATCTTCGCTTTGATGACACCAATCCTGTTAAGGAGAAGACAGAGTTTGTTAAGTCTATTATCGCAGACGTTGAGTGGCTCGGAGCTGATTTCAGAGGCGAGGTGCTCTTTGCTTCCAATTACTTCGGAGAGATGTACGATAAGGCTGTGCTGCTTATCAAGAAGGGCAAGGCCTATGTTTCAGATCTTAATGCCGATGAGATAAGGGCAACAAGAGGAGACTTTACAACTCCGGGTAAGGAGGATCCTTCAAGAAATCGCAGCGTTGAGGAAAATCTTGAGCTGTTTGAGGCTATGAAGGACGGTAAGTTTGCGGACGGAGAGAAGGTGCTTCGTGCCAAGATAGATATGGCAAGCGGCAACATTAACATGAGAGATCCTGTTATCTACCGTATTGCAAGACTTACTCATCACAATACAGGTGATAAGTGGTGCATTTACCCGATGTATGATTTTGCACACCCAATAGAGGATGCGGTTGAGGGCATCACACATAGTATATGTACACTTGAGTTTGAGGATCACAGACCGCTCTATGATTGGGTAGTAAGAGAATGTGAGTACGCTAATCCGCCGAGACAGATTGAGTTTGCCAAGATGTATCTGACCAATGTCGTTACAGGCAAGCGTTATATCAAGAAGCTTGTTGAGGATGGCGTGGTTGACGGCTGGGATGATCCGAGACTTGTTACTATAGCTGCACTTCGCCGCCGCGGATATACTCCTGAGTCCATCAGAAGGTTCGTAGAGCTTGCAGGTATATCCAAGGCTGACTCAAGCTGTGAGCTGGATATGCTTGAGTATTGCATCAGAGATGATTTAAAGCTTAAGAAGCCGCGTATGCTTGCAGTTTTGCATCCGCTTAAGCTTATTATAGATAATTATCCGGAGGGAGAAACAGAGGTTCTTGATATGCCTAATAACCTTGAGGCACCGGAAATGGGCAGCCGCAAGGTGACCTTTGGCAGAGAGCTTTGGATAGAGCAGGAGGACTTCATGGAGGTTCCGCCGCATAAATACTTCAGACTCTTCCCGGGCAATGAGGTACGCCTGATGGGCGCTTATTTTGCCAAGTGCGTAGGCTTTGATAAGGATGCAGACGGCAATATAACAGCAGTTCACTGTGAGTATGATAAGACTCAGAAGACAGGACAGGAGACACGTAAGGTCAAGGGCACCATACACTGGGTATATGCAGGAGACTGCTTTGATGCAACAGTCAGACTCTACGAGAATCTTGTAGATGAGGAGAAGGGCAAGCTCTCGGCTGACGGTACGCTTAATATCAATCCTAATTCGCTCACGGTGCTTGAGGGCTGCAAGCTTGAGCCGGCATTAAAAGATGCCAAGGCATATGACAGCTTCCAGTTTGTGAGAAACGGATTCTTTAATGTTGACTGCAGGGATTCTAAGGAAGGAGCACCGGTATTTAACCGCATCGTCGGACTTAAGAGCTCCTTTAAGCTTAATAAATGATGACAGAGACTAAGATTGACAATAAACTAAACAATGATGATGCAGCATCGGTTAAGACACCTGAGGATACTAAAAATGTCACCTCAGGTGTGCTTGTGCCGGCTCAGGAGGGCTTGAGCAATGGTCCTGAGATAGTGGCGGCAGGTGCTGACGAAGGAAACGGCAGCGTAATTCGTATTGAAAAGCGTACGCTTGAGGCAACGGATGCTAATGCTACGCCGGAACAGCTCTGGGAGTACCTTAAGAGGAAATACCTGTCATACAGACCGGCTTCTGAGCTTGAGACCATAGAGCGAGCTTATAAGGTAGCAAGTGAAAAGCATAAGGACCAAAAGCGTAAGTCAGGAGAGCCTTATATCATACATCCGCTTAATACGGCCATTATCGTTACTGAGATAGGTATGGACCAGGACACTGTTGTAGGTGCCCTGCTGCACGATGTGGTAGAAGACACAGACATGACTCTTGACGAGGTCAGAGAGCAGTTTGGTGATGATGTAGCTTTGCTGGTAGACGGTGTTACAAAGCTTACTCAGCTCTCTCTTGATGCAGACAAGATTGAACAGCAGGCAGAGAGCCTTCGCAAGATGTTCATAGCCATGGCTAAGGATATCAGAGTCGTGCTTATTAAGCTTGCGGACAGACTGCATAACTTAAGAACTCTTCAGTATCAGTCTGAGAAGAAGCGCTATGAGAAGGCAAGAGAGACACTTGATATCTACGCGCCGCTTGCAGAGCGTCTTGGTATCAGTAAGCTTAAGGTTGAGCTTGACGATACTGCACTTAAGTACGTTATGCCTGATGTCTATAATGACATAGCTGCCCAGATGAACATGGTCAGAGGCGAGCGAGAGGCATTTATAGCCAAGATTATCAATGACGTGCAGGCTAAGCTTAAGGAAAATGGCATAGTTGCGTCTATGAACGGCAGAGTTAAGCATTTCCTTAGCATTTACAAGAAGATGGTTAACCAGAACAAGACCATAGATCAGATCTATGATTTGTTTGCAGTGCGTATCATGGTTGATTCGGTCAAGGACTGCTATGCAGCACTTGGTGTTATACATGAGATGTATAAGCCTATACCGGGACGCTTCAAGGACTATATAGCCATGCCGAAGCCTAACATGTATCAGTCGCTTCATACGACTCTTATAGGCAAGGACGGCATACCCTTTGAGATACAGATAAGGACTTATGAGATGCACCGTGTTGCTGAGTACGGTATTGCGGCGCATTGGAAGTATAAGGAGACCGGCGGCTCTAAGATTAAGGCTGACGGCAGCGATGACAATAAGATGAGCTGGCTGCGTCAGATACTTGAGTTCCAGAATGACGCAAGTGACTCCAAGGACTTCCTCAATATGGTTAAGTCCGACTTCAACATGCTTAACGATAATGTATATTGCTTTACTCCATCAGGAGACGTTAAGCCTCTGCCGTTTGGTTCGACACCGATTGACTTTGCTTACAGCATACATTCGGCGGTCGGCAATCAATTAGTCGGAGCAAGGGTCAACGGCAAGCTGGTTCCTATAGATTATAAGCTTGAAAACGGCGACCAGGTAGATATCATTACCTCGCAAAATTCCAGAGGACCTAGCCATGACTGGCTCAAGGTGGTTAAGTCTACTCAGGCTAAAAACAAGATTAATGCCTGGTTCAAGAATATTAACCGAGAGGACAACATCCTCAAGGGTAAGGATATGCTTGAGCGCTACTGCAAGACTAAGGGCAAGACCTATGCCGAGCTTACAAAGCCTGAGTATCAGGAGGCAGTACTGCGCCGTTATGCAGTCAAGGATTGGGATACCGTTCTTGCCTCTGTAGGCCACGGAAGCCTCAAGGAGGGTCAGGTTGTCGGCAAGCTCCTAGACGCCAAGCTTAAGGATGAAAAGAGCAACATTACTGATGAGCAGGTGCTTGCTGCAGCTGCAATCAGCAGCCATAACAGTGAGCAGAACGGAGACGGTGACAGTCAGCAGAGCACTTCAAGTGCGCATAAGACAAATAAGGGCGGCATTGTAGTAAAGGGAGTAAATGACCTCTCTGCAAGATGCGCACATTGCTGTAATCCTGTACCCGGAGATGAGATAATAGGCTTTGTAACAAGAGGCAGAGGCATCACCGTACACCGTACGGACTGCATCAATATGCTGAGTCTTCCGGCATCTGAGCGAAGCCGTATAATAGAGGCTGAGTGGGATGTTGAGGATAATGCAGGCGAAACCTATTCAGCTGAGCTTCGTATATACTGCAATAATCGTATAGGTTTGCTGGTGGATATATCAAGAGTCTTCTCAGAGGCAGGCATAGACATAACCAGCATCAATATGAAGAACTCTAAAAACGGCACAGGAACCTTGTCGCTCACCTTCGATATACATGGCAAGGAGGAGCTTACCAAGATAGCAGAAAAGCTTAAATCAGTGCCGGATGTAATCGATATCACAAGAGCAATCGGCTAAGCCCGGCAGGTCAATCGGATGAATTGTTATATACATAATACAAGTCTGCCGGGATATGATAATGACATAAGGGCTTTGGTGCTGTCATTTTATCCGGGAGCAGAGGTGATATTTCAGACAGCCTCTGATGATAAAGCTGTTCAGCTGTCTGCTAAAGCTGAGCAGTGCGATACTGCAAATGCTTCTGCAGATATCTGTCATGCTTCGCACGCATCGGAGAATGCCAAGGAAGTTCACAGCGACCATGCAATAAAGTGTGCAGAAAAGGTCGGCGACGGAGACATTTACATAGACATAGATGAGCTCTCACCACATATCGAACGAGACAGTATACGCTTTAATGAGAAAACTAATCTAAAGCGTGTGCTTTACGAATATCTTGCAGAGCTTACGGGAAAACAGCTTCCTTGGGGCACTCTTACAGGCATCAGACCTGTAAGGATACTTGAGATGATTAATCCTGACGGAAATAAGACCCGTAAGGAGCTTGATGAGGAGCTAGGCTCGAGATTTCTGATATCAGAGCGAAAGATAGCCTTGATGCAGGATATTGACAGCCAGGAGAAGCAGGTTCTGTCTCAGATAGATTATCAGGAAGGCTGCAGCATCTATATAGGTATACCATTTTGTCCGACAAGATGCATTTACTGCAGCTTTGCTTCCAATCAGCTTGGTGCTGATGATGACAGACCTGACAGATATGTCGAGGCAGTGTGCAGGGAGCTTGATGCACTGTGCGAAGGACGCAAGGATAATGAGCTTACGCATTTTGATAAGAAGCGTCTGCAGACCCTCTATATAGGCGGAGGTACACCTACGGCACTTAATGAGCATCAGCTTGAACGCTTGCTTGATAAGGTGGCAGAGCTCTTCGGAGTGCCTTATGAATATACGATAGAGGCGGGACGTCCTGACAGTATCACAGCGGATAAGCTTGATATAATCAAGGCACACGGAGCACAGCGCATAAGTGTTAATCCTCAGAGCTTCAATCAGAAGACACTTGATGCCATAGGCAGGAGACATACAGTTGAAGAAACTATAGCTGCATACGAGCTTGCAAGAAGCAAGGGCTTCGATAATATCAATATGGATATTATCATGGGTCTGCCGGATGAAAATCTTGATGACGTTAATCATACACTACGTGTGATTGAGGAGCTTAAGCCGGACAGCCTGACGGTTCATGCCTTGGCTGTTAAGAGAGCCGCCAGATTGTCGACAGAGGGTAAGGCCTGGGGCGGAATCAGCCGCAAGGGCAGCAGCCCTGACAGGCAGGAAGCTGATGAGCTTGCAGAGATGACAGAGCTTGGAGCAGAGTGTGCAAAGAGCCTTAATATGCATCCGTACTACTTGTATCGCCAAAAGAACATGGCGGGCAATCAGGACAATGTAGGCTATGCTCTTACCGGCAAGGAATGCTTATATAACATCCTCATGATGGAGGAAAAACATAGTGTTTACGGCATCGGAGCGGGGGCATCTACAAAGCTGGTTTTAAATAAAGCTGAAGACAATTTTAAACAAAATGATAAAAAGCGAATAATACGCACCGAAAACGTCAAAAATTTGAATGATTACCTAGTTTACAGTTTTTGAAAAAGGTTGTATTATACGCATTGTATTTTTTATGTATCAAAAATACATAGTGAGAATGGCAGCTTCAGGAAGGTGCTGACTAATTTGGTGCCTTAGTGTGCTGCTGAACAATATACACAATAATTAATAATCAATTTTCATTTATTTACCAAGGAGGTTACTAATGGCAAGAAAGATGAAAACCATGGACGGAAACCAGGCTGCTGCACATGCATCCTACCCGTTCACTGAGGTTGCAGCCATGTTCCCTATCACTCCTTCATCAGTTATGCCGGAGCATGTAGATGAGTGGGCTTCACAGGGAATGAAGAATTTATTCGGACAGCCGGTACAGATTACCGAGATGCAGTCTGAGGGAGGCGCAGCAGGCGCTGTTCACGGTTCATTGGTTGCAGGTGCACTTACCACAACCTATACTGCATCACAGGGACTTCTGCTCATGATTCCTAATCTTTACAAGATTGCCGGTGAGCAGCTTCCTGGTGTATTCCATGTATCAGCACGTGCACTTGCTTCACATGCACTTTCAATTTTCGGAGATCATTCAGATATCTATGCCTGTCGTCAGACCGGTATGGCTATGCTGTGCGATTCATCAGTTCAGGAGGTTATGGACCTCGCACCTGTAGCTCATCTTGCAGCTATCAAGGGTAAGGTTCCTTTCATTAACTTCTTCGACGGCTTCCGTACCTCACACGAGATTCAGAAGATTGAGGTTTGGGACAATGAGGATCTCAAGGACCTTGTTGACTACGATGCTCTTAAGGAGTTCCGTGCAAGATCTATCAACCCGAACCATGCTTCAGAGAAGGGCTCAGCTCAGAACCCGGATATATTCTTCCAGGCTCGTGAGGCTTGCAACAAGTTCTATGATGCTCTTCCGGCTATCGTTCAGGACTACATGGACAAGATTAATGCTAAGATTGGCACAGACTACAAGCTCTTCAACTACTACGGAGCACCGGATGCAGAGCATGTTATCATAGCTATGGGTTCTGTATGTGAGACCATCCAGGAGACTATTGATTACCTTGCATCTAAGGGTGAGAAGGTCGGACTTGTTAAGGTTCGTCTCTACAGACCTTTCGTTAAGGAAGCTCTTATCGAGGCTATTCCTGACACATGTAAGAAGATTTCTGTACTTGACAGAACTAAGGAGCCTGGATCACTTGGTGAGCCGCTTTACCTTGATGTAGTTGCAGCACTTAAGGGCTCAAAGTTTGATCAGGTTAAGATATTTACAGGACGTTACGGCCTTGGTTCTAAGGACACAGCTCCTAACCAGATTGTTGCTGTATATCACAATGATGCTAAGGAGAGATTCACCATCGGTATCACTGATGATGTTACACATCTTTCACTTGATGCAGGCCCGGATATCTATACAACTCCTGAGGGAACAACAAACTGCAAGTTCTGGGGTATCGGAGCTGATGGTACTGTAGGTGCCAACAAGAACACAGGTAAGATTATCGGTGATAATACAGACATGTATTCACAGGCTTACTTCGATTATGATTCCAAGAAGTCCGGTGGTGTTACAATGTCACACCTTAGATTTGGTCATAAGCCGATTCACTCAACCTACCTTATCAAGACTGCTAACTTCGTTGCCTGCCACAAGCAGGAGTACATCAGAAAGTACAACATGGTTCAGGAGCTTGTTGACGGCGGAACCTTCCTGCTTAACTGCCAGTGGACTCCGGCAGAGCTTGAGACTAAGCTTCCGGGTCAGGTTAAGAAGTACATCCATGATCATAAGATTAACTTCTATATCATCGACGCTGTTAAGCTTGGTATCGAGACCGGCATGGGACCGACTCGTGTTAATACCATTCTTCAGTCAGCATTCTTCAAGCTTACAGGCATTATTCCTGAGGAGAAGGCTATTACCCTCATGAAGGAGGCTGCAGAGAAGACCTACGGACGTAAGGGTGAGGATGTTGTTAAGAAGAACTGGGCAGCTATCGATGCAGGTGCTAACTCAGTAGTTAAGGTTGAGGTTCCGGATTCCTGGAAGGATGCAGCAGACGAGGGTCTTGACTATCCTAAGGCAGAGGGCTCAAACAAGGCTGCAGTTGATTTCGTTAACAATATTCAGATTAAGGTTTCAGCTCAGGAGGGTAATACACTTCCGGTTTCTGCATTCCTTGATTATGTAGATGGTGTTACTCCGTCAGGTACAGCTGCATTTGAGAAGCGTGGTATCGCTGTAAATGTTCCTGTATGGGATGCATCTAAGTGTATCGAGTGTAACCGTTGTGCATACGTTTGCCCGCATGCAGCTATCAGACCTGTTGCACTTTCAGCTGAGGAGGCTGCTAAGGCTCCGGAGTCAGCTGTACTTAAGGATCTTACAGGCTTCACAGACGGCAAGAAGTTCACAATCGCTATCTCTACACTTGACTGTACCGGATGCGGTTCTTGTGCTAATGTTTGCCCGGCTAAGGAGAAGGCACTTACCATGGTTCCTCAGGCAGAGGCAGCTGAGCAGCAGAAGACCTTTGATTATGCAGTTACTCTTCCGGTTAAGGAGGATGTTGTTGCCAAGTTTAAGGCAGACAGCGTTAAGGGTTCACAGTTCCTTAAGCCTTACCTTGAGTTCTCAGGAGCTTGTGCAGGCTGCGGAGAGACTCCTTATGCTAAGCTTGTAACCCAGCTCTTTGGTAACAGAATGTACATTGCCAATGCTACAGGCTGCTCATCAATCTGGGGTAACTCTTCACCGTCAACTCCTTATACCTATGACGAGAAGGGCAGAGGTCCTGCATGGGATAACTCACTCTTTGAGGATAATGCAGAGTTTGGTTTCGGTATGCTTCTTGCTCAGAATGCTATCCGTGACAGACTTAAGGAGAGAGTATCAGCTATCGCTGAGTCAGGCTCTGATGCAGTTAAGGCTAAGGCACAGGCTTGGCTTGATACCTTCAGCGTAGGAGCAACAAACGGTGCTGCAACTGATGAGCTTGTTGCTGCTCTTGAGGCAGATGGAAGTGCAGAGGCTCAGGCTATCCTTGATGAGAAGGATTTCCTTGCTAAGAAGAGCCAGTGGATCTTCGGTGGTGACGGATGGGCTTACGATATCGGTTACGGCGGACTTGATCATGTTCTTGCTTCTAACCAGGATATCAACGTATTCGTATTTGATACCGAGGTTTACTCTAACACAGGCGGACAGTCATCTAAGTCAACTCAGCCGGGTGCTGTTGCACAGTTCGCTGCAGCAGGTAAGACCCTTAAGAAGAAGGATCTTGCAGGTATGGCTATGAGCTACGGCTATGTATACGTTGCTCAGATTGCTATGGGTGCTGATATGAACCAGGCAGTTAAGGCTATCGCTGAGGCTGAGGCTTATCCGGGACCGTCACTTGTTATCGGTTATGCTCCTTGTATCAACCATGGTATCAAGAAGGGTATGGCTAAGGCTCAGGACGAGGAGAAGCTTGCAGTTGAGTGCGGATATTGGCAGAACTTCAGATTCAATCCTGCTAATGAGAAGCCGTTCACTCTTGATTCTAAGACTCCTGACTTCGATAAGCATATCGAGTTCCTTAACGGTGAGGTTAGATATTCATCACTCGCTCTTAAGGATAAGGCAAGAGCTGAGGAGCTTCAGCAGAGAAACCTTGCTAACGCAAAGGCTCAGCGTAAGCACCTTGAAGAGCTTGTTAAGATGTATGACGAGGCTTGATGCTGAAATAAATACATATAATTTAGGTCGCCGCTTTTGCGGCGGCCTTTTTAAGTTTACCTAGATTGTCATGGTATTTATTTTATGCTAAGATAATTTAACTATACGCAAGTATTTAATCGGGAGTTTTATTTTGAATATATTACTGACGAGTGCGGGCAGACGCACCTATATGGTTGATTACTTTAAGAAGGCTGTGGGGGAGGAAGGCAAGGTGTATGCCGCAAACTCTCAGATGAGTCCGGCGCTTCTAAAAGCAGATGGGATGATTATCAGTCCGATTATATTCAGCAGTGAATATATACCGTTTATGCTTGATAAGTGTAAGGAGCTAAGTATCGACCTTGTTGTGTCTCTTTTTGATATAGATATGCCTGTACTCTCAGCGCACAGACAGGATTTTGAAGCAATAGGCACAAAGCTCGCGATGTCAGACAGCTCATTCTACAAGATATGCAGTGATAAGTTTGCTATGGGGCAGGAACTTAATAAGGCAGGCTTACATGCGGCAAGATCTTGTGTTGAGAAAGAATATTGTAGGGATGCGCTGCATTTCCCGTTGATAGTTAAGCCACGATTTGGCATGGGATCAATAGGCGTATATAAGGTATACAATGAGACTGAGCTTGACGGCGCGTACAGCATGTGTGAGCGCGAGGTTAAGAACAGCTATCTTAAGTATGAGTCTGGAAATGTTCCTGAGGACAGAATGGTGCTTGTACAGGAGTGCCTTGAGGGGGAGGAGTACGGGCTTGATGTCATATGTGATTTTGACGGGAACTATGTCAATACTATAGTACGCCGTAAATTCGCCATGCGTTCAGGAGAGACAGATGAGGCTGTCGTGTTGGATGAAACAGATGCAGAGTATGCAAGCCTGACTAAGCTTGGAGAGTGCTTTGCAGAATATTTCAGGCCAAAGGGACTTACAGACATAGACGTAATAATGGGTGAGGATTTAACGCCTGGCATAATAGATATAAACGGACGCTTCGGAGGCGGATATCCGTTCTCGCATATTGCAGGCGCAGATGTTCCGAGAGCTTATGTGCTGTGGCTTAAAGGAGAAGGAGAAGAAGCCGCAAAATGCTGCAGGCCTAAGGCCAGGGCACATGGTTACAAGGACATTACGCCAAAGATATATCTATAAGCAGTGGAGGCTTATATGGATAAAAATATATTAGTTACAAGATCATCAATGCCTGAGCTTGATGAGTATGTAGATGAGATAAGAGATATGTGGGACAGCCATTGGCTTACCAATATGGGAGTAAAGCATCAGGAGCTTGAGGCTAAGCTTAAAAGCTACTTAGGCGTTGATAATATACAGCTCTATGCGAACGGACATCTGGCACTGGAAATGCTGCTTCAGGCAGAGGAGCTTAGCGGCGAGGTTATAACTACGCCGTTTACATTTGCATCAACCACCCATGCTATAGTCAGAAACGGATTAAAGCCTGTATTCTGTGATATAAGGGAGGATGACTATACCATAGATGCAGATAAGGTTGAGAGCCTTATCACAGACAAGACCACAGCTATAGTGCCCGTGCATGTGTATGGCAATATATGCGAGGTGGAAAAGCTGCAGGATATAGCATCAAGACATGGCCTTAAGCTTATCTATGATGCAGCGCATTGCTTTGGAGAGACCTATAAGGGAGCAGGAGTCGGAAGCTTTGGAGACGCCTCGATATTCAGCTTTCATGCAACCAAGGTGTTTAACACCATAGAGGGCGGTGCAGTTTGCTTTAAGGATAAGGACATGTCCGAGAAGCTCTATTTTGTTAAGAACTTCGGTATAGTTAATGCGTATGATGTTTTGCTTGCAGGCGGCAATGCCAAGATGAATGAATTTGCGGCGGCTATGGGACTGTGCAATCTGCGCCACGTTGATGGAGAGATAGCAAAGCGCAAAAATGTTTATTACAGATATATGGAAAAGCTTGAGGGTGTAAACGGCATAAAGCTTCCGCCTGATCAGGAAGGCTTAAGCAGAAACTATGGTTATTTTCCGATAGTTATAGATCCGGATGCCTTTGGTGAGGATAGAGATAAAGTATTTGACAGACTTGCAGCAGGCGGCATACACGCAAGGAAATATTTCTATCCGATAACAAGTACCTTTGAATGCTACAGAGGACAGTTTGATCCTGAGAGAACCCCGACAGCACTTAGGATATCCGAGAGGGTGCTTACACTTCCTATTTATGCGGATCTTGCACTTTCGGACGTCGACTATATCTGCGAGCTGATACTTAGGAGATAATTAGCATAACGAAGAGAAGACAATATTGAGGTATTGATAATACAGCTCATATTGGATGCTATAGTTAAAATGATAAGTGCCTTTAAGAATGGTACGAAGCGAAGCATGCTTGTATAGGAGACTTAGGAGAAATTTATGGAAGAACGTAACAGCAATGCGAGCCGACCTACGGTAAGCATACTCATACCGGTATACAATGCCAAGACCTATCTCAAGCAATGCTTAAGCTCTGTGCTTGTGCAAAGCTTTGAAGATTTCGAAGTTATACTTTGCGACGACGGTTCAACAGATGGCAGTGCAGAACTTTGCGATGAGTATGCTGCCAAGGATAAGAGAATCAGAGTGATACACCAGGATAATAAAGGCGTACCTGAGGTCCGCTACAAGCTGTTGGATGAAGCTAAGGGCAGGTTTATCCAGTTTGTAGATGCGGACGATACAATACCGCATGATATGCTCGATAAGACGGTGACATTTGCATTGGCAGCTGATGCGGATATAGTATGCTTTGGCTATTCTGTGATGGAGGATAACGGCAGAGTATATAAGACAGTGACAGGCTTGTTTCCCGACGGAGCTGTATTTACCGAGGAGGACCGCAGATTTGTATGGCGAGCTTTTGTGTCGGATTGGACTCTTAACAGCATATGGGGCAAGCTCTTTAAGAGAGAGCTTTTCTATGCGGTTACGGACAGACCGGAGATTCACAAAAAGCTAAACGGAGATGACAGGCTGATTACGGCAGGCTTACTCGCAAAGGCTGAACGCATAGGCTACTTAAGCGGTCCGCTCTATAATTACAGACTAGGTAACGATGGCATGGGCAGGCACCTTAAGCTGGATTATCTGTCGGATACACAGCTTGTAAATGAATATGTAGACAGTCTTATGGATAGCTACGGGCTGTCAGGAGATGCTGATGCAGAGCGTGGATTTATAAGATATAACGCAGGGGACATTGTAAGCTACATATATGAGACCGCAAGTGATGACGAATACACTGATGAGGAGCTGATGGAAGCCTACAGTGATATACTTGAGTCGGATCTAAGCTGCCGCGTGAGGGCAGAGGTTAAGGAGTACGACGGAAGCAAGCTGCAGAAGCTTATATATAAGGGCTTTGTTAATAAGGATTACAGAGCCTCAATCAAGGCAGTTCGCAGGGCATTTAATACTAAGAGGCTTATACGACGCATATTGTATCTGCACTAGCATTAGCATTAGCTTAGGTGAAGGAACGAAGGAGTAGAAGAATTTGAATTACATAGACAGATATAATGAGTGGCTGCAAAGGCTTGAGGGAAATGATCCGCTAAGAAAAGAGCTTGAGACAATAGCTGCTAATGAAACAGACATAGAGGAGAGATTTTATAAGGAGCTCTCCTTTGGTACTGCGGGCTTAAGAGGAAAGCTTGGGGCAGGTACTAACCGTATGAATGTGCTTACAGTTGGCAAGGCGACTCAGGGCATAGCAGATTATATTGCTAAGCATGGTTCTGAGGCTATGAAGCGCGGCGTCGTAATAGCACACGATCCGAGACATTTCTCGAAGGAATTCTCTGAGCTTGCCGCAGGTATATTTGCCGCAAACGGTATAAAGGCATATACATTTCCAGATCTCAGGCCTACACCTGAGCTTAGCTTTATGGTGCGCCGTCTTAATTGCTTTGGCGGGGTAAATGTTACCGCCTCTCATAATCCTAAGGAATATAACGGCTACAAGGTATACGGAGGTGACGGCTGTCAGGTATCAAGTGCACTTGCAGACGAGATGACAGAGTGTATTAACGCTGTAGATATGTGGAGCGGCATTAAGACCTTGGATTATGCAAAGGGCATTGCTGCGGGCAGTATAACAGTGCTTGGAGCAGAATATGACAGGGAATATCTGGATAAAATTGAGGCTATTGCTATACATGATGGTGCAGAGCTTGATCTTAGCGTGCCGTTCATATATACGCCGCTTAATGGCTGCGGTTCTATACCTTTCAGGCAAATGCTTAAGGAGCGAGGCTTTAACAATTGGCATATAGTTAAGGAACAGGAGGAGCCGGATCCTGACTTTACTACTGTCGGATATCCTAATCCTGAGGATCCTAAGGCATTTAAGCTGAGTGAGGAATACGGAAGAAGATACGGCGCTGAGTTTCTCATGGCGACAGATCCTGATGCTGATCGATTTGCGATAGAGATTAGAGATACAAACGGAGACTATATACCGTTAAACGGCAATCAGACAGGCTATATACTGGTAAACTATATACTTGAGGGACATAAGAGTGCCGGTACTCTGCCGGAAAATGGGGCTATAGTTCGTTCTATAGTCACCTCGAACCTTGGAGACCGCATTGCGGAGCACTACGGAGTCACCATGTTTGAGACGCTCACAGGCTTTAAGAATATAAGCGGCAAGATACCGTATCTTCATGAGCATAACTTTAAGTATCTCTTTGGTTATGAGGAATCTGTGGGATATGCCGCTTGTGAGGATATAAGAGACAAGGATGGTATATCTGCCGGCATGCTTATAGCCGAGGCAGCTGCATATTACAGACTTAAGGGCAAGTCTCTGTATGATGTACTGCTGGAGATATATGAACGCTATGGTGCATTTGCAGAGGATGAGCCTAATATAGTGCTTGAGGGAATAAGCGGAGCGGAGCGTATCAAGCGTATGATGAGCTGGCTTCGCAGCAATACTCCAAAGGAGATTGCCGGCTTTAAGGTGCTTGAGGCAGTAGATTTTAAGAAGGGATACAAGGAGCTTGCACCTACAAATGCACTTAAATTCACTCTTGATAATGAGTCATGGTTTGCGGTTCGCCCAAGCGGCACTGAGCCTAAGATTAAGTTTTATTTTTATTCTAAGCAGGCTACACACGAGCAGGCGCTCAAGGTTAATGCTGAGATTAAGCAGGCAGTGCTGGACATGATTAATGCAGTAGAATGATTATAAAAAGAGAAGGAGTCAGGATACTTGGAGATTAAGCCGGTTGCATATATACATACTGATTTTCGTACTAAATTTGGTGTGCCGAGACAAAGCGGAGTGGCAGATGAGCTCAAAGGCACTATAGTATTTGAACCATATTACAGGGATCCGGAGGCAGTCAAAGGGCTTGAGGGCTTCAGCCATATATGGGTACTGTGGGATTTCTCCAAGGCTCATCGTAAGGAATGGAGTGCAACAGCCTGCCCGCCGCGACTTGGCGGCAAGACTCATATGGGTATCTGGGCAACACGCTCACCCTTTCGGCCAAATAACATAGGACTCTCAAGCGTGAGACTGGAGCGCATTGAATTTACGGATAACGGCCCTGTGCTGCATGTCTCAGGAATAGATATGATGGACAACACACCGGTCTATGACATTAAGCCGTATGTTAGATATGACTGCCACCCGGATGCCGTTGACGGCTATGTGTCAATTACGGACAATCATGCGCTTAAGGTAACAGACCCTGATGCGCTTATAGCTAAGCTTGACATAAGTGATGAGCAGAAGGCCGGTCTATATGCGGCGCTCAGAGAGGACCCCAGGCCGCAATATGATGCAGATGACAGGGGAGAACGCCGCTACGGCTTCTATTACTGTGATTATGATGTTAGGTTCACGGTGAAGGGCGATACTTTAAGCGTTGTGGAGATAGTTAATGATATTTAGAGTCCTTAAGCTGCTCTGACTCCTTCTCGAAAATCTCATCCGGAATCACATAATCTGACAGGTCAAAGCCAAGCCGCTTAGCGATGTCAGGCAAGGCTTCATTTGCAGCCATCTGTATATCCATAAGGTCAGGCGTATCCTCACCGGTGCCTACAAGCATGGCGGCGAGGTATTCGTCCTGAATGTCACGGCGCATCTGCGCATA
>CAVBGP010000032.1:0-18084 GCA_963595005.1 Acutalibacteraceae bacterium | reverse complement strand
TTGTATCTTGCTCCTCTTGTTCTAAATTAGGCTTGCCTGCGCTTTGCCTGTTTACGTATCACGTATGGTAATCAGAGATTTTCTTAAATAGTCATTATGCTGATTTCATCCTTGATTGATAGCATCTATTACCTTCCATACATCTGTGCTGTCATAGCCCAGCCGCCAGAAAGCAATGCCTCCGACTGCATTTTCCGAAATCACATCCAGCTTGGCCTTGAGTGAGTTCTCATCCTCGAGCCAAAGCTGTTTGAATATACCATCAAGCTCAAACTCACCATAATACTGACCTATAGTCTCATCCCATTTTAACTCTACACCCTTATCTGCCGCATACTGCTTGGCTGCCGTCATGCTCATGGTTTGAGAGCTTGTGCTGCCTGTATCATCAGTATTCCAAAGCCTCGTATAAAGCGGGAGAGCCGCTATAATCCTGTCTGTCTCAACGTCCTTTGCCGCTTCATCAAGTCCATAATCCACGAATGACAGCGATGAATTTGAGCCCGGCTCCTGCGTATGCTCATCATATAGCATAATCACTACATAGTCAGCAAAGATTCCCTGTTCATCGAGGCGATAAAAGTCATTGAAATCATACGGAACATAATTATCTATTGACAGCACCAGTCCCGCCTTGCGGCACTCAACCGACAGCTCTCTGAAGAACTGTGCATAGCTTGCACCCGCCTCACTCTTTAAGCCCTCAAAATCAAGATTCAGTCCATCGTAACCATACTTTCCAGCCTCTGCCATAAGTCTGGCTATGAAATCCCGGCGCTTTTCTGAGCTTTCAAAGAAGGTCTTGCTGTTAAAATCACTAATGGCTGATGACTGATTGAAGTTATCTATGCTTACCCATACCTGGCATCCGGCCGCATGAGCCTTGGCTATATAATCTTCGCTGGAGTAATTGACATAGTTTCCTTCCGCATCGCTTATCTGTATCCATGTAGGTGACAGCACGTTAATATGCCCGCCGGCTGTTGCAAGGCGATTATCAAGCTCACTGTTGCCGGCAGTTGTATATATACCGTGCCAGCCCATAACCGGCTTATCTGCAAGCAATGTGTGCTCTACCTTAGGCTCAGCATAATTATCAGCTATTACCGCCTCGCTGCTCGCTCCAAGATATTTGGTGCGTACAAATCCGCTGTAGCCTGTTTCAGACACAACACTGCTCCATTGCTCATTGCTGTCAATTACAGTAAGCTCATCACCCTTATTAAGTGTGGTAAGCACCGGAGACTTAAGGTCTCTCTTAGTCCGCATAGAGGTTTTGTGCTGAAGTACTGCCTTCTGAAGCTTAGTTCCTGCTGTATCTATAAACGCTCGCTTCGCCGGTTCATCAGCCCCGCAGAATTCGGTTATGACTATGTGCGAATATGCCGCTATAATATCTGCCTGCACATAGGCTTCGCCGTCATACTCTGTAAATGCGGCAGCCCCGTTATACTCTTCACTCTCTCTTATATCAATAGTCTCATCCGGCAGCGTATAGCTTAGCATTCTGTCAGCATCACTCCAGAAAAAGCGGGAGTTCAGATGCTTGATTGCATAATTTACCGGCAGATACAGCTTATCCGACTCATATCTGCCCTTAACGCTAAAGTCAGCCTCATTATCAAGATATATCCTGACCTCATCATCATCTACTTCAAGCCACTCTGAAAGCGGCTTTTGCTCTGAGGATGCCATTATTTCTGACAAAAGCCCGCTGCTTACAGCCATATAGATGCCGGCTGCCAGTATCAGCAGCAGGCACAGCTTTATTATTAAGCCTGATTTATTACGCTTTTTGCGTCTTGATTTAACCTTCTTCATAACAATCGTTAGATTATAGCATTTTACGGCAATAAAAATCAACCTGACAGGCCGTGGGCATCAGGGCAGATAGAGCCACTTAAGCCTGCATCAGGTTGATTTTTCTCTGTATTCAGTTGTCCTTTTGTTTTTGACAGGCGTCCTTATTGCATCATGTCTGCTGACCCGGAATGCTCTGGCTGGGAGCTTTAGGCTTGCCTGCTGTGACACAGATGTTGGCATGATGTTAATTCCTGGAGTTCCGATGGCAAATGCCTGAATAAAATAATTGATAATATGGGGTTTCTGAATGCTTAAGACGTCTTATGGTTTGCGCAATTAAGATACATGTATACCGGCTGTGTGCCGCGTCAAAAGCATACTGTTTGAAGTTATGATGCGCGAAATGTCGTCCCGCACAAAACCTTGTTTGATATGTTGCTGCACCGTGATAAGAGCGCCTGCCTGACAGTGCATTTACATTATGCACAAACAACGCTTCTCATTCAATTAAATAAGGATAAACAATCCATAAATTTTTTATAAACTTGAGCCGTATAATTGATAATTTTCCACATTTGATGTATTATAATTTAACTTAAGAGGAGAAATATGCGAATAGAGAGAATTAACGAAAATTCAATAAGATGTACTCTTACAAGCTTTGATTTAAGTGTCCGCAATCTCAATCTCAGAGAATTAGCCTACGGCTCAGACAAAGCGCGCAAGCTCTTTGAAGAGATGATGAACAAGGCGAGCAATGAAGTCGGCTTTAAGGCGGAGAATACCCCTATCATGATAGAGGCTATTCCTATGAGCAGTGATTCTATACAGCTCATTATCTCAAAGGTAGCAAACCCGGAGGAGCTTGATACACGCTTCTCGAGGTTCACTCAAAACCCTTCCTCAAAGCGTGAGGCAGAGCATTGGCTCAGCCGTCTTGCGTCAGCCCTGCTTGAAGGAGCCGACGGATTGGCAGAACAGCTTAAGGCTGCATCCGGTGCTGCCGGCCAGGCAGAAGTTAAGGAAGCGCCTAAGGATGAAGCGAAGTCAGGCAGCGCAGCTTTGGCATCTGTTCCTGATGAGTACAGGGCTTTTGCTTTTGATGACCTTGATACTGTCATCAGGGCCGCTCGTTCAGCTCATTCATATCCGGGCAGCAGTCAGCTCTATAAGAGTCCTTCCGACGGACATTACATACTTGTCATCAATGCAGGTTCTGTCGCTAAGGAGGAGTTTGCCAAGGCATGCAATGTTGCTTCGGAGTACGGACGCATGATTAAGACCGTTCAGGACACTTTGGCCTATTATGAGGAGCATTACAGGCTTATTTCTGATGATGCAATTGCTATATTAGGTCAGCTGTAAACAAGTATTAATATCAGGAGGATTATTTATATGACTATCACTAAGGATATGCGTATCGGCGAGCTGCTCACATTAGAGAACGCACAGTTCATCGCAGGAGCATTAATGAACTCCGGCATGCACTGCCTCGGATGCCCGGCATCTCAGATGGAGACGCTTGAGGAGGCTTGCGCGGTACATGGTATCAACTGTGATCAGCTTGTATCTCATCTCAATGAGATTTTAAGCGGTGTAGTTGTTGAAGAGTGATTTAATCACTTAGATTTAGCTTTATAACTCAATTATCAGTAAGTCTAATGCAAGATGGCTGTCGAATAATCCAAAGTTCATTCGGCAGCCATCTTTTTTCTATTCAGTTAAGCTAAAAAGGACGAATTGCATCAGCAGACAGGTGTTGCTGCAATTCGTCCTTTTTTTATAAGCTGATGCCCGCTAATACGCAGTTTGCATTGCTATGTGAAGTTCTTCTCTTTGTTGACAAAACGAGTGATATCCGACTGCCAATACAGATCTACGGTTCCTATAGGGCCGTTACGCTGCTTAGCTATGATAACCTCTGCTTCACCCTTCTTCTCCGAATCCGGATTGTAGTATTCATCCCTGTACAGGAACATAACAAGATCCGCATCCTGCTCTATAGCTCCTGACTCACGCAGGTCAGACAGCATTGGACGTTTATCCGGCCTCTGCTCAACCGCACGAGACAGCTGTGAAAGTGCTACAACAGGGCACTCAAGCTCTCTTGCAAGTGCCTTAAGTGCTCTTGATATGTCAGAAACCTCCTGCTGACGGCTGTCGCTTCTCCTGGTTCCTCCTCCGCTCATAAGCTGCAGATAGTCTATAACAATAAGGTCAAGTCCTCGCTCGAGCTTAATCTTGCGGCATTTGGAGCGCATTGCAGATACTGATATAGCCGGTGTATCATCAATGATAATGTTGGATGAGCCTATCCTGTTAGCTGTATCAAGAAGGCGTTCCCAATCATTGTCGCTCAATCGTCCTGTACGCAAGAGCTGCGCGTCTATACATGAGTCCATGGCGAAAAGACGGTTTACAAGCTGTTCCTTACTCATCTCCAACGAGAATATCATGGACGGTCTGTTCTTCTTAACACCTACATACTCCAGGATATTAAGAACAAAGGCTGTCTTACCCATAGAAGGACGTGCTGCTATAAGTATGAAATCCGAAGGCTGAAAGCCTGTGGTCATATTATCAAGATCCGTAAAGCCTGTTGCTACACCGGTTATATGATCCTTGCTCAATGAGGACTTCTGTATATTTTCATATACTGCTATGGATATATCTTCAATTGAGACAAGCTCCGTGCTGGTTCCGGTCTTAAGCAGCTCGAACATGCGAGTCTCAGTCTCAGCGAGGATATCCTCTGTTGATTCATTATCATCGTAGCACAGCTGGCTTACCTCTCCGCAGGTCTTAATAAGCTTACGCTGCACAGATTTATCACGAACTATCTCCGCATATAAGCGAATATTAACCGAGGTAGGGCTTGCATCATAGAGTGCCTTGAGGAAATCTACGCTCTGCATCTCAGATGGTGCCCCATCCTTAGCTAACTGCTCCTGAACCGTGACAATATCGACTATGCCGTCCTTATCCAGAGACTCATAGCATCTGCGTATAGCTTCAAACATAATGCCATACTGCCTTGAATAAAAGTCATCCTTCGTAAGCATACCAAGTGCAGTCTCAATCGCTTCCTTATCCATAAGCATTGAGCCTATAACGGATTTCTCAGCATCTATATTCTGCGGTGCCGTACGTGTAAGTATGTTATTTGCAGTATTATTGTCTGCCATAAGCTAATCAGCTCTCGACTACCTTAACAGTAACAGCTGCTGTAATGTCCTTATGCAGCTTAATATTTACCGGATGAGCTCCTGAGGTCTTGATTGCTTCCATTGCTATCTTCTTCTTGTCTATATCTACATTGAAGGTCTTCTTGATAGCCTCTGCAACCTCCTTGTTGGTTACTGAGCCAAAGAGCTTGCCATCCTTACCGGTCTTGATTGCGATCTCAACAGTCTTGCCGTCAATTATAGCTTTCATATCCTTGGCGTTAGCCACTCTGGCCGCCTCAAGCTTCTCCATGTTGGCATTCTGCAGCTTAAGGTCATTAAGATTAGCCTTATTAGCCTCTACTCCGAGTCCTCTCGGGATAATATAATTTCTGGCATAGCTGTCATTAACATTAACTATAGTGCCCTTCTTACCAAGGCTCTTAACATCTGTTATAAGTATTACCTGCATTAGGATATCTCTCCTTTTTCTATCATTTCATCTATTGTTTGCTTAACCAAAGCTATGGCAGCATCAATATCTGTGTTTTTAAGCTGTGCACCGGCTATAGCCATATGACCGCCGCCGCCAAGCTTCTCCATCATAACCTGCACATTGACCTCATCAATGCTTCGTGCTGATATATAGATAAGCTCATTGTACTCGGTAAGGACGATTGCTGCCTTGATTCCGCTTACATCAAGCAGATTGTTGGCTGCCTGAGCACAGGCAACCGTAGGCGTATCAACTCCATCCGGGTCCAGAACGCTTATTGCAAAATGCTCTCTGTAAACCTCTGCATTATCCAAGGCTCCCGCACGTGCCTTAAAGTCACTGAAGCTGTCTCTGAACAGCTTACGTATCCTCTGAACCGATGCACCTTTACGCTTAAGGAAGGCGGCCGCCTCAAAGGTACGTATACCTGTCTGTGTTATGAAGTTCTGAGTATCAATTACTATACCGCCGTACAGAGCATCAGCCTCAAGCGGAGTAAGCGTAGTTGTATCATCAATATACTGAACAATCTCCGATATCATCTCCGAAGCTGATGACGCATACGGCTCAATATATGAGAGCTGTGCATTATTTATAAATTCCGTTCCGCGGCGGTGATGATCTATAACAACGATATTGCCGGCGCTTTGCAAAAGTCTCGGCTCCTCAGTGTAGCTTGGTCTGTTTACATCGACGACCACAAGCAGCGTGGTATGATCCACAAAGCCAAGAGCTTTATCGCCATTTATAAACATATCCTCAGGATAATCAGGATTACCCACAAACTGCCTGTACATAGGCTCTAAGGACTTGTTTGTGCCCTTAAGAACTATATGCGCCTTCTTGCCATATGAGCGTGCAATCTTCCATATGCCTATGGATGCCCCTAAGCTGTCCGCATCCGGGTTGCTGTGTCCCATAACGAGAAGCTTGTCATTGGCAGATAACAGCTCCTTAAGAGCCTGTGCCTTAACTCTTGCTTTGACACGGGCATTCTTCTCCGGAGCAAGTGTCTTGCCGCCAAAGTAGGTCACGGTTTCACCACTCTTAACTACAGCCTGATCTCCGCCTCGACCAAGAGCCAAATCTATAGCCGCACGAGCATAATTATAGTTTTCCTCATACGTGGCTCCGGTTCTGCCAACTCCTATACTAAGGGTAAGTGCCAGCTCATTGCCGATATTGATAGTCTTGACCTCTTCCAATATAGAGAAGCGGTCCTCAAGCATGGTCTGCACATCCTTCTCATTCATGAAGAAAAAGAATTTGTCCTTCTCAAGCTTCTTGACTATGCCGTTAAGCGCAGTTATGTAGTTGCTGATACGGCGGTCTACCAAGGCGGTAAGCAGGCTTCGTCTGGTTTCCTCTACTGATGCAAGCGCCTCATCATAATTATCAAGATATATGAGTCCCTCACACGGTCTGGTATCCCTATAATCCTTCTTGTATTGAACCAGCTCGGTTTCGTCCGTTACAGATATAATGATGACATTTTCAGCTTGTTCGTCAAGAGCCTCGTCACCTGTCCTATATCTAAATGAAGTCTTGCCAAGACGTGATACACGCTTAACCACTGCATCATCATAGACTGAAGCATCCGCATCAGGTTCATCCGCTGCAAATGTCTTGCCCTGATCTTCTGTGCTGTCAAAAGCGTCCTCTGAACCGTCAGTGGCATCCATTGCATAATAACTGTCAGATTCTTCTCCCTCTAGTTCCTCCGAGATATTGTCCTCTAAAACGCTGTCATCAGTAAAAATCTCTGTCGGACGCATCTCAATAAGATAACGTAAGCTGCCATAGGAGCTGTGTATGAGCACCGGCTCATCAAGGTCATCCAACACCTCATGTGTTATATCAGGGAAGATATCCTTAATCGACTTAGTTGTAAGATACTGTGTGAAAAGCTCTTCAAATGCGGCATTCGACCAAATCAAACTGCCGTTACGGCTGCATATAGCCGTAGGAACACTCAGATTATTGAGTATATTGGATTCCGTGCTGTCAAAGCCCAGCGCAAAGTTAATAAGCCCCGAATAAATTGACTTTCGGCTGTAGATATACAGCGCAGCTGAGAATATCACGAACAAAACCGTGAAAATACACATAAATGCTGCAGCATGCGGGTCAAGTGCAATCAGCAAAATGTTCATAAACACAAGAAGTACCGATAACAGCAGCGGCCATCTCAGATACAGCATTATGGAATATGTAGATTTTCGTTTACTCTTCATAATAGGTTTGATTATACCATAAGTTTGTGGCAGTGAGTATACTTTGTTCAATGCTCGCAGTTTATTGCAGTTATCGTCCACAGTCATGGCTCACGGTTCAGGTTTATATTAACATCCGGGTTCATCCAATTCATCACGCCTAATATACTGTTCCAAAAAGTTTGTATCAGACTTTTCGTGTATGCGCCTGTTTAAGTCGTCTGTTAGCTCGTGATAACAAGTGTTGTTATTGACTAACACGGGGATAACGCGATAATATATGCGAAGTAATTCAAAAATACCTAAACATTAATGTTTGATAAGGAGGAACCAATTATGACACATACAATTTCTGATGCTTGCGTATCATGCGGCAGCTGTGCAGGTGCATGTCCTGTAGGAGCTATCTCTGAGGGAGACGGAAAGTACGTTGTAGACGCTGGTGCTTGCATCGATTGCGGAGCTTGCGAGTCAGCATGTCCTATGGGCGCTATCCAGGCTTAATCTATAAAGTTTAAAGCTTAGGCGGATACCTGCGGGTATCCGCCTTTTTTTCTTCACAGGTAAACCGCATCATCATACAGCAAAAGAGGCTGCATACCATTGACCATAATCAACGGTATGACAGCCTCTTAAAAAATCTTAGCTAAGATTACTCTACAGTGTAAGGAAGAAGAGCGATATGTCTTGCTCTCTTAACTGCAAGGGTAATGTCTCTCTGATGCTCTGCACAGTTGCCTGTGATACGACGAGGCAGAATCTTACCTCTCTCAGAGATATACTTCTTTAATGTTGCAACATCCTTATAATCGACCGGCTTAGCCTTCTCGCTGCAGAATACACATACCTTGCGTCTCCTGCGGAAGCCGCCCATCTTCTTAGGGCGTGCGCCTTCTTCTTTCTGAAATGCCATCGGTATTCCTCCTTATTCGTTAGTGCTTAGTTGAAAGGCAGTCCTTCGTCTTCAATGCCCTCAGGGATGTTCATGAAGCCCTCAAAGCCCTCTCCTACAGCTGCAGAAGTATCTGAACCATGTCCATTGCTTCTTGAACCGCCGTATGAACCGCCGCCGCGGTTCTCTGAGGCTGCTTTGCTCTCAGCAAACTCAAGGTCCTCAATAACAACATCTGTTGTATAGACCTTCTGGCCATCCTTGTTGGTATAACTGCCTGTCTGGATGCGGCCTGTAGCCACAACCTTTGTGCCCTGATGCAAGTATCTCTCGGCAAATTCAGCTGACCTGCCAAACGCAACGCAAGAGATAAAATCTGCATCCCTCTGTCCGTCTGCATTGGTACGGCGTCTGTCTACAGCCAGGCTAAATCTTGCGACAGCCATACTGTTCTCACCCTGAGTATATCTGATATCAGGATCTCTTGTTAATCTGCCCATTAAGATAACTTTGTTCATATGCTCCTCTTTCTGTACTTTAGTCTTACTTCTTAACGACTAAGTATCTGAGCACAGGCTCATAAATGCGAAGCTCTGACTCAACACCGTTAGGTGTCTCGCTGTCGCCCTCGAAGTTGATGAGGTAATAAAAGCCCTCTGTCTGATGCTGAATCTCGTAAGCAAGTCTCTTCTTGCCCCACTCTTCAACATCACCAACAGTTCCGTTATATCTGGTTATGTATCCCTTAACCTTCTCAACGGCAGCTGTTCTTGCCTCTTCCTCGAGTTTCGCACTAAGAATAACTGTAACCTCGTACTTATTCATGTGTTTGTCCTCCTTTTGGTCTCCGGCCCCTGCAGCCTACAGGAGCAAGGATAATTAATGTGTCACAGACTGGTATTGTATCAAAATTAATCTGACTATGCAAGCTGAAAATGTCAAACTGCTGCATTTTCCTTATCCTGCATGGCTTCTCATTATATGTGTTATATCGACTTTACTCTGTTTCTTATAAAGGTCATGAATTCAAAGACAACATTAGGCAGCATACGGTATTTGCTGAATATCATCTCAATGCTTGCCTCTGCTTCGCAGTCTCTGATATGCTTGCACACAACATGATCCTGCCTCTCGGGTCCTGCAATCTCACCTGCGTCTCCCGGCAGTATGGATATGCCGATTGAACAGCGTGACAGCTCATAGGCAGACAGTATGTTGGTATATCTGCATCTTATCTTAGGCTTTTCAGCGCTATATTTATACCAGTTATTAACCTCCTCGAGTCTGTCGGTTCTGGTCGGAATGATAAGATCATAGGGCAGAAGATCTGCAACGCTTACGGAAGACCCTTCCTGCTTAGCCAAAGGATTATCACTTGGGATTATTGCCGTCCAATGCTCATTAAACAGCTTATAATGGCCTATTCCCTCAGCATCAGTAACATCTGCGATTATTGCAAAATCACTGAGTCCGGATCTAAGTCTGCTTATAATGTCATCTGCACCTCCGGTCCATATATTGTACTGAACTGCCGGATGCATTTTAGCAAAATCCGCTATGCACTCAGCCAGAACCCTAAGTATATTACCCTCTACGCAGGCAATCTCTATCGTACCGTGAAGGCCCTGTCCCATATTCTGAACCGTCTCAGAGGCCTTATCTGCAAGCCCTAATATCTGTGCCGCATACTGCTTAAGTGTCTCTCCCTCAGGTGTAAGTGCAAGAAAATGCGGTCGGCGCACGAAAAGGTTAACGCCCAGCTCCTTCTCAAGGTCTTTGATTTGCTTGCTTAGCGGTGGCTGAGCAATGTTAAGCTTTTCTGCAGCCTTGGTAAAATTCATTTCATTTGCAACTTCATAGAAGTATCTAAGGTGCCGCAATTCCATATTCAGTCAAAGCTTCCTTTCGCTATTCCGCAGACCGTAACCTCATCAATCCTGTCGCCGTTAAGCAGCCTGGCTGAAGCGGTCTCGAGACCTTCATCATCAGAATATATGCTTTTTAATTCCTCGAGGCTTATCTTCCAATCCGTTACAAAGCCTAAATGTCTGTAAATTGCAGTATTTACCGGCACAAGGAAGCACCACGGATAGCCCTCTGACATAAGTCTCTCTATAATAAGATTTAATACCCTGTCCATGCAGCCCTTGTGTCTGTAGCTTTTGGTTGTTACGACTGCCATGATATACGGAATAATTAATTCCCTGGGATTGCTGTCACGAGTCATAGCTCTTACGAGCATGCATTGTGCCGAAGCTACCACTCGCTCTCCATCGAAAACTGCTGCTATTATATTGTTATTGATAACACCGGTGCAGCTTCCGTCAGGCTTCATTTCCCCGTAAAATGTCTCAAGAAACTCCTTGTCTCCGTCATCAAACGCCTCGCAAAATATATCATAGGTCAATGCATATTCATTTTTATTAAGAAAGCGTGTCTCTAATTTATCAAACATATATAACTCCATATATATTCGTTATTGCAGCTTTAGCTCTATAACAGAAAGCATTGCCTGCCTTACTGTCATGTTGTTTCTTAGCTTTCAGTTTTCTGCCTCAGTGTATATTTATACTCAAAATCAACAGGATAATATGAGAGCTTCGACTGTCTTAGGCCTTCAATTCCAACATCATCCTCACGATTAACCAGCTCAACATCCGGGAATTCATGTAGCAAAAACTCCTTGTTAATCATCTGATAGAGCCCGTCAATGCTGCTGTCAGCCTTCTCAACATCAATGATAGCCATCGAGCAGGCCTCGCTTTGCACGCCTATTGAAAATGCCTTAAGCTCTCCGTCTATATAGATGCCGCCTATCTTCATATAATCGTAGACTGTCGCCTCATTGATGATGCCCTTTATGCCGCGATACTCTCCGTCAAGCTCCTCCTTAGGATCAAAAGCCTCACCATCTTCACTGGTTCCGACTCCCTGGTCCTGAAGCTTCTTCTGCTTCATCCAGCAATTAAGGAAATGCTCAATATCCGCATGATCTGCATAGCTTAGACTGCGGTATTCCCAGCGTCCGTCATATTGAGTAAGGAACTTATTGATATGATTGCGCTTCTTGGAATACTTGCGTCCGGCAAGCGTCCTTAATGCATCTCCCAGATAGATATAATCCCTTATGTCATCCTCTCTCACAAGCTCATACGCATCAAGTGTGCCCTGAGCCTTAAGCAGCTCCACTCCCTCTTCATCTGCCGAGCTTATGACCAGAGGTATATTTAGCTCATTATTGAAGTACTCCTCCTGGAGCTTAAAGTATTTGGATATATCTTCCTCCCTGCAAAGCGGGAGAAAGCCATACACTGAACCATCCTCGCCATGATAGCTCAATAGCAGTGCATCCTCAAACTCACAATAACGAACATCATAATAGTATTTGTAGAGGTAGCTTACAAGCGGCGAGCCGTCGCAGCTCTTTTGCTGTCTTAATCCATAGTAATGTGACAGACGTGATAAATCCTCTGCCTTTAATTCCTTATATATCATAATTTGATTTCTTTCATTGTTATTCACCGGCACAGTATAGCATGAAATGCTGTGCTGTGATATTATCTTTGCTTAAGGAGTAATAATTTTATGGGTGAATATGCATTTCAATCAATGACAACTGCACAGAGATTTTTCGGACACCTTAAAACCGTGTGCAAGCATAAATATTATGTTGCTCAGGGCTGCTTTAAGTGTGGACTTTATTACCAGGGCATTGTTCATGATTTCAGCAAGTTTTCACCTTCAGAATTTGGTATAGGCATAAAATATTTCGATGGGCATAAGTCCCCTAATGCTGTTGAAAGAAGCACTCACGAGGGCTGCTCCACCTCATGGCTCCACCATAAGGGCAGAAATAAGCACCATTTTGAATATTGGATAGACTTTGCCTTTCATAACCAAAAAACCGTATACGGCAACAAAATGCCTATGCGTTATGTTGTTGAAATGGTCTGCGACAGGCGTGCAGCCTGCATAACCTATCAGGGACCTAACTATACTCTGTCATCTCCGTGGAAGCACTACGCTATGCACAGACAGTATATCGTTATGAATGAGCATACACGTGCAGTGCTTGAGAAATGCCTTAAGCTGATTCGCGATGAAGGTGAGGATGCCTGCTTTAGGTATATGCGTGGGCTCCTGAGTATAACCAAGGGTACGGACTATACTATGGAATCATTAGGCATCGAGGACCCTGAGGTTGAATTCTGCTACACTGTAGGTGAGGTTAACTGGAGCAAATTTAATCAGGATTGAAACAAAAAGCGGAGGTACGAATGCCTCCGCCCTTTTTATATTACGCACCATACATCACCACATCGCTTCGCGATGCGTGATGTGGCGACCCAAAGGCGCTTCGCGCCTTGGCCGTTTTTTATATTACGCACCATACATCACCACATCGCTTCGCGATGCGTGATGTGGCGATCCAGAGGCGCTTCGCGCCTTGGCCGCCACCGGAAATTATTAAAAATCATCGCCAAGCAAGCTTGGCTCTGTATTTTTATAATTTCCGGTGGTGCTGGATTTATACATAATATAGTAAATCAGTATAATCCGGATATGGCCAGCTCTGCTTATCAACCAGGAGCTCGAGCTCATCTACTATACGTCTCTCTTCATCCATAGTCGGAACAATCTTCTTGTAGGCATTGAGAGCTGCCTTCATTGGCTCGGACGGCTGATTCTTAAGCACGGTCTTAAGAGCCTCATTGTTGATGCTTAATGCATTAACACGCTCACTTATATCTGATACCAGCTTAAGCTCGCAATCAACATTTAATCCGAGTGCCTGCTTGGACTCTATGCCATAGGCAAGCTCACTGCTGTACTTGATTGCTGCAGGAAGTATATCCTTCTCTGCCATGAGCAGCATGGTACGTGCCTCAATATTGATGATATTGGTGTACTTTCCGACACCGATATTGCATCTTGCCTGAATCTCTTCCCTGGTAAGTATGCCATGCTCTGTAAGCAGCTTAATGTTCTTGTCGTCAAGATAATGTGCAAATGCCTCCGGCGTTGACTTGAAGATAGCAAGTCCACGGCGCTTAGCCTCCTTGACCCATTCCTTACTGTAGCCGTTGCCCTCAAAGAGTATACGCTCATGTGCTGTAAGCTCTTCCTTGATAAGAGCTTTGAGCTCCTTCTCAAAGCTTTCCTTGCCCATGTGCGGCTCAAGTCTGTCTGCAAACTGCTTAAGACTTTCTGCCACTATGGTATTGATAACATAGTTGGTGCATGAGACATTTTCCGAAGAGCCCGGCATACGGAACTCAAACTTGTTTCCTGTAAATGCAAACGGCGAGGTGCGGTTACGGTCGTCATTGTTATCCAATACGGAAGCATTTGCATTATCAGACTTAGCCTCAGCTCCGTTGATAATAGAATCAACCACTGTTCTCAGTCTGCGTCCGAGATACATTGAGATAATTGCAGGCGGTGCCTCGTTGCCTCCGAGTCTGTGGTCATTAGCTGCAGAGGATACAGAGATACGCAAAAGTACCTGATAATCATCAACTGCCTTGATTACAGCCGTAAGGAACAGGAGGAACTTAAGATTACTGTCCGGATCCTTGCCCGGATTAAGCAGATTCTCCCCGTCTGAGGTTGTAAGTGACCAGTTGTTATGCTTGCCAGAGCCGTTGATACCCTCAAACGGCTTCTCATGAAGCAGACACACAAAGCCATGGCGATTAGCCACCTTCTTCATGATGTCCATAGTAAGCTGGTTATTGTCCACAGCGATATTAGCTCTTGCAAATATCGGCGCCATCTCGTGCTGACACGGAGCTACCTCATTATGCTCGGTCTTGGCATATATGCCTACCTTCCACAGCTCCTCATCAAGATCCTTCATGAACGCCTTGACTCTAGGTCTAATGGTTCCGTAATAATGGTCATCAAGCACCTGTCCCTTAGAGGTCGGTGCGCCAAACAGTGTGCGCTCTGTGAGTATCAAATCCCTGCGCTTAGCATAATCCTCCTTGTTGATGAGGAAGTATTCCTGCTCAAGTCCTACTGAAGGATATACATATCTGACATCCTCGCCCAATACATGGAGCACTCTTACTGCCTGACGGCTAAGTGCATCAAGGCTGCGCAGCAGCGGTGTCTTCTTATCAAGTACTGCACCGTTGTATGAGCCAAAGGAGGTCGGAATGCACAAGGTATCCTCTCTGATAAATGCATCAGAGGTAGGATCCCATACGGTATAGCCTCTTGCCTCAAAGGTCTCTCTGATGCCTCCTGACGGAAATGATGAAGCATCTGACTCTCCCTTAAGAAGGGTCTTGCCGGAAAGCTCTAGGATAGGCTCACCGTCACTGTCTCTGTCCAAAAATGAATCATGCTTCTCAGCTGTTGAACCTGTCATAGGCTGGAACCAGTGTGTATAATGTGTTGCGCCCTTGCTGACTGCCCACTTCTTCATAGCCTCGGCCACATCATCTGCCAAGGCTCTCTCCATAGGCTCACCCTCATTTCTGACCTTCATCAGCTTCTTGAAGGCCTCCGAGGTAAGTGTATCCCTCATCACCTTCTCGTTAAATACCATGCTTCCAAAGCTGTCTGTAAACATCTTTACCCCCGTTTTAAGCTACGTGTTTAGCGAAGTCAAAATCAGCATGACTCCGTAACCTTAAAAAGCTGCTATATAATCAGCGCTTCTGCAGACTGAAGGGAAATCAAAGAAGTATTACCTTTCCTCTTTATCCCTGAATGCCTTAGCTATAGTATTAAGCACCCTCTTCTTATCCGCCGTCCACTGCGGCCATATAAGCAAGGACTTTGGTGCATCTCCAGTAATACGATGTACCGTAACCCCTTTCGGCAGCATCGCAACAAGTCTCACTATAAGCTCGGCATAGCTTGTCATATTATAACATGTAAGAAATGCTCCGTCATTAAGAATCAGCCGTTTGCCACAGATATCTTCTTTTTTGTCTGTATGGAGCGTATGAATCTGATACGGCTTTATGCACGGCATCCTGCCGGCAAGCTCTGTACCTTTCAACACATGCAGAAGCTGCAGCTTGATTCCGTCTATATGCTGCTCACCATATTTAAGCTCTGCAAGATACTTGACAGTGGCTGCCATTTTATCTTCATCTTCGTTTGGGAGTCCTATTATGACATGAACCACCACTCTAAGAGCAGCTTCCTTAAGTCTCCTAAACGCATCCTCAAACACCGAGAGCTCATAGCAGCGATTGATATACCTTGCCGTATCCTCATGCATAGTCTGAAGACCAAGCTCAACATAGACAGGCTTTCTCGCATTGATTTCCTTAAGCCTTGATATCATGTCATCACTGATTGAATCAGGTCTCGTAGCTATCGAGAGTGCAAGCACCTCAGGATGCGCTGCTGCCTGCTCAAAGCAGCCCGCCAAGTACTCTGTGTCTCCATAGGTCTCGGTAAAGGACTGAAAGTATGCCATATATCCGGCAAAGCTTTTGCTAAGCTTTCCGCTCACCCTTAGCTTTGCTCGTTCTATCTGCTCATCTATTGACGCAGAGCTCTCAGCAAAGTCACCGGAGCCCCCGGCACTGCAAAATATGCAGCCCCCGGTTCCGCAGCTTCCGTCACGATTGGGACAGGTATGTGCCGCAGATAACGCAAGTCTGTATACCTTGCCGCCAAAAAGCTCCCTCATCTCATCATCAAAGCTTCTGTAGTAACCATTCATCCTGTTAGCAGCCCTTATATAGCAGCCCTTGCATCCGGATCAGCTCCCGCTTACATCCTAAGCGACCACGTCTCACAATTCCATACATCGGTAACAATATCCTCATAGAAATCCGGCTCATGGCATATCAGCAATATGCTGCCCTTATACTCCTTAAGAGCACGCTTAAGCTCATCCTTAGCATCTACATCCAGATGGTTGGTAGGCTCGTCAAGCAGCAATACATTGGTTTCGTGATTAATAAGCTTGCAGAGGCGCACCTTGGCCTGCTCGCCTCCGCTGAGCACCTTCATCAGACTCTCGATATGCTTGGTCATCAGTCCGCACCTTGCAAGTGCACTTCTGACCTCATACTGAGTGAAGGAAGGAAATTCCGACCATAGCTCATCTATACAGCTGATATTAGTCTCATACTTCTTCTCCTGCTCAAAATAGCCGGGATAGAGATAATCACCAAGTATGGATTTGCCGCTTAACGGCTCAATATAACCCATGATGCTCTTAAGCAGAGTGGTCTTGCCTATACCGTTTGCACCTGTCATCGCTATCTTCTGTCCACGTTCCATGGTCAGATTAAGCGGCTTTGAGAGCGGCTCATCATAGCCTATAACAAGGTCCTTTGTTTCAAAGATATATTTGCCCGGAGTTCTTGCAAGCTTAAATTCAAATTCCGGCTTAGGCTTCTCTCCTGCAAGCTCGATTATCTCCATCTTGTCAAGCTTCTTCTGCCTTGACATAGCCATATTACGGGTAGAAACTCTGGCCTTATTACGTGCCACAAAGTCCTTAAGCTCGCTTATCTCCTGCTGCTGTTTCTTATAGGCAGCTTCAAGCTGACTCTTCTTAGCCTCATATATGCGTTCAAAATCAGTATAATTTCCTACATATCTGCTAAGCTCACCGTTTTCCATGTGATATATAAGATTGACTACGCTGTTCAAAAACGGAATATCGTGAGATATGAGGATAAATGCATTTTCATAATCATTGAGATAACGCTTAAGCCACTCGATATGCTCCTGGTCGAGATAGTTAGTAGGCTCGTCAAGCAGGAGTATATCAGGCTTCTCAAGCAATAGCTTCGCCAGCAGTATCTTGGTTCTCTGTCCTCCCGAAAGCTCGGTCACATCACGGTCAAGGCCCAGGTCCTTAAGCCCCAGAGCTCTCGCAACCTCCTCAACCTTGGTATCTATCATATAGAAATCATGTGCCTCAAGCAGCTCCTGTATCTCTCCTACCTCCTCCATAAGAGCCGGCATCTCATCCTCATCCGCCTCTCCCATGCGGTTATATATATCAAGTGTCTTGGCCTCAAGCTCAAACAGATGATCATAGGCACTCCTCAACACATCGCCTATGCTCATGCCCTTCTCGAGCACGGCGTGCTGATCAAGATAACCAACCTGCACATTTTTAGCCCATTCTATATGACCCTCGTCAGGCTGCAGTCTGCCTGTAATTATATTCATGAAGGTGGACTTACCCTCGCCGTTTGCTCCGATAAGTCCTACGTGCTCTCCCTTTAAGAGCCTGAAGGAGACATCCTTCATAAGTGTCCTGTCTCCAAATCCGTGATTAACATGTTCTACATTAAGGATACTCATGTAAATGTCTCCCTCGCTTAGTGTTGTTTATTATATTTTCTGTCAGGCTTAGTGTCTGTCGCTATAATTCTGTTCAGTTTCGTTTCCAAGCCTATTCTGTCGCAACGGCTTTTGTTCAGTGCTGATTCAAAAACCTTTATCAAGCCTCAGCTTAAACCAGTCATCAAGTTAAGCTCTTTCCTGCAAATATCTCATCAAGAACCTTAGCTATTGTTTCTAAGC
>CAVBGP010000031.1:0-18820 GCA_963595005.1 Acutalibacteraceae bacterium | reverse complement strand
TTCCTGAATGCATCAATCACTGAATGTAGCATCGACAGTGCGGTCTCTCTCGCCTCCGGCACACTGAGCTCATTGATCTCAGCTATCTGCTCTGCTGCCTTGTCCAGATAATTTTTATTTTTAGAAAATTTCTCAAGCCCCGTTATAATTGCCGGTCTGAACTTGGCCACATTATCCGAGGTCATAAGACGATGATATGCTTTGTCGATAATATTGGTGTAATAATCATTAAGCAGAGCATCAAGAATCTCTGCTACTGTGCTGTATCTTGTCAGTGTATCAATATACTTCTTGATATTGGCATTAAGGCTCTTAAGTCCTGCTATAAGCGCCTCTGTATTGTCAACTATCTGCAGGAGTCCGATACCTGCCTGCCCTTCTCCTGCCTTAACCTGATTATATATAGTGTAAATGTAGCCCTGATACTCAGGATGATCCTTTTTATCAATATCACTCAGCGAGCGTATAACGGAGATGGCATAATCTCTGAAATTAACCCTCTGCACATAGCTCATGTCAGTATCTACATATATCCAGCCCCATCTTGCAAGCTGCCGAAGCATGAGATTAGCCTTATCTCTCGGACTCGCTGCCGTAAGCTCTGAATTGTCTGCTTTTGCATCCTCCTCATCGTCATCGCTTATATCTGCAGACATATTGGAATTAAAGTAGAACTCAAGCTCGTCTACAAGATAATCCTTCTCTATGCCAAAGCTAAGCTCCGAGTTTGTGATACGAAACAGGATACATATACATTCCCAGTATGCTCTCTTGCCTCTTGCGGCAAGAGGCGTAAAAAAATTGTCAGGAACTACATCAAACAGCATGTGTATATCAATCTCCCCGCCGCCCTTTGGAATCGGCGGCATAAATATTAATTAATAGGTAAAGCCTTTAGCTTGAAATACGCACTAGCAATAAGCAAGGCGTTGTAGCTTGCCCAGTCTTATGACAATATCTCACGATTTTCGCCTGCGGATAACCAGCTTTCTCAGCCACTGCCTTCTGCGGCTTCCGGCAGGAAATAAGCGATTAAGCCTGCGTATATCGACATTTACCTTAATGGGACCTATATGATATTGGCGATGCTCTGTGCCTAAAGATTCAGCCTCCGGGTCAGTGTTATAGAACTTAATATACCTTAGCTCTGCACATCTTGCCCCCTGACTCAAGCAATAGGTATAGTATATGCCAAAGAGCCGCTCAGCGATAAAGCCCATAAGCCTTGGCTCTTGCTGTACGCCTGAAAGCTCCTGTTCAAGACGCGTTAATATGCTAAAGAGCCATTCCATATACTCATGGAAATGTCTTCGGCTCATGATAAACATATTCATGTAATAGATATCATGTGAGCTCATATAGCTTTCTGCTGCCGCACTGTATTCCGGATGCTCCTGCTTTAGTATATCAAGTGCCATATCAAGCTTTGTCACATCATGATACTCTGCATACTGCTCATATACAGTCTCATTGATACGCTCTCTAAGCACAGTGAGTATGTCAAAGCGGTGTATTACCTCGCGCATAGCTGCTGAGTTAATCTTATATGCCGACAGGTCATCCCAGGTATTATCTAGCTCAATATACGGAGCCGGCAAAGCCTTGGTGTTTAAGTCCCTGGCTGCATCCCATACCTTATCAAAGGCAAGAAAACGCCTGTAATGAAAGAAGCCGTAATAATCGCAGTCTGCATTTTTCCATGCCCAGTACTGAGCAGTAAGCTCACAGTAACCAGGATTCCTGGCTGATATATTATCACCCTCGTCATCAGGCTGCATGCCCTCTAATCTGTGTGCACTAAGCTCTGCTCCTACCTGAACAGGATACAGCATCGCATCCTCAGGTATGAAGCAGGGCTTATGGCAGGATATAAATATACAGTCTGTGGGTACTTTTCTCATGTTTAAATCACTGGCATTTGCTGCCTAATTTATAACTATTCAGCACACATTGCTACATCGCTTTGCGATGTGCGATGTGTGATTTGTCGGTACAGAGACACTTACGTGCCTTGTTCTCCACATAAAAATCTATAAATGCTTCTCAAAGCAAGCTTTGCTCCGCATTTCCGGATATTCATGCTTTCTGGATTTTCATATGGTGCTGATTCAATCAAATATAACTCTGTCCATGACGATGTCGTGCACATCACAAGGAATATCATCGAGAAGCTGCTTAGAATATACCAGCATAAGTGTCTTCATCTTGCGATTTTCAAGGAAGCGGTCATAATAGCCTGCTCCGTGTCCCATACGCTTGCCGTCCTTAGTTGCACCGACACAGGGAACAAAGGCTACAGCCGTCTCTGAGTCAAATTCACTGACATCCGTAGGCTTTATCGCATCATCCGGCTCCAATATGCCGTAATGTCCCGGCTTAAGGCAGTCAAAGGAATCTATCTTGATAGCCTCCATGATGCCGTCTCTTAGGCATCTTGGCACATATACAGCCTTGCCGTCTGCAAAGGCCTGCTTGATAATCTCGGTCGTAACAGGCTCTCCGTCCATAGAGATAAAGATGAAAATGCTTTCTGCTGCCTTATACTCCTCGCTGTCAAGACACTGCTTGACTATAGAGGCTGAGGCCTCCTCCTTATACTCCTTTGTAAGTGCCTTCGTTATAGCCTTAAGCTGCTTTCTTACAGCTGTTTTGTCAAAGGTAATGCCTTCTGCATTTTCTGCATTAATCTTACTTGTGTCCTGCATAATCAAAGCCTCCTTGCTCTGGAATTATAAATCCAACTTGCGTGCCTGCCAGCTCCAGTTTTGTCCAACTGTACCCGGTGTATTCATTCTTGCCTCATTGCCAAGTCCCAGTATATCCTGCAGCGCTACTATCTTTATTCTAGCCTCAGTGTCATAGAAATGACTAAGGAGGCTCTCTGCAATCGCCTTTGCTTCATCAGCATAAGCCGCTTCATATGCCGCATCACCTTCCTTAACTCCCCGAAGCTCTAACGCCCTCGCTATATCATCCCTATAGCGATTCCTGCACCAGCCAAGCAGGGTCTCATTATCATGTGTCCCTGTGTATGAGATTCTGTCAGCATAAGGGCTGTAGCTTTCTCTTGGATTAGTATCACTGAACTGCATTACATCCATACCCGGAAAGCCGGTTGAAGCTATAAGCATCCTTACTCCCGGCGTAATGAAGCCAAGATCCTCAGCTATAATAGGAAGTGGTCCAAACTGCCTGTATGCTTCATCAAACAGCGCCTTGCCGGGTCCCTGCATCCAATGTCCCTTGCTTGCCTTTTCACCTCTTGGTATAGCAAAGTAAGCCTCGAAGCCACGGAAATGATCAAGTCTCACTACGTCATATAACGAGAAGGCCCTCTTAAAGCGCTTCATCCACCAGCTGTAATTATCTGCCTTAAGCACATCCCAGCGGTATAAGGGATTGCCCCAGATCTGTCCGTCCTCAGAGAAAGAATCCGGCGGTACTCCTGCCTCTTCATCAAGCTTAAAGTACTCAGGGTACTCCCATGCATCCGCAGAATCTGCCGACACATATAAAGGCATGTCACCGATTATACTTATGCCTCGCTCCTTAGCATAGGTCCTTACCTTTCGCCACTCTGTATCAAAGACATATTGCTCAAACCTGTAGTAATCAGCCTCCTGGCTTAACGCTTCGTCCTCCCACAAGTCGGCACTGCAGCTTCTATGCCTTTCATCCCACTTGCTGTAGGGCTTATTATGCATCCTATGCTTAATTGCCTGATACATGGCATAGCCGTTAAGCCATCCGGCGTTGTCTGCGATGAACTGCTCAAAGCCTGACACCTCATGTTCTTGCTCTGGTGCTTGCTCCGTTCTGTTCATATCAGGCTTATCTATGTCATGGCCGGTATTATGCATGCTTTGTGTCGACCTATTTTGCCTGCCAAAGTTCTGTCCTAAGTTATACTTATAAAGCTTACTATCGGTTTTCACTGCCTTGCACTTACAGTGTCTCTCTTCATTCAAGCTCGCATAGCGCTCGCGCAGCTCTTCTTCTGTAAGGGCAAGCAGATTGGGATTTCCTGCAAATGCAGATGAGCCTGCATACGGACTGCCCTCAGAATCTGTAGGATTAAGCGGGAGTATCTGCCAATACCTGTCTCCTCTGGCCTTAAGATAGTCTATAAACTTAAAGCACTCATCCCCTATCACTCCGGAAGTCTTTTCTGATGAAGCTGTCGCTTGACGCGGCAGACTGCTTATGTGACACAGCACTCCATTTCCTGCATCAAGCTGCTTACCAAGTCTTTTGGACGGCGCAAAATATATCACTGCAGAGCCTAAACGGTTTAAATGCACCTTGAGCTTACCTAATAGGTCTCTTCTATCTCTTGAATCCGCAGCTGATGTCGCTTCTAATGAGTCATTTTCCGATTGAGCTGCATTTACATCTGCATAATTACGGTACAGTTTGCCGCTTATGATATCTGACGCATAGTCATTAAGACAGTCTATCTCTACATCCTTTTCATACTCAAGGCTGCGATTGATGAGCACCGTTACCGCTTCATCTCTCAAGCGTCTTGTAAAGCCGTATACGTCCTTTTCAATTGCAAATGGCTCAAAATCTCCGTCAACAAATACGCTGTGTGACTGCCTTACGCCTATGGCATTACGGTAAATGCTCATGCAGTCATTATCTGCCTTGCCCCATGGATAAGGCGCACGGTTGTATGGGTCTGCGTATCCTTCGAGTCCTGCCTCGTCGCCATAATATATACTTGGCACTCCCGGCATAGTCATCTGCAGCAGCGCCCCAAGCCACAGTCTTGCCTTAGCAAGGCCTCTCTCAGAGTCGCTGAGCTTATATGAAGCCTTCTCGGATTCGCTTAAATCCGAAGCCTTGCGCTTAGTTCCAAGTACTGTAAGTATGCGCTCCTTATCATGGCTTCCAAGCAGATTAAGTGATCCGTAAAATGCTTCCTTTGGGTAGTTCTCAAGCAGTGTATACATGCTCTCTGCAAGCTCTGAGGCGTCTAAGGCACCTGTCAGGAATCCGCATACTCCGTCACGGAAGGGGTAATTCATAACACAGTCAAGCTCATCACCCTGAAGGTATCTTCTGCGCACTCCGTAGGCCTCCTTGTTTGAGGCGTCCTCCCAGACCTCGCCTAAGAGCAAGCCCTCTGTTCCAAGCTCCTCATCTATAGCCTGCCTTATGCCTGCTATAAAGTCATCAGGAAGCTCATCTGCCACGTCAAGACGCCAGCCCTTAGCACCTGCTCTCAGCCATTTTCTTACAACGCCTGTTCTGCCAAGGCCTGATTTGCAAATGTTTTTCTCTTTATCTTGGCAGCTCTCCTTATCTTGGCTGTTCTCCTTATCTTGGCTATTCCTTATCTCTTCAGCACTCATATCAGCTTCGCTGATATTCGAGTTTATATATATATCACTACTGTCACAGGCTTCGGCACCATCTAGCTTATCGTCTCCATAGATAAAATCTCTCAGCGTCTGCTCTGACTCTCTGAGACTTGGCAGGTCTCTGACACCCCACCAGCTGTCATAGCTGTCCTTAGTATCATTATTAAAGCTGTACCATGACCTATATGGCGACTCCTCGCTCTGATAAGCTCCGACGCTTTCATAATTGCCATATCTATTAAAGTAGATACTGTCGCAGCCTGTATGATTAAACACGCCGTCAAGTATCACTGATATACCAAGCTTATCTGCCTTAGAGCAAAGCTCTCTGAAATCATCCTCAGTTCCAAGCAGCGGATCTATGGTCATATAATCTCCGGTATCATAACGGTGATTGCTGGCAGCCTCAAAGATAGGATTAAGATATATAGCTGAAATTCCCAGACTCTTGAGATAGTTAAGCTTATCAATTATCCCCTTTAAGCTTCCTCCATAGAAGTCCCATCCAGCTATGCTGCCGTCAGGATTTTTATCATAGCTTACAGGCTTATCCCAGGGAACGATACGACGCTTCGGGCCGTTATTATGTCCCCTCATGCGTGATGCAAGTACGCTTTCCTCTATTTCATCTCTTGCAAAGCGGTCCGGGAATATCTGATAAACTATTCCCTCTCTGTACCACTTAGGAAGCTTCCTTTCCTTATATACGGTTACCTGATATGACGGGCAGTCCTTATCTCCGGGATACAGCTGTCCCTTACCGCCCTGTCTGCCCTCAAGTGCTCCATAATAGCTTAAGGTACCGTCAGCCTCTCTAAGCTCGAAGCGATACCAGCAAAGACCGGTATTTTCCGGCGTGAAGCTGCAGACAGCCGTAAAGCCTCCGTCACGTTCTTTTAGCTCCATAGGCACGCGCTGCTCTCCGACATTCTCCATCCATACTCTGAGTGTCACTTCTGTCGGCATGCCGTCCCATATATCTATACGCAAAGTAAGCTCCGTTCCTGCCTTAACGGCACCGAACGGAGTTCTGAATTTATCTTCTCTACTGTCATGATATGCATTCATGTTGCTGTCACTCTTGCAATTCTTTGAGAACAATTACTAACTGGATTTTTGAGAGCTAATTCCTCTGGCAACTCATTTAGACATAATCCTTCAACTAATCGAAGCTGTATTTTTTATGTCATCTGATATCGAATCCCTGTACTCCAAGTCCCTCTGCAAGGGCTCTAGGAAGTGCACCAGCATATCCCTGTATGCACCAACTATATAATCATGGTCAATCTCGCCATAGTTAAAGCTCTTCTTGCCGCCGGCCTGCATACGCTTCCAGAACTTTAGTATGTCACGAAACGGTATGTAGTAGTTTTCGCCTCTTCCTGTAAATGACAATATAATGAAGCTCACGCCGCCCTGTGCTTCAAATTCCTCCATGAACTTAACCTGGTGCGGATGCAGATTCTTGAGTGGCCAGAGATCTGTATGACATTCCTTGGCGTCAAAGCAAACCGGGACTCCCTGCACCACGCCTATATAATCAACCGTTGACTTCTTGTCAAAGTATGCCAGGGTAATCTGAGTATGATCCTTGGTCATATCTATAGGCGTGATGGGTGTCGGTATCTTCTGTATGAGAGCAAGTCCTCGCTCTCTGTAGGCATCAATGGTATGGTTTATAAGCTCCTCAAGCTCCGAGCCTCTTAAACCTCGTGATTTCCATGTACCCATTCGTCCCAATCCTTGATAATCGAACGATCATCGAAGTAGTTAATGCGCATAGCCTCACGCACCTCACTGAGTGTAGCCTCGGTAGTCTCTCTGGCTGCCTTGGTGCCTGCCTCAAGTATATCGTAAACGCCTGCTATATCAGCCTCCCACTTGGCACGTTCTGCACGTATAGGAGTCAAGAGCTCCTCCATTACCTTAATCAGGAGCTTCTTGCACTTAACATCGCCTAAGCCGCCGCGTGTATAGTGTTCCTTCATCTCATCAAGGTTCTTATACTCAGGAAGGTACTCTGCAAACTGCTCCTCTCTTGAAAATGCATCAAGATAGGTAAATACCATATTGCCTTCTACATGACCCGGATCGTCTATATTGATATGGGTAGGATCTGTATACATACCCATAATCTTGGTCTTGACTGTCTTAGCATCGTCTGAGAGGTAAATGCAGTTGCCAAGAGACTTACTCATCTTAGCCTTGCCGTCAGTTCCGGGAAGTCTGCGCTGAGTTGCATTTTCCGGAAGAAGGATATCAGGCTCAACCAATATATCCTTGTTATAGGTCATGTTGAAACGGCGTACTATCTCTCTGGTCTGCTCAATCATCGGCATCTGGTCCTCTCCTGCCGGAACAGTTGTTGCCTTAAATGCAGTAATATCTGCAGCCTGTGATACCGGATAGGTAAAGAAGCCTGCCGGAAGTCCTACCTCGTTGTCATTGACATTTTCATTATCGTTAAAGCCGCGAAGCTTCATCTCTGCCTTAACCGTAGGGTTACGTGACAGCCTCTGGGTTGTAACAAGGTTCATGTAATAAAAGGTCAGGGCATGCAGGGCAGGTATAGCGGACTGAATGCATATATGTGACTTTGCAGGGTCTATGCCGACAGAGAGATAATCAAGTGTTACCTCAACTATGTTGTCGCGTATCTTCTTGGGATTGCTCCAGTTATCCGTAAGTGCCTGGTCATCTGCTATAAGTATATAAACATCATCGAATTCGCCTGAATTCTGCAGCTCAACTCTGCGCTTTAATGAGCCTACATAATGACCCAGGTGGAGCTTGCCCGTTGGTCTGTCTCCTGTAAGTATAATCTTCCTATCCGCATCCTTTGCTACCATATATGCCTCCTAATGTTTTTTAGATATCCTACGCAAGAGTATAGCATATTATGCAATCGTGGTCTATTATCCTTGTAAAAGCTTATTATATAAAGTAAACTCCCATGCCTGCGCTTTTGCAGGCACCACATATAATAAAAGTAAGCCGGAGCATCTGCTGCCCCGGCTTATTTTTAATACATTTTCTGTTGTTCGGAAAACCTGCCTGCTTATAAGGATAAGCGTAAGGTTCATTTACATAAAATCAATCATCATAGGTCTCAGGGAAGAAGGTTCTGCCTGTCTTCTCATCTATCGGCTTACCAAAGCTATTGAAGATAAGGAAGAGGATAAGAGCAGTTCCTACACCGAGGATAATGTTATGGAAGGAGCTCAGCTTGATGCCGAAAGCCATGGTTACACAGTAAACTGCAAGTCCGCCGATGGCACTTACTGTAGCGCCCATAGCATTTGCCTTCTTCCAGAACATACCAAAGAGCATGGTCCAGAAGAATACTGTCTGCAGTCCGCCAAATGCGAACATGTTGATCCAAACGATGATATCCGGCGGATAGATAGCCATAAGGATGGCTGCGACTCCCATAAGTCCTGTAAGAGCTATAGAAAGCTTGCTGACAAAGTTCTGGTCAACAGCCTCATTTCTGCTCTCCTTATAGTGAAGGTACATATCCTTAACTATAGCAGATGATCCTGCGATAAGGAGTGATGAGATGGTTGACATTGTTGCCGCAAGAGGTCCGATGATAACAAGACCTGCTACAAGCGGGTGCATGTACTCAACGATAACTGTCGGGATAATTGAGTCAGTTGAACCGCCGTTCGGGATCTCAAGAAGAACGCCTCTTGAGAGAACACCGATAAGGTGCATACCTACCATCATAGCGCCGCAAACAATAGTACCGTAAATCATAGCCTGATGAACTGACTTAGTATCCTTATATGCAAGGCATCTTACGTTTGACTGTGGAAGTCCGAGTGTTGTGAAGCCGCAAAGCATCCACTGTGTAATGAAGAGCTGAATCGGAAGTGTTGCGATTCCTGCAACCTCTGAGTACGGGCTCAGCATATCATGTCCTACGCCTGTAGCTCTTGCCTCCTCTGAAACCTGTGCAATATGGGTAGTGATAGCCTCAAGTCCGCCGCCCTTAACAACGATTACGCCTGCTAGAAGTATCATACCTACCACCATAACCATGGCACAGATAGTGTCTGTGATGGCAACGGCATTAAATCCGCCGACTGTTGTGTAGATGATAACTACAAGTGCAAAGAGCAGAAGTCCAATCTTATAATCAAGACCTGTAACAGCTGCAAAAATCTGAGCACCGCCGATGAACTGTCCAAGCATGGTTGTTGTAAAGAATACGATGATAACCAGTGCGCAGAAGTTAGCAAGCAGATCTGAATGATATCTTGCTCTGATCATATCAATAACAGTAACGGCCTCAACCTTTCTGCCTACAACTGCCATCTTCTTACCAAGTACTCCAAGTACTATGAAGGCTGCAACAACCTGAGTTGATGCATAATATACCCAGCCGTAGCCTCTGTCCCAGGCAGTTCCCGGACCGGATACGAAGGAAGAAACAGATGAATAAGTAGCTACAAGAGTCATGGCAAGGACGAAGCCGCCAAGGCTTCTGCCACCGATGAAATACTCCTTAGAGAAGTTTGCTGCCTTAGCATCTGCTGATTTCTTCTGAATATAGAAGCCGATACCAAGCATCAAGACGAAGAACGCAACTACAGGAACGAGAATCAATACTGATTTCATTTCTTTTCTCCTCCTTCCTCACCAAGGTCGAAATCCTTGTAAACAAACTTAACGAGATATAGCACTCCGATGATTGACAGAATCCATGAACCAACGCAGCTTATAACCATCCAAGCCGGCATGTGGAATATGGTCCACTCAGAGCCAAAGATTGCATAGAAACCGAAACCGGTAACAAACCAGAATGCCATGATTATAAATCCGACTATCCAGCAGGCTTTTGCTTCCTTGTTCATCTGAATGAATTTCTCTTTTTCACTCATGTGTTGCATAATATAACCTCCTTCTTAAAAATAAAACCTTTCCTTTCCTTATTATAAAGATCAGATATCAGCACCCTCTCTTATAAACTCAACCTTACCGTCTATCATGGTCAAATCAACCTGAACCTTGTTAAGATCCATCTTATCTATAGCAAGAATATCACAGTCACAAACTATCATATCAGCAAGCTTGCCAACTTCAAGACTGCCCTTGATATCCTCCTCATAGGATCTGTATGCTCCATAAAGTGTTGCTATTCTGACTCCCTCAAGCACTGATACGCACTGAGTCTGATTGCACTGTACATTACGAACTCTGTCATAACGGTTAACTGCTCCGTCTAAGCATTCAAAGCCATAAGGTCCGCTCGGTGCATCCGACTGAAGAGATGGCTTGACACCTGCCTTAAGCATGCTCTTAAGTGCTCCGAAGTAATCATTTCTCTTGCCATAAAATCTCTCATAATTTCCGCCGTTCTTGGCAACTATACCGGCATTAACCGACGGGCAGATATTCATCTTAGCCATACGGTCTATGAGGTCCTGATCAGTAAGTGTGCAATGCTCGATGCCATGGCGTCTTGCTTTAAATGCTTCCTTATCCTTGCAGGCTGCAAATGCCTTCTCAAAGCCTTCTACCATGTATTCAACAGCTCCGTCTCCGATAGCATGTGCGGTAGCCTGACCCTCATTGTCATCTATCAGCTTGATATAATCAGCAACCTCTTCCTTGGTCCATGCCTTCTCCCTCAGCATTGATGGGTCGTGATCATATGGCTCTCTGGTATAGCAGCTCGGTCCCGATGAGCCTCCGTCTATCATGAACTTATTGGAGCCCATCTTGAAGAAGTTATCTCCAAGTCCCGGTCTTAATCCAAGCTTCACAAGCATGTACTCATTATCCGCCATTGAGACAGGCTTTCCGAAAATGCTGTGCAGCGCCATGTATACTCTTGGCTTAAACTTTCTCTCTCTTGCAAGCTTCTGCATCGAGTGATATGAAGGTCTGTCCAGTGCTCCCATATCGTGAATTGAGGTAAGTCCCTTAGATACCATCTCATCGCCAACCTTGACTACAGCCGCCTCAAGAGCCTCCTCAGGATAATCAACCATGCCCCACAGAGCAAACAATGTGACTCCGTACAGCATGCCTGTAAGCTTGCCGTCTTTAAGTCCTACATCTCCGTCCGGGAAATTCTTGGCATCCTCAGCTGTATATATGCCTATACGCTCAAGAGCCTTGTGGTTGAACATACACTTATGTCCGCTGCCCTCCATACATTGAAGCGGATTATCCGGACACCAGCTGTCAAGCTCTTCAATAGTAGGATCTCTGTTCTCGGCAAGGTTTGCTGCCTCATAGCCCCACATGGATATCCACTCGCCCGGCTTCTTGATAGTAAGAGTCTCATCTATATCAGCCTTGATATCTGCAAGGGATTTAATCCTGTCACCAAATAATGAAATCATCGGTGAATTCGGAGCCGGTCCCAATAGAGCCAGCAGGAAGGGATGAATGTGAGTATCAATCATACCCGGCATAAGTGTCCTGCCCTTTAGGTCATAAACTTTAGTTTTGTCATCCATGAGCTTCTTAAGCTCATCCGTTGTGCCGACAAAAACTATCTTGTTGCCCTTAATACCCACAGCCTCTGCTATATCATCCTGCGGATTAACAGTGATGACCTTGCCGTTAATAAAGGCTGTGTCAATATAAGAATAATCAAAATCCATAACATGCACCTCCCAATATGATATCTGCTATGAATATTCTTAAACGATGCTTAAGTCAAAGTTCATTTGCATAAGCATTTTTTTTCTAGTTTTGCACAAATATATAAACGTATATATGTATTATTCTGTGCAATTTTCTGTAAATATAGGTTTAAATGTATCCGGTGTCAAGCAAGCGACCTATGTATCAAAATGTACAGTTTGCGGTGATTTTAAGATAAGAAAAAGGTCCTCCGCCTGCATAAGCGAAAGACCTCATTAATCATTTTCCATATGTCAGCACGGTACACACCCCGGATTAATGCATCGCAAAGCCTTGCAATACCTTATCCTCTCATCTTAGAGCTCTGGGAAACCGTCTTTACTGAGGTAAACCAAAGTGCTCTGTGCTTCCTTGCCTGTTTACGCGCTATATGTTAACTCCAGACTTTTGTTTTGTCAAGATTGGTTTTTATGTACTAAATAATACATTTTAGTCATATTGCTTAATTTCTATAATAATCTTTGTTGAAAATGCATCCTACAGCTTGCATATATCTGCCTTGTTTTGCTATACTATGCGGCGAGCAGTATGAACGGTCGCTGCCGCTTTTATGCGGGAGAGGAAAGTCCGGGCTTCACAGGGCAGGATGCCTGATAACGTCAGGTGGGAGTGATCCTAAGGAAAGTGCAACAGAAAGTATACCGCCGCTTTATTGCGGTAAGGGTGAAATGGCAGTGTAAGAGACTACCGGTTCCCTGGTAACAGGGAGCGCATTGTAAACCCCATCCGAAGCAAGTCCATGAAGAATCTTTATGGCTGCCCGCCATGATTCGGGTAGGACGCTTGAGGTATATGGCGACATATATCCTAGATAGATGACCGTTTTAGACGACATAACCCGGCTTACAGTATTACTCTAAAAGAGGACGCGTGATGCGTCCTCTTTTACTATCTCCGGCTTTTATCCCAGATTGTATTAACTTTAACATTAATTTAGACTGTTTTAGCTCTACAATTGTCTTAAGCTGCATTAACTCAGGATATTATCTCCAGTTATTGCGCCAGTCATTTCTCCTCTTCTGTTCCTTAAAGGCTCTCTTGATATCCTCTATAATATTGCCGCTTCCGCCCTTAGAACGGCTAACAACATTATAAAATATAATCACCGGTATAAATGCAGCAACAATTGATATCTTAGTGTACAAGCTTCCAAGCAAAAAGTTGTAGATATATATTGCTACCTCAAACAAGGCAAGATACTTAATCTTAATCGGTATGACAAAGAAAAACAGTACTGTTGCATCCGCATACATTATCGCAAGCGCCATAAACACCGCTAAATGCGTATAAATCGGCAGAAACGGCATATTCTGGCCTGTAATCAGATAATAAACTACAGCTCCCAGCTCTCCTACCAATATGCTTCCGAAGAAATACACATTATACTCAAAGCTGCCCATCATAGCCTCAACATTAGAAGCAAAGCTATAATATATAAGTATGCCGAGCACCGCTCCGAACACCCCGTAGCTTATCGACGGCGGATACAATATAGCTGTAAATATCCTCCAAATCTGTCCGTGCAGCACCTGCCTTGGTGTAAATGCCAGCCATTGTATATACAGATTAGCACCTACATTAGTGCTTATAAGCAGATAGCCTATCGCAAAGCATACGCATGCATATACAGCAAGATTATGTATACAGTAACGCTGATACTTCATCTTAAACCTATAAAACCAATTCATCTATGTCCTCCGAATCAATGTCCTTATGCAGCTGTTCAGCACCTTCCATATCCGGATTATCCGTCAAAAACGGAATGGATGTTGATCAGTCACATAAAATATCGACTTATTTTTACCACAACATTATGACGCATAAATGAACGATGTTGCAAGCTGATTTTTTCCAAATAAAAAGTATTATTATGGTCTATGTAAATGAGGCTGCTATGTACTTGTTACAAATACTACACAAACGTACGAATTGGCTGCGACCTTGTTTGCTTGTGCAAATGCTGCGCATAGTTACGTTGCATACACAGAGCAGTCAAGCGTACGCTTGTGCCCTTATTGCCCTTATCTCCTATTTTTCTTCTAAGCCGCGTTAAGGCCTCGTTAAGAAAATACAATTTGTGCTCACATTTGCATTTATGAGTGCTATAATCCAAAATCAGTTCACGCTAAGTACATGAAATCTTGGTATTTTAGCCAAAAATCAAAGTGTGTTTATGTTGACTTTTAACAAATACATTTTCGTACTGCTAATAACCATAGCCTCTGCTTAAGATACATTTTCATATGTATCCATATAAGCGGACAGCACCATAATACATGTACTATGCGATACATATATTATACAAGGAATCTAAGCAACTGATATTTGTATGAATATCGGTTCGTTTTATGTTAAGGAAACTACATGCAAACCAAGGACTACAGATTAGGAATTGATATAGGCTCAACCACAGTTAAGACGGCGATAATCGACGAGAACGGCAAGGTGCTCTTCTCCGATTATCAGCGTCATTATGCCAATATACAGGAAACTCTGGCTAGTCTCCTTAAGAAAGCCGGCAATGAGCTTGGTGATATCAGACTTCGCGGTGCCGTAACAGGCTCCGGCGGACTGACCCTTGCCACTCATATCGGACTTCCCTTTATACAGGAGGTCGTTGCCGTTTCAACAGTACTTACCACACGTTCTCCCGAATGTGACGTTGCCATAGAGCTTGGCGGCGAGGATGCCAAGATTATTTATTTTTCTAACGGTATCGACCAGCGTATGAATGGTATCTGTGCCGGAGGTACAGGCTCATTTATAGACCAGATGGCTGCTCTCCTGCAGACAGATGCCGCAGGACTTAACGAGTACGCTGCCGATTATAAATCCATATATCCGATAGCTGCGCGCTGCGGAGTATTTGCCAAATCCGACATACAGCCGCTCATCAATGAGGGCGCAACCAAGCCTGATCTTGCGGCTTCAATATTTCAGGCCGTAGTTAATCAGACCATATCCGGACTTGCCTGCGGCAAACCTATACGCGGACACGTTGCATTCCTCGGAGGACCGCTTCATTTCCTTCCTGAGCTTAAAAATGCATTTATCCGCACCCTTAAGCTTGATGATGAGCATATAATCGCGCCGGAGGACTCGCACCTTTTTGCAGCCATAGGCTCTGCAATGTGCATACCGGCTCCGGGCGAAAAGCTTATATATAAGGGAGCTGAAGAAGCTCCCGAGCTTAATATATCCGAGCTTACTGCTAAGCTCTCAAACCATATCAGCATGGATACTGAGATTAAGCGTCTCGAGCCTTTGTTTAAGGACCAGGCTGATTATGATGCATTTGTAGCAGAGCATGCCAAGGCTAATGTCAAGACTGCTGAGCTCTCAAGCTATGTCGGCAATGTATATCTGGGCATTGATGCCGGTTCTACCACAACCAAGCTTGCACTTATAGGTGAGGACGGCTCACTGCTATATAAGTTTTATGACAATAACAACGGCTCTCCTCTTAACACCTCCATCAGAAGCTTTAAGGAGATTAAGGCCTTACTGCCGGATACGGCACACATTGTCTATGCCTGCTCAACCGGATATGGCGAGCAGCTTATTAAGTCAGCCTTTAAGTTAGACGAGGGTGAGGTTGAAACCATAGCACATTATTATGCCGCATCCTTCTTTGATAAGGATGTTGACTGCATAATAGATATCGGCGGTCAGGATATGAAATGCATCCGCATCAAGGACGGAACCGTTGATTCCGTTCAGCTTAATGAGGCATGCTCCTCAGGCTGCGGTTCATTTATAGAGCAGTTTGCAAAATCTCTTAATTACAGTGTCAAGGATTTTGCCAGGGAGGCTCTGTTTGCAAAGCAGCCTACCGACCTTGGTACCCGCTGCACCGTATTCATGAATTCCAATGTTAAGCAGGCTCAAAAGGAGGGCGCATCTGTAGCCGAGATTTCTGCGGGTCTCGCCTATTCAGTTATCAAAAATGCGCTCTATAAGGTTATCAAGATAAGTGATGCCAGAGACTTAGGACGCCATATAGTAACCCAGGGCGGCACCTTCTACAATGATGCCGTGCTTCGTGCCTTTGAGCGCACTGCCGACTGTCACGCCATAAGACCTGATATCGCAGGCATTATGGGTGCCTTCGGTGCAGCACTTATCGCAAGGGAGCGCTACAACTTTAAGCTAGGGCAGGCATCCTGCACTGACGATAAACCGCAGAGCAGCATGCTCAGCATAGACGAGATAATTAACTTCGCTTATACAACAAGCATGTCACGCTGCCAGGGCTGCAACAATCATTGCGTACTTACTGTCAATGAATTTGCAGACGGAAGAAAATATATCTCAGGCAACCGCTGTGAAAAGGGCCTTGGTATCGAGAAGCCTAAGAGCGAGGAGATACCGAACATGTTCAAGTACAAATTACAGCGCATGTTTGGCTACCGTTCTTTAAGCGAATCAGAGGCTAAGCGCGGTACTGTAGGCATACCGAGAGTTCTCAATATGTATGAGAATTTCCCGTTCTGGGCTACATTTTTCCGTGAGCTCTCCTACCGTGTGGTAATAAGCCCTCTAAGTTCAAGACAGATATACGAGCTTGGCATGGAGACTATTCCTTCAGAATCCGAGTGTTATCCTGCCAAGATGAGCCACGGTCACATTGAATGGCTTATTAATAAGGGCGTGAAGTTCATCTTCTATCCCTGCATACCATACGAGCGCAACGAGAGTCCTAATGCAGGCAATCATTATAACTGCCCCATTGTCACCTCCTACCCTGAGAACATCAAGAACAATATGGATCTTGATAAACGAGGCGTAGAATTTATGTGCCCGTTCCTGCCCTTTACCGATAAGACAGTGCTTACAGAGTCACTTATCAAGGCCTTCAGACCTAAGTTTACTGAGCATGTCGATGCAGACGGCAATGCTCTTCCGCTTCTAACTGAGGACGACATAGTACGTGCTGCCTCACTCGCATGGGATGAGCTTATTAAGGCCAAGACAGATACAGAGCATAAGGGCGAAGAGATATTAAAGTGGATGGAGGAGACCGGTCACAGAGGCATAGTCCTTGCCGGACGTCCTTACCATGTGGATCCTGAGATTAACCATGGTATAGCCGATATGATTACCGGCTATGGCTTTGCAGTGCTGACCGAGGATTCAGTCAGTCACTTAACGGATGTCGACAGGCCTACCATAGTCACAGACCAGTGGATGTATCACACCAGACTCTACCGCGCCGCAAGCTATGTCAAGACCCGCGATGATCTGGATCTCGTTCAGCTTAATTCCTTTGGCTGCGGATTAGATGCTGTTACTACGGATCAGGTAAATGACATTCTCTCCGGTTCTAACAAGATTTATACTGTACTCAAGATAGATGAGGTCAACAACCTTGGTGCTGCACGTATACGTATACGTTCACTCCTTGCGGCCATCAAGGTTCGTGAGATGCGTAATATTACGAAGCACGAGCATTCCTCTGCATATCACAGAGTTGTATTTGATAAGAGCATGAAGGGCTATACTATACTTTGCCCGCAGATGTCTCCTATACATTTTGAGCTTCTAGAGCCTGCCTTCAGACAGCATGGCTACAATATAGTTGTACTGCAGAATGATAACCGCAATGCCGTAGATATGGGACTTAAGTACGTCAATAATGATGCGTGCTACCCCTCACTCATAGTCATAGGTCAGATTATGGATGCACTGCTCTCCGGTAAATATGACCTGGAGCATACTGCTGTCATCATGTCTCAGACAGGAGGCGGCTGCCGTGCTTCTAACTACATTGGCTTCATCAGACGTGCCATCAAGAAGGCCGGACTGCCTGAGATACCTGTTATCTCTATTAACTATAACGGTATGGAGACTAACCCGGGCTTCAAGATTTCCTTAGGGCTCGCCTTTAAGGCAATGCAGGCCTTAGTTTACGGTGATGTATTCATGCGCGTGCTCTATGCAACGAGACCCTATGAAGCGGTACCGGGCTCAGCCAATGCCCTTCATGAGAAATGGAAGGCACGTGCTATTGAGCAGCTTAAGCGTAAGACTCCTGCTACAGGCGAATTCAATCGCATCATACGAGGCATTATCAAGGAATTTGACGAGCTTAAGCGTACTGATGTACGTAAGCCGCGTGTGGGCGTTGTAGGTGAGATACTTGTTAAGTTCTCTCCTCTTGCCAATAACAATATAGTAGCTCTATTAGAGCGTGAGGGTGCTGAGGCAGTTATGCCTGACCTCATAGACTTCCTGCTCTACAGCTTCTATAACTACACCTTCAAATGGAAGTACCTTGGCGGCAAGAAGAAGACTGTTACACTCTCAAATATGGGTATCTCCTTTATCGAGAGCTTCAGACGTACAGCCCGCAAGGCACTTGAGGCATCTAAGCACTTTGGTCCTCCGTCAGATATCAGAGAGACCGCAGCTATGGCTAAGCGTTTCCTTTCTCTCGGCAACCAGACCGGTGAGGGCTGGTTCCTTACAGGTGAGATGCTTGAGCTTATCAATGAGGGTGTTCCTAATATAGTATGTGTACAGCCATTTGGCTGTCTTCCTAACCACATAGTCGGCAAAGGCGTAATCAAGGAGCTGCGTGCAGCCTATCCTGATTCCAACATCATAGCCGTTGACTATGACCCCGGCGCATCAGAGGTTAACCAGCTTAACCGTATCAAGCTGATGCTCGCCACAGCACAAAAGGCGCTGCTGTAGCTTTCACATACATCCAAAAATGACCTTGGCTTTAATCAGCCAAGGTCATTTTATAATACATATTAAAATATAATCGTAATTGATTACTTACGAAT
>CAVBGP010000030.1:0-18966 GCA_963595005.1 Acutalibacteraceae bacterium | reverse complement strand
GTATGTATATTCAATTACATCTGAAAGTCTTTGGGAAAAGCCGATTACAGCTGTTAAGTCAAAAAAATTTCTGACAGATTTTGAAGGTATAAAACCGATAGAACAGCGAAATATCAATGAGGCATATCTTCCGGATGATGTCAGCTTTATAATTGCACATAATAAAAAAACAGATGACACAGTGGAAATATTCAGTCTGCTTTCATATACGAATGTGAATGTGCTTCCGTTTAGCGAGAATATTCCATTGGAGGTAATAAAGTTTCTTGATCCGACTATTGAGAAATTGTGTTTTGAGCAGACAGATGAAAAGACATATATTCGTTTAAAGTTCAAGGACGAAGAAGAAATTATTCTTAATAACACAGCAAACCTTGAGCATTATCTTTCTTCGGGTACAATAAAAGGCATTATTACATTTTCAATGGTCAAGGAAGTCCTTTTGTCTGGCGGTTATCTTCTTGTAGATGAAATTGAAAATCATTTTAATAAAGAAATAGTAACAACCTTGATTCGCTTTTTTATGGACAGCCGTCTTAATAGAAACGGTGGTACGCTTATTTTTACTACGCATTATCCTGAATTATTGGATGAATACGACCGAAATGATGGAATTTGTATTGTGAGAAACCGTAATGGCATTACAGCAGAAAATTTAAGCTATATATTAAAACGTAATGACATAAAAAAGAGTGACGCATATCAGAGCGGATTTCTTGAAGGAACCACACCGGCATATGAAGCGTATATGCAATTAAAGAAAAATCTTGCTGCTTCAATTAGCTAAGGAGGCAACGGGATGGGATTGGCAAAATATAAGGCATGTATATGTGAGGGAGCTGCGGAAGAGGCAATCATTGATATATTGGTTGATAACAATCTTTTAATTTTTAAAAGAGAAGAAATGTTGGAAGAACGTGTAATCCGATGCAGAAATGCTAAACGATTTGAGGAGCGATTCTTACGTAAAGGGTTCGATGAGCAGATTTCGGTGATAAGGATTTTGGATTCCAGAAGAGAAGAATTTCGACTGAGCAAAGCATATGAGAAAAAAGTTGATGTTATTAATGTTATTACCGCGCCAGAAATCGAAATGTTGATTATCCATGCTGAGGGTGTATATAATCAATTCAAACGTTCTGAAAAGAAACCGAGCGATTTCTGTAAAATGAATCTTCATATGCATAATGTGAAGTCATATGATTTTGTTAAAAAGTATTTCAGTAATCCTCAGACTTTGGTAGAAGCCATAAAGGAATATCGCAGAACAGCAAATATCCAAAGGGGAGAATACAGTTTATCTGATTTATTGAAATAAGAGCGATTTGCAATAAAAGTGTTGACGGATAACAAAGTAGACTACGTGCTTGCACGTAAGGATGCTTTGTTATTTGGCAACCTGCCCTGAACGGCAAGAAGGGCGGTAGCCCGGATTGCTCGTTGCAGGGCAGGATTGCGAGAGCGCGTAAGCGCGCAGCAATCCGTACTTTTATTATATGTGGTGCCTGCGAAAACGCAGGCATGGGTATTTACTTCTTCATCCCGGTAAGTTCTTCGATTTTCTTGGCAGTAAGCAGATTAAATACATATACTACACGACCTACGCCGATGACTGCGCAGATAGTGCCAAAGCCTAAACCAAGGAGCGGGCGACCACTAAGTAAACCGATTGTAAAGGTTACGCAGACATTAAAGAAGTCGAAGCAGTTCTTGCAGAAACCAACACCCTTGCCGGTCCTGCCATGCAGTCTGGTAGTATCACTTAAAGCCTGAACTATTCCGTCTCCCGGATTTGGAACTATACGCATATTAAGTGAGAGCGGGATGCCTATGCCTGTAAGTATGATGGCGGCTGCGAGGTATGCAAGCTGCAGCGGCAGATTATCTACAGCCTCCGGTATGATTGCAGTAAACAGATTAAGAAACCTTGTAAATACTATACTTACGATAATCTGCAGCATATCCTTTATCAGCAGCTCCTTGAGATTAAGGTTCTCCTTCGCAACAAGCACATGATAACAATGAAGCAGCATTTCAACCAATATGAAGACACAATAAATCACCATGGTCATGTTGCCAAAGTTAATGCCGGAAAGCTGGGATATAATAAATGGCACTGATATAATGGCACTAACACCGAGATTGGTCTTGGAATTCATGGTTATGCCTACTGCAAGAACTATAAGCCCTACAATATAAACTATAAATCTGTTGATACTCTTTGAATTACTCATTTAAACACCCTTCAATAATTATCTTTCCTAAACTTAATCCCATTCCTTAAGCCTAATCCCATTGCGGGGAGCAAAATATTTTCACTCTTAATCAAGGCTTATTTGCCATTATATGTCTGTCTATGGTTTGACCTTCCTTACCCGAGACTGAAACATACTTATTTTATCAAAGCCCGCAATGTGGTATAGTATACTCCAAAAGCGCAAAAAAGAACATAAACGAAATGTAGTATTCGGGGCAATATGATATTATCAGTTAACAACCTATCAAAATCATACGATGGAAATGACATCCTGAAAGGGGTTTCTTTTCATATAGAAGCAAATGACAAGCTTGGAGTTACGGGCATTAACGGTGCCGGCAAAACCACCCTTATACGTCAGGTTATAGGAGAGGAATCACCGGATACCGGCTCAGTTACCTTGGCTAAGGGAGCACGCATGGGATATCTCTCCCAAACTGCACTTGATAATTCTGACCATACCATATACGAAGAGGTACTGAGTGTTAAGCAGTATCTCATAGATATGGAGGAGGAGCTAAGAGACCTAGAGCGCAGGATGAACGAGGCTAGCAGCTCGTTTAATTCGACAGCCGATTTTTCCGATGGTGCAAATTATAATTATGTACCTCATAATGATGCACAAGCTCATGCAGACAGCAGGCTGTCAGCTTCAGCAGACTTAGGGCAAAATCACGCACAGGCAGAGTCGGAAAAATCTGCCTGTGATATACAGTCTAATTTTTCAGCATCATCCAAGCCGGATTCACAGAATTCAGATACAAGTGATAACCTGGAAGACATTTACAGCCGATACGCAACCCTCTCACATAGATTTGAGCTGGAAAATGGATATGCAGTTCGCTCTAATGTGACAGGTATACTTAAAGGATTAGGCTTTACAGAGGAAGATTACGGCAAGAAGGTATCAACCTTATCAGGCGGTCAGAAGACTCGTTTGGCACTAGGCCGCCTCCTCATGGATGCACCGGAGATACTTGTGCTTGACGAGCCTACCAACCACTTAGATATCGCCTCTGTAAGCTGGCTTGAAGGATATCTCAAGTCATGGCGTGGTGCGGTAATCATAGTTTCGCATGACCGTTATTTCCTTGACCGCATAGTCAACAAGATACTGGATATAGAAAATGGCACGGCTCACTTGTATCTTGGCAACTATACTGCATTTGCAGAGAAAAAGGCTGCACTCCGCAAGGATATGATGAAGGCTTATCTTAACAATCAGGCAGCACTTAAGCATCAGCAGGAGGTTATAGATAAGCTCAAACAATTTAACAGAGAAAAATCCATAAAGAGAGCGGAATCCCGAGAGAAGGCACTTGCCAAGATGGAGCGTATAGATAAGCCCTTTGATGTAGAGGACGCAATGAAGCTGCATTTCACGCCGTCTAAGCTTTCAGGCAAGGATGTGCTATTTGCGGATGGCTTAAGTAAGTCCTTTGGTTCTTTGCAGCTTTTTGACGGAGTAAATCTTGATATTAAGCGTGGAGAAAAGCTTGCGATTATAGGACCGAACGGTACAGGCAAGACTACTCTGCTCAAGATAATTATGGGTCTTGAGCCCGCGGATAAGGGCGAGCTTGATTTTGGATCTCTTGTTGAGCCTGCTTACTATGATCAGGAGCATCAGGTGCTAGACCCGGACAATACCGTATTTGATGAGATATCCGATGCGTATCCGTATATGAATAATACTCAGATACGCAACCTTCTTGCGTCCTTCCTGTTTACCGGGGATGATGTGTTTAAGCTTATAAGAGATCTGTCGGGAGGAGAGAAGGGACGAGTGTCGTTAGCTAAGCTTATGCTCTCTAAGGCAAATCTCTTACTGCTCGATGAGCCTACAAACCACCTCGATATAACCTCTAAGGAGATACTTGAGGAGGCGCTTCGCAATTATGAGGGCACGGTTATCTGTGTGTCACATGACCGTTATTTCATCAATCGTATTGCGACCAGGATACTTGAGCTTGACCATCATCACTTTATTAATTATCAGGGTAATTACGATTATTATCTTGAGAAGCAGGCAGATGCTTCCTTTGATAAGCTTAAGGCAGTAAGCGGTAATGCAAATGACGAGTCAGACAGTGTAGGACAAAATGCCCAAGGATATAAAGGCGCTTCAGAGGCTTCGCAGGCTTTTAATACGGGAGCTTACGTCTCAGGTGGACTGAATACACCAACAAGCACATCAACTTCGGGAGGCAGCAGTCCGGCAGTCAAGCTAAGCTATCAGGAGCAGAAGGAGCGTAAGCAGCAGGTGCAAAAGCTTCGTAATGCACTCACTGATTGTGAGAAGCGTATAGCAGAGCACGAAGAGCTGATATCCAACATAGATGCTCAGATAGCGATTCCTGCCAATGCCGTAAATTCAGCTAAACTAAATGAGCTTACATCAAAGCAGGCTAAGCTGCAGGAAAAGCTTGAGGAGCTTTATGCCAATTGGGAAGAGCTCTCAGAGCAGATAGAGGCCTTTGATATTTGAGTGAACAACCATGCTTGCGTTTTTGCATGCAAGCATGCAGTCTGCTTTTGCATCCGTCAACACCTTAAAAGTAAATGCCCATGCCTGCATAATCGTAGGCGCCATATATAATAAAAGTACGGATTGCTTTAGTCTCATGGAAATGTGAACGTTTTGACCATTTCTGCCGTGATTTTCACTATTGTATCGAGGTGCATTTCGCCGTTTGTATGTATTGGAGTTTTGGGCATTCGTAAATAATCCGTGTGTTGTAGGAGTGGGCAGTATGTGCTACACTAAATATGGGGTTGGAGGCTCTTAAGAGACACTGGCGATGAATTTTACTAAAGATGCGGTCAATGACCGAATTGAAGAGATAGCATACGGAGACGAAAAAGCAGACAACAGACGTATACATACGCTGAAGCTGCTTTTGATTTTTATACTTTTATTGGGCTGTATAGGCGGAGCATCCTTAGGACTTGGCAGCCTTATGGGTATTATAGACAATGCACCGGACATAAACAGTCTGTCCTTTTCACCTAAGGGATATGCTACAACCACCTATGATACCAAGGGCAATCTTACGGCGACACTTATACAGGAGGGTTCTAATCGTGAGGCAGTTACCTTTGAAGAGCTGCCTGAGGATTTGATTAATGCCTTTGTTGCCATAGAGGATCAGAGATTCTGGACTCATAACGGTATAGACCTGAGATCCATTTCCCGTGCGGTAAAGGGTATCATAACAGATGACAGCTCAGCAGGCGGAGGCTCTACACTTACCCAGCAGCTTATCAAAAACAATGTATTTTCCGGCGGTAACGAGAAGGGCTTTGACCTATACGAGAGAAAGTTTCAGGAGTGGTATATAGCACTGCTTTTGGAAAACCAGCCGGGAGTAGATAAGCTTGAGATTAAGAAGCAGATTATCACAGACTATCTCAATACTATCAACCTTGGCAACAATACACTTGGAGTCAAGGTTGCTGCATCAAGGTATTTCGGCAAGGATGTCAAGGACTTAGACCTTGCTGAGTGCAGCGTGCTGGCTTCTATAACGAAGAATCCGTCCAGACTTAACCCGCTCAAGCATCCCGAGGCCAATCAAGAGCGCAGACTCCAGGTATTAAGGAATATGGTCGAGCAGGGCTACATTACCGAGGAGGAGCGTGCTGCCGCAGCTGACACCTCCGTTTATGACCGTATCCAGACTAATAATGAGACCAGAAGCAAGTCGGATGATGTCTATAGTTATTTTACTGATGCATTGATTGCTCAGTGTATAGATGAGTTTGAGAACAGACTGGGACTTACCGAGGCAGAAGCAAGGGATCTTCTGTATTCCGGAGGCCTTAAGATTATGACTACTCAGGATCCTGATATCCAGGCCATAGTCGATGAGGAGGTCAATAATCCTGATAATTACGACACAGCAAAGTACAGCTTTAAGTGGCGCTGTTCAATCAAGCGGGCAGACGGCACCACGGAGCATTACAGCGAAAAGGATGTCGAGAATTACTATAAGACTGTCAGAAATGAGGATTGGAGCGGGCTCTTCCGTACCGAGGCAGCCGCTTCGGATGCGGCCAATGCATACCGCGCTACAATCTATAATGAGGCTGCGGGCGATGAGATAATTGCAGAGACCTTTGACACGACTCTGCAGCCGCAGGTATCGGTAGTGCTTATGGACCAGCATACCAATGAGGTCAGGGCACTGACAGGAGGAAGAGGAGAGAAGAAGTATTCGCTTACGATAAATCGTGCTACGGGCACTTACAGACAGCCGGGTTCTGCATTTAAGGTAATAGCTGCATTTGCACCGGCTATAGAGGAAAACGGCGCGACGCTTGCTTCTACCTATTATGACTGCGAGTTTGAGCTTGGAGAAAAAAAGTTCAGGAACTGGTGGAAGTCCGGCAATTACTTCGGATATTCAACCATCAGGGACGGCATAGAGTTCTCCATGAATATAGTTGCAGTGCGCTGTATGTTCGAGACCGTCACACCGCTTGAGGGTGTGGAGTTTGCAAGGCGGCTTGGCATATCCACACTTACTGAAGAGGACCTCAATGTTGCAACTGCTTTAGGCGGTATAACCAAGGGCGTTTCTAATATTGAGCTTACTAACGCATATGCAGCAATAGCAGACGGCGGCATGTACCATGAGCCAAAGCTATTTTCCGTAATATACAATCACGACGGCAGTGTGCTCATAGACCTTAATGAGGACCAGAAGACCAGAGTTATGAAGGAGACAACGGCCTTCCTGCTTACGGATGCAATGAAGGGTGTTATAGAGTCTCATACCAAGTGGGCATCAGGCTATACAGTCAACAATACCTCGAGCCGCTGTAAGCTCGACAATATGGTTGCTGCCGGCAAATCAGGAACCACCACCAAAAATGTCGATATCTGGTTTGTAGGTTATACGCCTTATTATACTATGGGCATATGGGCAGGCTGTGATGACAATCAGTCGCTTAATGACAGCGAGACAGGCATATATAACGGAGGAACCTCCTTCCACAAGGATATCTGGCGTACAATTATGAACAAGGTTCATGCCAATCTTGAGCCTGTAAGTGAATTTGAGATGCCCGACGGTATAGTGCAGGTTGAGGTCTGCCGCAAGAGCGGCTTGCTGCCGACAAAGGCCTGCTATAATGATTACAGAGCAGGATCTAATGCGGTCTATACCGAATATTTTGATAAAAACAACGTTCCGACTGAGACCTGTGATCATCACAGTGCGGGCGGAGGAATCATAGTGCCTGAGGCCGATAGAGGCAAATATACCGACGATTCAGGCCGCTCGTATTCGGCATCGACAGAGTCCTCGGAAGATGAATCAGAGGCTTCAATCGGAGACACTCCTTCGGATATATCATCTGAGTATGACAGCAGTTCCGGCATAATTATCTCTCCGGGTGTGGATACGAGTGCAAGTGATGCTCAGGGACCCGGAGGACCAGGCTGATGTGCAGATTTTTAACTAATATGCAGTCTGCTTTTGCATCAGTCAACACTTTTTAAAGTAGGTATTACAAGAACAAACAGAGCCAGTGAGAGAATATTATCAAAAACATAAATCAGAGGTACATATGGCAGCTATAGCGCTGGCTGTTTTGATTATCATCGTGATAATTACGGCAGTAAGCTGCGGAAGGAAGAACAGCACAGGTGAGGCAGAGGAGGAAATCATTGCCTCTATCAATTCGCTTAGTGAGGAAGAGCTCTATGAGATGCAGAAGCAGGAGACCTTGGACGAGCTTACGGCAGAATACAGTGATTTTGGTATAGTTGAGGTTGATGGCTACATCAACCTTCGCTCAGAGCCTGACAGCTCGGATATGACCAATATTATAGGTAAGCTTAGTGATGGTGCAGCTGTTGATATAATTGAGACAGACGGCAACTGGAGCCTCATTAAGTCAGGCGGCATACAAGGATATGCAAACCGCAATTATATACTTCAGGGTGACGAAGCACTTGATAAGGCGTGGAACAGTATTAAGGATAGAGTCATTATAGAGACTGAGGTGCTTAACATCAGGTCGGCTCCGGAGATAGATCCTTCCAATGTTGCCGGCAAGGCGCGTAACGGAGAGCGTTATGAGTTTATTAGTCAGGAGGGTGACTGGGCTAAGATTAAGTTTGATTCTGATGACGGTTCACAGCTTGAGGGTTATGTCAATATTGCTGACGGAAATGCTGAGATTAAGAGCTGTCTTGATGCAGCACGCAAGCTTGATCTTCGTACCATGGCACTTACCCAATATGATAATATAGTTGTGTCTAATCCTGATGGCGGCTTCATTAATATACGTAAGGAGCCGGAGGATAAGGGCATTGATAATGTATGCGGTAAATTTACCAAGGGCTCGGGAGCAGAGCTTCTGGATACGGTTACCAATGACGGAGGAACCTGGTATAAGATTAAGTCAGGCTCTGTTACAGGCTATGTTAAGGCTGATTACTGCATCACGGGACAGAAGGCCAAGGACATGGCTGTTAACTATGCCGTGCTGACTGCATTTATAAGAGTAGATTCTTTAAATGTCAGAAATGAGCCCAGCCTTGACGGCAAGGTTTGGACCTCAGTCACCAAGAATCAGGCATATTCAGTTATAGGTCAGACCGACGGATGGGTTGAGCTTGAGCTTGATTCATCAGACGGCGACGAGGCAAGCGACAGAGCATTCGTATCTACGAGAGACAATAATGTCGAGATTAAATACGGACTCCCTGAGGCAACAGAGTATTATCCGGCTGTGGAGGCGGCAAATGCTGCAGCAGCATTCAGAAACTCTATAGTTAACTATGCGTGTCAGTTCGTAGGCAATCCTTATGTATGGGGAGGAACCTCACTTACACACGGAACAGACTGCTCAGGCTTTACACAGAGTGTCATGAGTCATTTCGGCATCTCGCTGCCGAGAGTGAGCCGTGATCAGGCCAAGGTAGGAACCAAGGTGACCTCAGATACGATGAAGCCGGGAGATCTTGTGTTCTATGCCAACAGCAGCGGAACCATCAATCACGTAGCCATGTATATCGGCAACGGACAGGTTGTAAGTGCGGCATCAAGGCGAAGCGGCATTAAGATTGCCAGATGGAATTACCGTACACCGGTTGCAATCAGAAATGTAATTGGCAAGTAATCGGATGTGAGCAGAGTTGATATGTGAGACAGGGCAGATTAACAGGGGATTAATGATCGCCTGCAGCTAAAAGCTGCAGGCGGCAGAGATTATAGAGGCTCATAAGGAGGAGCTTTGGCACAGCAAAAGAAAAATAATTCAAAGAAAAATACAGATACAGCCGGTTCCGGCAGTACGAGAAAGAGCAGCCAGTCTAAGAAGGGCAGTACTTCAGCCAGAGCAACCGGCTCAAAGGCTAAGAAGCCTGCAAAGGAGAACAAGCGTACCATTGACAAGAAAAAAAGCTTCTTCGGTGCAGAGCTTAAGGTGATTGCGGCAATAGTCCTCGGAGGATTTATGCTGCTTACAGATATTGGACTTATGGGCTCGGTAGGAGCTTTCCTGCTTGAGCTTCAGAGAGGCTTATTCGGACAGGGATATGTGCTCTTTGGAATAGCCATAGTTGCTGCAGCTGCAGTTGCTGTTAAATATAAGGACACATACTTCGTTAAGCTAAAGGTGGCATGTGTCTTTGGCTTACTTATAGTAGGCTCAGCACTCATACATATTATATTTGGCGGTGACAGCGACCTGACAATAACAGAGCTGTATATTAGTCAGAGTGCAGGAGAAGCAGGCGGAGGTGTTATAGGCGGATGCATAGCAAATTTGCTTAGGAACCTGATTGGCTATGCAGGCTGTTATCTGGTGTTAATAGGATTGCTTATAGCATGCTTTGTGATCATAACGGAGAAGAGCTTTGTAAATGTGGCAAAGTTTGGAGCAAGTAAGACTGCAGAGGCAGTTAAATCAGGTGCAGGCAAGACCGTAGAGGCGGCAAAATACGGACAGGAGCGCTACCGTGAGATTCACAGGGAAAATGTCATTCGCCGTGATGCAAGAAGAGAAGAGCGGAAATTAAGACAGCTGGAGTCATCATTTCCGGAAATTGACGATATAGAAAAAACTGATACGGTATCTGAAGACGGCAGCATGATGTACGGAGACAATCCTTCGATGGCTGCAGAATCGGCATTAAATCAGGGAAGGCTTGAGATTACCAATCTTAATTCGGATTCAGGCACAGGCACAGGAACTGATTCTGACCATGCTGATGCAGCTTATATGCGAAATGAGGCGGCTAAGGCCATGGTTTATGCCAACTATGGCAGAGATATTATAGGAGACGGTCAGCCCGGAGTAGAGAGTCTTGACAATGCCAAGGCTCCTTTGTTTGGAAGCACATATACCAATAATCGCAATACTGACGGAGTAAGCTTTGACACAGAGGTCATAGACCAAAGCTTTGAGCTTAATACTTCGAAGCCGGAGTCAGAGGCTGTCAATGTCAGAGTTGTTGATTATGATTCAGATGAGGTTCCATTTGAGGAGACTCAGGAAGACAGATACAAATCCTATGCCCATATTCTTGAGAGCGGCGAGCTTAGCATGGATATAGCTCAGCGTGCAGGCTTTGCAGTCAATATTGAGGAAAAAGCTCCTACCCCAGTGCGTAATGTCAATGTATATAAGAGCGAGCCAAAGCATATGGATGCATTTGCAGTACCTGATGAGCCGTTGCAAAACTATAACAGTCAGGACATAGAGGCTCTAAGAGAGGCATACGATGCTGTTGGATATATCAGTGATGAATATGATATGACTGATGAGTCAGAGCTTACCGGATATAGTGATGGTGAGAGTGAAGACACGGCTCAAAGTAATATTGCAGCTTGCGCAGATTATACAGACGAAGATGGAGCTTTGAAAAATGATACGGATTATCGTCAGCCTGTGAATGGTGGCAATGCGGCATATAACGGCAGTACATCATACAGAAGCAATACCGGTTATAGTTCTGCTGCGGCATATGGTGGCAGTGAGGAGCAGTCGGACGGCATGAAAGCCACAGAACAAGATGAGATCTGCACCACAGCAGGCGGCAAGGTACTAAAAGCATATGACGGTTATGAGGCTTCCGACATACTTAAGCGTAAGGGCGTGGTTCCGGCATCACAGCTTAATGCAGAGATATCTCACGGAAACATTGGCACCTATACCTCAAATGGCCCGTCTCTTGATCCGGAGGACAAGCTTCAGGGAAGTGTACTTGACAGCGGACTAAGTGCAGCCAAGGGACTTAACACTGCATACAGCAGTCAAAATTACGCAGCTTCACTTCCGCAGGCTGCAGGCAATGCAGCAGGCTTTAATGCAGGCGGTAACAATAGAGCAAATCACGACTATGCAGGCGGCGGTAATAGAGAAGCTTACGGCACTGTAAGCAGTAACAGCAGAGAAGCCAACGGCTATGCAGGAAGCAGGACAGCACAAGGGGCCGGAGGACAGCCGGGAAGGCAGACAACCGGCAACAGCAGCAGTCAGCTTCAGCAGCCGCTTCCAAAGCCTAGGCCAAGACCATATGTATATCCGAGAGTTAATCTCCTTGAGAAGGGCTCAAAATCCGATAAGAGCGGATATGAGCTCCTGCGCCAAAATGCAGTCAAGCTGCAGAGCGGCTTAAGGAAGTTCGGAGTAGGGGTAACTGTTACCAATATAACTGTCGGTCCGAGAGTTTCACGCTATGAGCTTACTCTTGATGCCGGAGTTAAGGTATCAAGGATAACCTCACTTACCAATGATATTAAGCTGATGCTTGCAGCAAAATATATCCGTATTGAGGCACCGATACCCGGTAAATCAGCGGTCGGAGTCGAAGTGCCTAATGAAGTAAGCACAACTGTTAAGTTCAGGGATATACTTGAATCCGAGGAATTTAAAAATGCCAAATCACGCCTAAGCTGGGGAGTGGGTCTTGATATAGGCGGCAATACGATTATATGTGATGTTGCTAAGATGCCGCACATACTCGTATCAGGAACTACAGGCTCCGGTAAATCAGTCGGCATTAACTCACTTATAATGTCGGTACTGTACAGAGCAGCGCCTCAGGAAGTAAGGATGATACTTGTAGATCCTAAGCAGGTTGAATTTACAGTATATAATGGTATACCGCATCTGCTTACCGAGGTTGTAACAACACCGGAGAGAGCACTGAGTGCACTTAACTGGGCAGTGGCTGAGATGAACCGACGTTATAAGCTGTTCCAGGATTCAGGCACTCGTAATATCAAGGGCTACAATGAGAAGATGGAGAAGGCCGGCTTAGGGCTTCCTGAGGAAGACAGACCGGAGAAGCTTCCGTTTATACTCATCATCATTGATGAGCTTTCAGAGCTCATGATGCATGCCAAGAAGGATGTCGAGTCCTGCATAGTAAGCCTTGCACAGCTGGCACGTGCAGCCGGAATACATTTGGTAGTTGCAACTCAGAGACCGTCAGTCGATGTAGTAACAGGACTTATCAAGTCCAATATACCAAGCCGTGTTGCATTTAAGCTGCCTTCCGTAACCGATTCCAGAACCATACTTGATTCGGGCGGAGCAGAGTCACTGCTCGGAAACGGAGATATGCTCTATAAGCCGGGAGACAAGAGCAGTCCTATACGTGTTCAGGGTGCCTTCCTTAGTGATGAAGAGGTTGAAAATGTTGTAAGCTTCATTAAGAAGTACAATCCTAAGGATACAAATCCGGAGATTGACTCAGCTATAGAGCGGCAGCTTGAGCTTAATTTCTCAGGTCAGTCTCAGGATAATAAAGGCAATGATGACGACACTGACGAATACTTCGCAGATGCCGGAAGGCTTATAATAACCAGCAACAAGGCATCCATTGGAGGCCTGCAGCGAAAGTTCAAGATTGGCTTTAACCGTGCTGCACGTATTATGGATCAGCTCTGCGAGGCAGGAGTTGTAAGCGACGGAGAAGGTACAAAGGAACGCCGCATTCTCATGAGCATCGAAGAATTTGAGGAAATAACCGGTTTAAGGTAATTGTAGAAGCAGGTAGTATGTTTAAGTGCAGAGTGTATGAGAATGCTGAAAACCTGTTGTTGCTGCAGCATACGTATTATCTTAATTCAAATGCTGCAGTGCAGCACCAGACAGCATTCCATAAACCTGCAATATAGTGACAAGGGAGTAATATAAACCAGATGGCAATATTAAAGGACTGGCTGAAGGACACAGAATACAAGGTGTTGAACGGTACTGACGAATGCGAGGTCAGTGATGTAGTATTTGATTCGCGCAAGGCTGCACCTGGAACAGTATTTTTATGCATGAAGGGAAGCCGTATTGATTCGCATGATTTTATTCCGGACGTGCTGGAAAAAGGCTGCAAGGCTATAGTGGTAGAGAAGCTTTTTGTAGATCTTCCGCTGACCGCTGACAGTTTCAAGGATGTAAATGTCATATATACCGAGAATGCAAGGAGGACACTTGCATATCTTGCAGCTGCCCGTTTTGATTATCCGGCAGATAAGTTAAAGCTTATAGGCTTAACAGGAACCAAGGGCAAGACCACAACCTCATATATGTTCAAGGCTGTATTTGATAAATGCGGCATCAAGGCAGGCGTTATAGGCACTAACGGAGTTGTTATAGGCGATGAGCATATCGAGATTAACAATACTACTCCGGACAGCTATGCACTCAACAGCTTCTTTGCAAGGATGCTTGAGGCGGGCTGTGAGTATGTGGTAATGGAGTGCTCCTCACAGGGCTTTAAGATGAACAGGACAGATGCCCTTAAGTTTGATTACGGCGTATTCCTCAACATAAGTCCTGACCATATAGGACCGTTGGAGCATGAGAGCTTTGAGGAATATCTCTATTGCAAGTCAAGGCTGTTCACTCAATGTGATACTGCAGTGGTCAATGCAGATGACGAGCATACAGATGAGATTATGGAGCTTGCTGATTTCAGGGACAAGCAATATCGCTTCTCTATCAAGACCAATGAATGCGATGTATATGCTCATGAGCTTAATTTTAAGGCAACCAAGGATTTTGCCGGTACTGAATTTAAGCTTGGCGGAGATGTGAACGGAGTATTCAAGCTTGGCATACCGGGAGATTATAATGTAAGCAATGCCTTATCGGTTATAACTGTTGCATATGATTTGGGTCTTCCTATGGAGAAGGTAGAGGATGCCTTAGAGCATGTGCATGTAACAGGACGCTCAGAGGTAGTGTATAAGTCAGATAAATTCACAGTTCTGGTTGATTATGCACATAATGAGGTTGCTATGGTTAATCTCGTAGCGACACTTAGAAAATATAATCCCAAGCGTCTTGTAGTTGTCTTTGGCTGCGGCGGAAACCGTTCTAAGGACAGGCGCATAGGCATGGGACAGACTGCAGCTCATTGCGCGGATTTAAGCATTATTACCTCGGACAATTCCAGATTTGAAAAGCCGGAGGATATCATTGCTGATATTGAGGAGGCTTATCTTGGAGCAGGCGGCAGTAAGGATGCCTATATCAAGATACCGGACAGAAGGGCGGCAATTAAGTATGCCTTAGAGCATGCCGAAGACGGAGATATCATTGCTGTTATAGGCAAGGGTCACGAGGATTATCAGGAGGAAAATGGTGTAAGGCATCATTTCCTTGATCGTGAAGAAATACTTAGAGCAAAGGAAGAGCTTGGATTATGAGGCTGAGTGCGGCTTTAGCGGCGCAGGCTGTGGGCGGAAGCATCATAGCAGGCAGCAGCGAAACTATCATAGAGAACATATCAACGGATTCCAACGGCATTAAGGACAATTGTCTCTTTGTACCGATTGTTGGAGCTAAGTTTGATGCGCATAAGTTTATATTAGGAGCGGCTGCAAATGGTGCTGTAGCTGCATTTTCAGCATATGATTTGACAGAGCTTGCAAAGCTTTCAGACATGAGCGAGGAGGAGTACACTCTTAAGCTTAACGAGGCAGGAGTTACTATAATCAAGCTTGATAATGCAAAGGACGGCTTAGCTGCGCTGCAGGCTCTTGGAGCATATTATAGGGCAAATTATGTGCATATCCCATATATCGGAGTAACAGGCTCTGTCGGCAAAACTACGACAAGAGAGATGATAGCAGCTGCACTTTCTGCTTCATATAAGGTTTATTCAACCAAGGGCAATGCCAACTCACAGTCAGGCACCCCTATAACGGTGGCCGAAACTGACGATGATGCCGAGATAGGCGTTATAGAGATGGGTATGTCGGAGCCTGGGGAGATGAGCCGTCTGTCCAAGGTTGTGCAATGTGATACGGCAGTATTTACAGTAATAGGCGTAAGCCATATAGGAAACCTCGGCAGCCGTGAGAATATTATGCGAGAAAAGCTGCATATACTTGACTGCATCAGGCCCGGCGGTACGCTTATCCTTAATAAGGATGATGATATGCTGAGTCGAGGCGATATACACGACTTCTTCCCGGAGGGCACAGACGATAAGCATATCAATATTATATATTACGGCACCAAGGCCGATGCCGATGTCAGAGCTTGCGATATCAGAGAGGAAAACGGCTGCTTTAGCTATAAGCTTGTCATAGACGGCAAGACTGTAACCAAGGTTGTTTTAAGTGTGCCGGGCGAGCATATGCTGCTTAATTCACTTGCAGCCATGGCAGTAGCACATGTGCATGGCGCAGATATGATTAAGGCAGCTGCAAATGTAGGTGATTTCAAGAGTCTTGCAGGCAGAGGACTCATATATGAGACCAAGGGCATAAGGATTATAAATGATGCTTATAATGCCGCACCGCAGTCGGTTAAGGCAGGACTCAAGGTATTAAACAGCATGGCTGATACGAGCGATAGACGCATAGCTGTGCTTGCAGACATGCTTGAGCTTGGACCGGAGGAAGCAGACTTTCATCGTGAGATAGGAAGCTTTATCTCAGCTGAGACTCCGGATATAGATATAGTTATGCTCTTAGGTGAGCTTTCAAAGCATACCGCTGAGGGTATTAAGCTTGGATTTTGTGAGGACCCGGGCAGACACATGCCGTGGGTGTATTGCTTTGACAGCATAGAGGAGCTTGAGGAGGCACTTAAGCAGGAGATATATCCGGGCGATGCGGTTTTATTTAAGGGCTCTAATTCGATGAAGCTGGGTACTCTTGTCAATAAGCTCTATCCTAAGGAAGAAATAAGCTGAAGATGATATATGCCAGGATAATAATCGATATATCCGCTGAGGAGGTAGACAGGGCATTTACCTATATAGTGCCTGAGGAGCTTGAGAAAGTCCTAAAGCCCGGGGTCAGGGTAAATGTTCCCTTTGGCAATTCCGGAAGGCTTCGCAAGGGAGTTGTCATCGAGCTTACGGATAAGGTCGACTATGATGAAGCAAGGCTTAAGGCAATAGCTTCAGTAGTAGAAGGTGCGCCTGATACAGAGCAGGAGCTTATAGAGCTTGCCGCATATATGGCTAAGGAATACGGCTGTACTATGAATCAGGCCCTGATGACGGTGCTGCCGGTTAAGGCAAGGGTGCGTAAGAATAAGCGCCGCAAGGATGCTGTTTTGTCCATTCGTGAGTACGGCGCTAATAAAGAGGACGCAGCTGATGCTGAAAATACAAAAGAGCGCTTCTTAAATCCTGCGCAGCAAAGAGCTGCGGATGAGATTATGTTGGACAGGACGAAGCCCTCACTGCTCTATGGCATTACCGGAAGCGGTAAAACTCGTGTATATATAGAGCTTATCCGCCGCATGCAGCATGAGAACAGGCAGACTATAGTGCTGATACCCGAGATATCATTGACATTTCAAATAGTTAATGAGCTTGCAAATTATTTCGGAGACAGAGTCGCTGTTATGCACTCTAAGCTAAGTGCGGGCGAACGCTATGATCAGTTCGAGAGGGCGGTAAACGGCGAGATAGACATCATGGTCGGACCGCGCTCTGCCTTGTTCACGCCTTTTAAGAGGCTGGGGCTTATAATTATAGACGAGGAGCATGAGCGTACCTACCAATCTGAAACCTCGCCGCGTTATGATACAAGGGATGTCGCAAGACGCCTTGCTGATATGTCAGGAGCTAAGCTCTTGCTTGGCTCAGCTACGCCTTCACTAGCAAGCTACACCAAGGCTCTTAAGGGTGAGTATGCTCTGCATAAGCTTAAGGAAAGAGCACATCCCGGTGCTATGCTTCCGCGCATAATGGTGGAGGATATGCGTAAGGAGCTGCAGGAGGGCAACAGAAGCATATTTTCGGCAAGACTTCATGAGCTTATAGAGGACAGACTGTCCAAAAACGAACAGGTTATGCTCTTTATAAACCGTCGCGGCTATGCCGGCTTTGTATCCTGCCGCAGCTGCGGATATGTAGTAAAATGTCCTCATTGTGATGTGTCACTTACCGCACACAATAACTGGTATGTAGACCCTAAGACCGGACGCAGGGATGCGGCGCTTTTGTCCTGTCATTATTGCGGCTATACCATGGCTATGCCAAAGCTTTGTCCGGAATGCGGCTCCAAATATATAGCGCCGTTTGGAACAGGCACGCAGAAGCTTGAGCAGGCATGCCGGAATACATTTCCCAAAGCACGCATACTCAGGATGGATGCAGATACTACGGCTGTAAAGCATGCATATGAGAGGATATTAAGTGACTTCAGGGCTCACAAGGCGGACATACTTATAGGCACGCAGATGATAGTTAAGGGACATGATTTTGAAAATGTCACCTTAGTCGGTATAGTTGCTGCAGATATGTCTCTCAATACCTCGGAGTATGATGCCTCGGAGCGCTGCTATCAGCTTATAACCCAGGCCGCAGGACGAAGCGGAAGGGGCAGCAGACCGGGAGCTGTGGTTATACAGTCCTATGATCCTTCGCATTATGCCATAAGCTGTGCTGCCGGAAGAGATTATGAGAGCTTCTATGAGAGGGAGATGAGCTATCGCAGGCTCTTGAATTATCCGCCGGAGACTTATATGCTGTTTGTCAGGCTGCGTTCAGCTGATGAGGCTGCACTTGACCATGCGGCTGAACGTGCGGCGGCTGTAGCTAAGGCCTACGAGCAAGCAGGCTCCGAGCTTATAGGACCATGCCGCGAGAGTATATATAAAATTAATGATAATTACAGAAAGATTATATATATTAAGGATAAACGGCATGATATAATCGTAAAGATACGCGAGGATATTATGGCCCACGCCGAGGAGAATACTCAAGGGCGGGCAAGGGTTTTTATTAATTTTGATATAAGGTGATTATTAATGGCTTTAAGAGAAATCAGAAGAGAAGGGGATCCGATTCTCAGAAAAGAATGCAAGGATGTTAAGGAGATGACGGATCGCATAAGCGACCTCATCGATGATATGTTTGAAACTATGTATGAGGCTAACGGAGTCGGACTTGCAGCACCACAGATTGGCATACTTAAGCGTATATTTGTAGTGGATGTCGGCACAGAGGAACCGGAACCATATGTATTTATCAATCCGGTTATACTTGAGAAGAGCGGCGAGCAGACAGGTGATGAGGGCTGCTTAAGTGTACCCGGCTATCAGGGCGAGGTAACAAGAGCAGACCATGTCAAGGTCAGGGCCTTAGATATAGATATGCAGGAGTTTGAGCTTGAGGCAGATGGCCTTCTTGCAAGATGCATACAGCATGAGGAGGATCACCTGCATGGTGTACTCTATATAGATAAGGTTAACGGAGAGCTTAAGGATGCTAATGC
>CAVBGP010000029.1:0-19262 GCA_963595005.1 Acutalibacteraceae bacterium | reverse complement strand
ATGCCTGTTGGATTATCAGAATCTTGACCAAAACAGTAAACAACAGTAAAATATACTAAAAACAGTAAACAACAGTAAAATTTATTTTAGACAGTAAACATCAGTAAAACGTGGGGATGTCATGAATAATCCATTTACACTTACATTCGGTAAAAGTCCGCTTGAGTCTGTAGATCGACCGACACAGATTAATGAAATAATGGAGGCTTTTACCGCTACTCCAATAAATCAGCAAATGTTTTTGATTACAGGAGTCAGAGGCACAGGTAAAACCGTGCTAATGACAGAAATATCGCACAGATTGAAAAACCTAGACGATTGGGTGGTAATAGAACTTAATCCTGCCACTGATCTTCTTTTGGCAATGCTCTCAAAGCTTAACAGCGACCAGACATGTTCTGGCTTAATCAAGTCTGCCAAAATCGACTTATCCTTTTTCGGATTTGGTGTAAGCGTTGAGGGTGCTCCTGCAATTACAGATACCGAAACAGCTATTACTAAGATATTAGATAGACTTAAAAGAAGTGGGAAAAGGCTGCTTATCACTATAGATGAAATCACAAATAACGAAAGCATGCGTGTTTTTGCAAGCTCATTTCAGATATTTGTAAGACAAGATCTGCCCGTGTTTTTACTTGGAACCGGATTATACGAAAATATAGAGGAATTACAAGACGAAAAGAGCCTAACATTTTTATATAGAGCTCCCAAAATACAGCTTAAGCCATTAAATAAGGGAGCAATAATCTCAAAGTATAAGAAACTCTTTAAGATCTCCGCAGATAAAGCTACCGAAATGGCAGAGCTTACTAAAGGCTATCCTTTTGCATTCCAGGTTCTAGGCTACCTTACATGGAAAAACGAAGGCGATTATCATTCGGTATTAGAAGAATATGAACAATATTTAGCTGAATTTGTATACGACAAGATATGGTCAGAGCTATCACCTAAGGATCGCAAGGTAACTCTTGCCATTGCTACTGTTGAGGGTAATAAGATAAAGGATATCAGGGATTATCTTGGTATGGAGACCAACGAGTTTAATCCATATCGCAAGCGTCTTATCAAGAAGGGTATCATAACCGGCGAGATAAGAGGATACGTGTATTTTACTCTCCCTCTTTTCGATAAATATGTGCTTGAGAATTAATTATTGGATGTGGCTCAACAGCATGGATTTTCTGTCTAAAAATATAAATGCTTTTTGGCATTCTAATGCTACACCACATTAGAATGCCTGTGGCTTAGACTTCTCCTATATGCATTGGCAAGCTCAGTTATGCAGGCTATGGTTACTGCAAGGAACAGGCCAGGTATAACAATTATCCACCATGCATCGGTCAGCATGGCCTTTTCAGAAAGCGACAGCATGCTGCCCCAGGATATGACCTCTGTCGGAAGTCCTATGCCCATAAAGCTAAGCGTAGATTCGCTGGCTATAGCACTGCGTATGGTCATAACTGACATAAACATAAGTGACGGCACCAGATTAGGTGCAAGATGCTGCCGCAATATATACCAGAACCCGCCTCCCATGCTCTTTGCTGCAATCACATACTCAGCATTTCTAAGCTGTCTCACCTCGGTTCTCACGACCTTAGCCATATTCATCCAGCCGGTAATGCCTATAACCAGCGAAAGGCTTATAACATTGGCATCTCCCAAAACCGCCTGCAGCAATATCACAAGCGGCAGTGACGGAATGCTTATCATTATATCCGTAAAACGCATAATTACAGCATCAACTCCATCAGATGAAACTGCACTAAGCGTTCCTATAATAAGTGCGATAAGCGTCGCAGCTGCTGCAGACAGCACGCCTATCGTAAGTGACAGTCTGCCGCCATTCCATATCCCCGACCATATGTCTCTGCCCATAGTGTCCGTACCAAAGAGAAACTCCCTGCATGGCGCATGGCTCGCATTGACAAAATCCATGTATCTGGGATCCTTCGATGCTATTATCCCACTGCAAATGCATCCGAGTACAATTACTGCAAGCACTATTACTGAGATAACCGGACGTTTATGATTAATTTTATCTTTGTGTTTATATCCCCTAGACTTATTATTCCTGCTGTTTGTCTTGTTCGATGCAGCATTATTGCTGCTCTCATCATGCAAATATACACAGCTGCCATGACTTTTTTTAAACCGGCTCTTCATAGGCTGTCTGTCTCCCCGCTGTCTATCGACTTTGTACTGCCCTTAAGCCTCGGGTCTATAGCCATATTTATAAGTTCAGCCGCCTTGCTGCATACAATAACCATGATTCCCGTCATTATACACAGTACCATCAGTGTATTGTAATCCTTATATCTTGCACTCTCATAGAGCAGCGTGCCGACACCGGGATATGAAAACACAGTCTCAATTATGTAGCTGCCTCCAAGTATATGCGGAAGAGCAACTGCCATGATACTTAAGTATGAAGGGACAACATTTCTCATGCAGTGTCTTAATATTATCTGTGACTTAGTGAGTCCCTTTGCCCTTGCAGCAAGCACATACTCAGCCCTCAGCTCCTCTGCAAGCCTGTTTCTTACCATATATGCATAATACCACAGATGACCTATCACCACTGCACCAAGCGGCAGCACCAGATGTCTTAATCTATCTAAGACAGATCCGTCTCCCCCTACCGTATATGCCCCTGAGCTTGGCAGCACCTTGAGCCTTACGGCAAATATCAGGATAAGCAGCAATGACATCCAAAATTCCGGTATGCAGTTAAAAATTGTTCCTATCCTGCATATAAGCTTATCAGCTGCCTTATCCTCATGCCAGGCACAGAAGGTGCCTAGTATAAATGAGCCTGCAAATATTATCAGATAACCTATACCTCCAAGCAGCAGCGTATTGCCGATACGTCCCTCAATCAGCTTAAGTACATCCGTTTTGTACTTATATGATATGCCAAAATCGCCTCTTAAAGCAGACCTCACCCAATCTATAAACTGTACATATACAGGCTGGTCAAGTCCAAGTCTCGCTATAGCAGCAGCACGCTCTGCCTGAGTCAGCTTTTCCGCCCTGTCACCAAAATACGCCACAAGCGGATCTCCCGGTGCAAGTCTGGATACACAAAAAACGATGAGCGTAAGTATAATTATGCTCATCACAAATGCCAATATGCTCTTTGCTATGCTTTTTGCTCTCATACGTACTTTTATGATAAAAGTGTTGACGGATGGCACGTTAGTGCGAAGCAGTCCGTCACTTTTATTATATGTGGTGCCTGCGAAAACGCAGGCATGGGTGTTTACTCCACCAGATTAAATGTTATGCAGCTGATGATTAAACTGTCTGATTACTGTATGATTCTCGATTTATAAAGTTCTCAACCCTTACCAGCTCACCGTGCTCAATAACTGCCGCCCTGTCACATAAGTATCTGACCATCTCCATGTCATGGGAAATGAATATGAGCGTGAAGCCGTATTCCCTCTGCATCTGCTTAAACAGACCTACTATCTGCGACTGAATCGGTGCATCCAATGATGCCAAGGCCTCATCTGCTATGATAAGCTCAGGGCTGATTGAGACTGCTCTTGCAATCGCTGCTCTCTGTCTCTGCCCGCCTGAAAGCTCCGAAGGATACTTATCAGCATATTCATGGCCTAAGCCTACTGACTGCATCAGATTTAATATGTCGTCACGGCTGATTGGTATATGTGCAAGCCTCCTTGGCTCTGCAATTATATCAGCTATCCTCATTCTCGGATTAAGCGAAGAATCCGAATCCTGAAATATAAGCTGTCTTGACTGCTGCAAAAGCATCTTGTTTTTCCGTTGCTCCTGCCTGTTCCAGATATCTATGCCCTTATATAATATCCGTCCGCTGTCAGGCTTATGTATATTCATGATACAGCCTGCAAGAGTCGATTTACCGGAGCCCGAGGCACCTATAATGCCAAATATCTCGCCTTTTCTTATATCCATGGAAATATCTCGCAGCGCCTTTATACGACTTTTGCTTCGATCATGATATCTAAAGCTAAGCCTCTCTATATGCAGTATGTTACTATCCTGATTAAACTTATCCTCGCATGCTGCTTCTGACTCCTTAGGCTTAAGCTGTACATCATCAAAGCCTGTCTTCATTACCAGTGCTTCATCATATACCCCGGTATTGATTCTGCTGCTCGCTTTTGTATCATCTGATGAAAGCTGTTCGAACTTACAGCTGGCTTCTCCCGTATATATCCTTCTTGCATCAAGCAAGGTCCTCGTATACGGATGCTTAGGCTCTTCAAATATCTCTTCAGTACTGCCGGTTTCCACTATACTCCCGTCATACATAACTGCAATATGGTCAGCTATCCTTCTTACTGCAGCTATGTCATGAGATACAAATACTATACTTGTGCCAAAGCGTTTCCTTATCTGATTAAATACCTCAAGTATCTGCTCGCCTATATTTTCATCAAGCGCAGTTGTAGGCTCATCTGCAAATATCACCTTAGGCTCTGCTGCAAGCGCCATGGCTATCACAGCTCTCTGCCTCATGCCGCCTGAAAATTCATGCGGATACATGTCAATACGCCTATCAGCCTGTTCTATTCCGACAAGCTCCAGTAGCTTTATCGTTCTCTCCCTGATATCTGACTCTGGCCTTACCATTTTTAGCGCTGCTAAGCCCTCGGCACAACTCGCATCTTCAGATATTATGCTGCCGTATTCATATTTCTCGCTTAATTTCAGAGCCTTGCCACCGAATTCTGTAGTATTGCAGCTTTCCTTTAGTCTAGCATCATGCAGCTTGATTGCCTCTTCAATCTGAGCTCCGACAGTAAGCGTAGGATTAAGTGCAGTCATAGGATTTTGGAAGACATAGGCAAAGAAGCTGCCGCGAAGCCTGCTCATGTCACGCTCGCTGTAAGCTGTGATATCAACACCGTCAGCCACTATATGCCCAGCCTTGATTTTAGCTATAGGCGGAATCAGCTTTGTAATGCTCTTACACAGTATACTCTTGCCGCAGCCGGACTCTCCGACTATCCCAAGTATCTCTCCTCTTCCAAGCCTGAAGCTCACATCCTTTACCGCCTCAATTTCCCCGTGAGGCGTATAGAAGCTCAGAGACAGATTTTTTACACTAAGAATATCACCCATATCCAAGCTTCCTATTCCTTCGTTTTTATTGCATCTGTGTTTGTTACTGCTATGTTTGCTATTCCGCTTTATATGCAGTGCCTGCAAATCCGCAGGCATAGGGGTTTACTCTATCGTCCAATCGATAATATTATTGAATATGCCTACTCCGTGATGTCCGAGCACCATATCCTCATTGATACCATGTACCTTTCTGCTTGCCACATAATCAGCATCAATATAGCATATAAATGCATATGCCGGATCAGCTGCCAATGCTTCCTGGAACTTGGCATAAGCCTCACGTCTTACCTCAGGATCCAGGCTCTCTCTTGCCGCCTTAAGCCATTTATCGACCTCAGCATTAGAATAAGCCGAATAATTGGCACCCTTGTCTGTACCAAACACCTTGTAGGTATGGTCATCAGCATCAAACGGACTGCCCCATCCGATAATTGCAGCTTCCTGCCCGTTCCAATCCATAACCATAGGCACATCAACATTAACATTGATGCCCACCTCTCTTAGCTGCTGTGCTGCTGCCTGAGCGATATCAAGTCTGTCCTGTTCTCCGCTCATTACACTTATGGTAAAGCCTATCTCCTTGCCGTTTCGCTCATAATACCCGTTTGAGTTCAATGTGCAGCCGACTTCCTCGAGTATGGATTTTGCCTTGTCAGGGTTATAGTCGTAATGCTCGACATTTTCATTATTATATTCGTTTCTCTGCAGAGGTCCGTAAGCTGTCATGCCCTGACCTAAGAGCACGGTGTCTACAATTGCCTGTTTGTCTATGGCATAGCATACAGCAGGTATCAGGTCACGGTTTTCAGCCCAATAATCATTGGCAAAGTTAAAAAGTATGCCCCTGTAATCAGACGTCGTCATATCATAGACCTTGAAGCTGTCATCATTATTAAATGAAGCTGCGTTTTTAGGATCCAGAAGAGCTAAGTCAATCTCGCCGGACTTTAACTGTATAGCCTGAGCATTGTCATCCGGTATTATCTTAAATATGATGGTTCCGATATTGGCCGCACCACGGTAATAATCATCATTTTTAACGAGCACTATAGACTGTCCGTCATCCCATGACTGAAGCTTGTATGCACCTGTGCCTATCGGATTTCTGAAGAAGTCCGATTCCTGCATGTCCTCTCCCAGAAGGCAGTGCTTCGGCATTATAGCCATAGTCATATATTGTGTAAATGCTGCATCCGGTGCGCTTAACTTAAAGCTAATCGTATGTTCGTCTTCGACATTTATCTCCTCAATCTCCTCAAAATCAGGAGCATTTTCAGAGAGATTGGCAGGATCCATAATCGCCTCTATAGTAAATTTGACATCCTCGGCGGTAAATGGCTCACCATCATGCCATCTGACTCCATCTCTCAGATGAAAGGTGTAGGTATAGCTTGCTTCGTCATAATCGTAGCTTTCAGCAAGACCGGCTACAACCTTATTATCCTCGTCATTACGCATAAGTCCGTCAAATATAAGCTTTGCTATCTCAGCATGCTCATCCATAGCAGGATTGATGCGTGTATAATCATTAGAGCCATAGATAAGCACCTGGTCATTGCTGCCTTCAGAAGCCGCCTCCTCTGCATTTGCATTCGTGTCTATGCCTGATCCTGCCTCTGTATTTGAGGTGCTGTCTGAAGCATTTGCATTATTGTTGTCCTTTGCAGCACAGCCTGCAAGCACAGCACAGCCTAATAAGCATGCTGCGATTGCAGCATGCAGCTTGAATTTGTTATTAATGTTTTTTCTCATATACTACTCTGATTTACTATCTTATATAAGCGCGGTATGTATCAAAATGATATTATCCACGCTTTATCTTTACATTACAATTTTGATATATTATTCGGTTCTTCTATATCAGGTCTCTTATATGTACTAATGCTTAGTCTTCATTTCCCGCGAAAAAGACTTCTGTGACAGCATCAACCGCTGCGCTTATGCAGTCAGGACATGAACACAGTACCTTGCCTGTATCTACGCCCTTTAAGTCACGGCAGATTGATGCTCCGCCTGTACGCTCAGTAAATGCAAGATACAGCTTTCTGTCGTAGCCGTAGGTTGTCGCCTTTGAGGAGGGATGCGCCAGGTCTGCATCGCTGTTTATAAGTCCTGCAAGCATCACAGCTCCTGACAGTGCTCCGCATGTGCCGTTCATGGTGCCCATGCCTGCACCAAAGCCCTCTGAGATTCTGTGCAGTGTTTCCTCGTCTACATCAACCTTATCTGCAAAGGTCAGCAATACTGCCTGTGCACAATTGCAGCCATTTTCATGTAATTCCTTAGCTCTAAGCTTTCTGTCCATTATCAAAACCTCCGTTAAACAGCATCTCCGATAACAGTATTGTCAATAAGTCTCGTACTTCCTACATATACAGCCAATGCAAGGAGCGTAGGCTTTGTTACCTTAGCAACCGGCATCATGCTTACATTGTCAACTGCTGATACATAATCAATTTTAGCAAGCGGCTCTATCTCTATAATCCTAGTCACCTCGGAGACAATTTTATCCGTATCTGTACAGCCTTCTTCATAGAGTCTTCTGCCTGCTGCAAGTGCCTGTGACAAAACAGCTGCTGCCCTTCTCTCATCAGAACCAAGATAGGTATTGCGTGAAGACATTGCAAGTCCGTCTGCTTCACGCACTATCGGACAGCCTATAACCTCCACTGCCATAGACATATCTCTAACCATCTGCTTGATTACTGCAAGCTGCTGTGCATCCTTTTGTCCGAAAAATGCCTTGTCAGGTGTTACTATATTAAACAGCTTATTTACCACAGTACAAACTCCCCTGAAATGAGTCGGTCTTGTTTTTCCGCAAAGCTGGTGCGGCATTTCTGACTGTATCTCTACATAGGTTGCCCAGCCATCAGGATACATCTCTGACACACTTGGATGAAACACAAGGTCACAGCCGTTTTCCTCAAGCAGCTTGCAGTCACGTTCAAAGTCTCTCGGATATTTTGCAAGATCCTCATTTGGTGCGAACTGAGTAGGATTAAGGAAAACTGAAGCAACAGTGCAATCGCAAAGCTTAGCTGATTCTCTTACCAAACTTGCATGACCCTCATGCAGATAGCCCATGGTTGGAACAAGTCCCACGGTCAGTCCCTTACGCTTTTGTTCATTTACATAAGCTCTTACTTCATTTATTGTTTCTGCGATTATCACAGTAATTACCTCCGTTAGTACACTTCTATTGCTGCTGTTCACAAGCTGCACTTTTTTTAGCTTTCCAAAGCTGATTTTGCTGATTCTCTGCGAATCGGCATCAGGCTTTAGACAAGATGAAATCTTGCTGTGATCAGTTAAGTCAATCTTTGGTATTATATCAAAATGCATCTATAAGTTAAATGTTTAAATTTTAACATTCTATGTTTTTGTGGTATGGATACAAAGTTGAGTATACTGTGAACTTGGTTATTCAAGCTTATAAATTTCAATCCCGTCTCGCTATAGAAAAATAAAATGGCACAAAAGTCGATTTTACATAGAATATTTGCTAAACTGTTCCGTAACAAATTTGATGAACGGAAGTATGATCATGAATTACGAAGAAAAGAAAGAAACACTTTTAGCATATATTGATGAATTAGCTAAGAACAACATTGCATTGGCATTTTCAGGAGGCGTAGACAGCAGTCTGCTGCTCAAGCTATGTTGTGATGCCGCAGGCAAGACAGGAAGCCATGTATATGCTGTTACTGTTCACACCGAGCTTCATCCTATGAATGACCTAGTCATAACTGAGCGTGTTGCATCAGAGATGGGTGCAGAGCATATCGTGGTTAAGCTTAACGAGATGGAGGAGGCCGGTATAACTGATAATCCGGTTGACCGCTGCTACCTATGTAAGAAGTGCCTGTTTACTAAGCTTCAGGCTAAGGCCAAGGAGCTTGGTGCGCCTGCCGTGATGGACGGCACCAATGAAGATGATCTGCATGTATATCGTCCCGGTATCCGTGCGCTCAGAGAGCTTGGTATCATCAGCCCGCTTGCAAAATTCACTCTCACAAAGGCTGAAATCAGACGTATGGCAGCTGAATACGGCATATCCGTAGCCTCACGTCCGTCTGCTCCGTGCATGGCTACCAGATTCCCGTATAACACTCGTCTCACTATTGAAGATATGCATAAGGCAGAGCTTGGCGAGGAATGGATAAGAGCTAAGGGCTTTTATAATGTTAGGCTTAGGATATATGACAAAACTGCGAGGATAGAGATAGATCTTGATTCATTTGATAAGCTCCTTAGTATAAGGGATGAGCTTGTTGCTTACCTTAAAGAGCTTGGCTATGACTATATAGCACTTGACCTGGAGGGCTTTCGTTCAGGCAGCATGGACATACATGTTAAGGACTCTATTACCGAGCAGAGCTAAGTAAGCTTCACTACTGCCTTTTAGCTTATCTCTAACTATCAGTTCACTAATCTGATATAAACGACATTAAAGAAATACTTCAAAACAATTCCTGACATAAATAACCTCCCGTACATCGGTTTTCACACCGGTGACCGGGAGGTTATATTCTGTGAATCAGAAATCACTTTCTGCAATACTTTAATTACAAATGAAACAACTATTGCTGTATACAGCTTTACTCTTCTGTTACATTTCCAGAATATAAGATGATAATGTCAAATGCTTAAATATCTGTATATCATCAGCCGAGCAAAGCCTTATCACTTGCAAATTGCTGACCTGAAACCTTCTCAAACTGATGAAGCAGATCCTCAACTGTAAGCTTCTTCTTATCTTCACCCTTGATATCAAGCACGACATGTCCCTCATTCATCATTATCAGACGGTTGCCGTGTGCTATGGCATCCTTCATGTTATGAGTAACCATAAGAGCTGTCAGCTTCTGTGAATTGATTATGGTCTCAGTTGCATCAAGCACCTTCTCTGCAGTTTTAGGATCGAGTGCTGCTGTATGCTCATCCAGCAGCAATATCTTAGGTCTCTGAAGTGTAGCCATAAGCAGTGTGAGTGCCTGTCGCTGTCCTCCGGAAAGCAGTCCTACCTTAGCCGTAAGTCTGTTCTCAAGTCCTAAGTTAAGTATCTTGAGACGTTCCTTAAACTCTTCGCGTTCCTTAGCGCTTACGCCCCACTTTAATCCGCGCCTAATTCCTCTGCGGTTAGCAAGCGCCAGATTCTCGTCAATCTGCATTGTAGCAGCAGTGCCTGTCATAGGATCCTGAAATACACGTCCTATAAGCTTGGCACGCTTAAAATCCGGAAGTCCGGTAACATTTACATTATCAATGGTTATGGAACCGGCATCCACAGGCCATACTCCAGCTATAGCATTGAGCATGGTTGACTTACCTGCTCCGTTGCCGCCTATAACTGTTACAAAATCACCCTCATCAAGCTTAAGATTGACGCCGCGAAGTGCAACCTTCTCGTTAATGGTTCCGGGATTAAAGGTCTTGCAGACATTATTAAGCTCTAACATTATCTTGCACCCCCTGCTGTTGAATTCTTTCCTGCTCTCATAAATGAATTCTTAGCCTGTCCCTTGAGATAAGGTACGGCAAGGAATACTGCAACTATAATTGCTGTAAATAGCTTCATGAGGTTAGGATCAAGCTTGAGCCACAAAACAATGGTGTAGACTACATAGTAAACGATACCGCCTACAACTATAAATCCAAGCTTCACTCCGAAATTAAGCTTCTTGCCAAATACTGCATCTGCAATAACCTCTCCGATTATGACTGCAGCAAGACCTATAACGATAGAGCCTCGTCCTGAATTGACATCGGCAAAGCCTGAATACTGTGCAGATAAGGCTCCTGCAATTGCAACAAGTCCGTTGGAGATAGCAAGACCCAGTATCTTCATGGTGTTGATATTAATACCCTGTGCCTTAGCCATGGTCGGATTGCAGCCTGTAGCTCTCAAGGCAGAGCCTGTCTCTGTACCAAAGAACCAGTACAGCACCGCTATTATCACAATTACAAATATCAAGCCTACTATTATTGCAGGTGTGATAAATCTGGATGATACTATCAAGTAGAATTTATCAACGCTTACCGCCTGATTGGCCTTAAAATTCATAATTGCAAGGTTAATTGAATATAATGAGTACTGTGACAATATACCTGCAAGGATGGCCGGTATGCCAAACTTAGTGTGAAGTATGCCTGTTACGCAGCCCACTGCCAGACCGCATACAGCAGCAACAAGTACTGCTGCCCACGGATTCACACCGCCTACAATAAGCATTACCGCTACTGCTCCGCCTGTAGAAAAGGTTCCGTCTACAGACATATCGGCTATATCCAGTAATCTGAATGTAACGAAGACACCGATTGCCATGATGCCCCATATTAGTCCCTGCGCTACGCACGCCGGGAGTCTGCTGATAAGTCCGGCAAGACTTAATGCGCTGAAATAAGCTGCCATTTGTTCCTCCTTGCAGTAAATGCCGTTTAACACACATATAGAGGTGTCTGTACTGCAGACACCTCATATATTGATTAATTCTTTATTCAAAGCTTTTTTTCAAGCTCTTTACGCTTGATGCCGCATTTCTGATGCAGTAAGCGCTATGAATCTGTCTAAGCAATTACTTTGTTGTGTAATCGATGTAGTCGTCAGGAATTGTAACGCCAAGTGCCTCAGCAAGAGTAGGATTGTACTCCTTAACCGGCTCATTGTCGTAACGAACCTCCATAGTTGAGATATCAGCACCGTCCTTAAGTATCTCTGCTGCCATCTCACCGGTAACCTTACCGATATTGTAGTAGCTGATTGACAGTGTAGCAACTCCGCATCCGCTCATGATGCCTTCCTCACCTGCAAATATCGGAATGCCTGCAGGCTGAGCTACGTTGTTGATGGTCTCTGTATAAGAAGCTGCAGTGTTATCTGTAGGAATGTAGATAGCGTCTACATTAGCACAAGCCTCCTGAGTAACAGATGCAAGATCATTAGAATCTGAGAATGTATAGATGCTTACTGTCTTGCCTGCATCCTCAAGTACCTTCTGAACTGCATCAGACTGGAACTTTGAGTTAGGCTCTGCTGAGCAGTAGAGTATACCGAAGGTATTAGCATCCGGGAAGAGGTCAAGCATCATCTGAGCCTGAGTCTCAAGCGGGGCACAATCTGAGGTACCTGAGATATTGCCTCCGATAACACCGTTAAAATCAGATATATCAAGAGCTACGCCGTAGTCTGTGATAGATGTACCAAGTATCGGAATATCGCCTGTTGCTGAAGCTGCTGCCTGAAGAGCTGCTGTTGCATTAGCCATGATAAGGTCAACATTCTCTGATACAAGGTTAGAGCAGATGGTTGTAGCTGTAGCAGCATCGCCGTTAGCGTTCTGCTCATCAAATACTACATTGTCTGCACCAAGTGCCTCAGTAAGTGCATCCTTGAAGCCTTGAGTTGCATTGTCAAGTGCAGGATGCTGTACCAGCTGGCAGATACCTATGGTATAAACCTTGCCGTCCTCTGTTGCTGCTGCCTCAGTCTCGGCTGCAGCCTCTGTAGCTTCTGCTTCTGTCTCATCTGCTGCGGCTGTTGTCTCTGCTGTTGATGATGAGCAGGCTGTGAGACCAAGCATAGCGGCTGTAAGACCAAGTGCCAAAATCTTCTTGTAAAGTTTCATAATGTTCTCTCCTCCCGATATCTTAAGCTTAAGAATATCTGTGCTTAAGCGCATTGATTATGCAACGCTTTAACTTGTAAAAGTATCGTTATAATATCGCAATATTTATGTAATGTCAATAGGGATTCTTTAGCACGTTAAAGAAAAGATGTGGTGGGAGTACAGCAAAAAAGCGCACATCTGTTTTTCCTGCAGTCAAAGACTTATACCTCCGCCTTCTCTATATACTTCCTGATTAGTCGGTTTGCGGTTGACTGGCTTAGCTTAAGTGCTTCTGCCATCTTGCGGCTGCTCGGATACATTTCGTAGGCCTTACGTATTATTCTGCCCTCATATTCCTCCATAACAGCATCGTAGCTCATTCTCTCAAACACACATTCGCCGGAGCTCTTGATATTATCCATGGAGAAGAAGCTGTCAGGAAGCCTGCTGTTATCCATAACCTCATGCTCCGATGTAATAACGCCTCGCTCGACAACATTAGACAGTTCTCTGACATTGCCGGTCCAGCTATATTTCATGAATATATCCTTGACGCTGTCAGAAAGCCTTACATGCTTGTCATACTTACGATTAAACATCTCCAGAAAATACTCTGTAAGTACCGTTATATCATCTCTCCTGTGTCTAAGCGGCGGTATGGTTATCTCAAGCATGTTGATGCGGTGATACAGGTCGCGGCGGAATTTGCCTGCTTCAATCATCTTGACCAGGTCGCAGTTAGTAGCACAGATGAGCCTTACATTAAGCTTAACTGTCTCTGTTCCGCCTACAGGTATAAATTCCTCCTCCTGAATGACATTTAACAGCTTAGATTGAAGCTCATACGGAAAATCTCCCATCTCGTCAAGAAACAGCGTGCCACCATTTGCAGCCTCGAACAGTCCCTTCTTGCCCTTGCTGTCAGCTCCTGTAAATGCTCCTCGCTTGTATCCAAAAAGCTCCGACTCTATAACCGAAGGACTCAAGCTTGCCATATTTACCACTACAAATGGCTTCTCTCTCCTGCTGCTGTGCTCATGGATGTATTTTGCAATATAGCTCTTTCCTGTTCCTGTCTCTCCCAAAATCAATATGGGAGCATCGGTCTTTGCTATAGTTTCGGCGTACTCTATGGTATTCTTCATCTCTCGGCTCTTATAGATAACCCGACGTTCATGCGTCTCATCCTCATCGCCCTGAGGCTTAATCGGTGTAAGCTCCTTATTAAGTTCCTTTTCTCCCTCGCGCACGCTTTGAACTATATATTTGACATTGTCATTGTCGTCAAAAACAGGCACAGATATGGTAGTTATGTCTATGCCTGTTATCGTTCTCTGTCTCTGGATAAAGGGCTTTTTTTCTGTAAATGTCTCCGGCACGCAGGTCGGATACCATAGCTTGCGCTTAAGAGAAAGCTCTTCTACAGTCTTACCCAGCAGCTCGTCCGGTTTGATATTATAATGTCTGTACAAAACCTTATTAGCATATATCAGATGCCAGCTTGCATCCCATATGCAGATTTCGTCATAAACATTATCTATAAGTTCTCTGAATTCATTTAAGTCAAAGTTCTTAAGCAGTGCCATATTGTCCCTTATCCTAAAAAGCTCGTTTCGTTTTTTGTTTAGCTCGTTGTTATTTTTATTATATGGATTCCCTGTCATATTCGCAAGCTTCCTGTGCGGCGGGACATTTTTGTTCTTTAAGCATTCATTACAATGCGTCAACATGTTCCCGCAGCACTTACAGCGTAAGACGGGCACCTGCTGATTAGCAGGTGCCCTTGGTTACTATAGTTATTAAATCTTTTCTCTGTTTTCACTTGCCATCGTCCGTTATCCGACATCTTTCTATTATCTCCTCACGGGTCATCTTTCCGAAGTCCTTATTCATTTCCCTAAGGATACCCTTATAGATAATGGCAAGAACAACAACCAGCGGGAAGCCTGTAAGCAGAACTATTGACTTAATGGTATTGATGTCAGTACCTATCCAGTAGATTGCTATAGGCAGTGCGCAAAGTATCATGCACCATGCAAACTTAAGTCCCTTGGGTGCTTCACCATGCTCGTCAAGCTGCTTTGCAATTGTGCTTGAGAGAGTCTGTGATATTGCATCCATGGTTGTTGCAAGGAACAATACTATAACAAAGAGATATACACATATAGCAATCTTAGATAACGGCAGTGTATGTAAGGTCTCAAGAGCGATATTTTCAGAGAGACCGCTTGACAGCATGCCCGGTATATCAAGCAGACCCTTGATACGCAGATCTATCTGATAGCCGCCCATGATGCCGAAGAAGAATACCAGTCCTGCCGAGCCCGATATAAGCATGTTGGCGATAATCTCCTTAAGCTTACGTCCTCTTGATATCTTGGCTACAAAAAGTCCGGTAAACGGTCCAAACACAAACCAATATATCAGATAGAATACGGTCATATCCTGTGGGAAGCCTGACTTTCCGATAGGATCTGTCCAGGTAGTCATACGCAGGAAATCACTTCCGAGTATGCCAAGCGCATTTACAATCATATCAAGTATAAAGCTGCTGTTTCCTACTATGAAAATGAATAGAAGCAAAGCCACACATGCATATACATTTGCATCAGATATCTTCTTCATACCCTTAGCTGCTCCGGACATTGATGTTAAGGTATAGATAATCGTTACTCCGAGCAATACGCCTACAGTTAGTCCGAAGGAATTGTTGATGCCTATCAGGTCTGCTATGGTTGCTGCTATAGTTGAGCCTGCTGTTCCGGCTGTGATAGCAACGGAGCCTATAGCTGAGAAGATAAATAGGAAATCAACTATCTTGCCAAATAAGCCCTTGGTGGCCTTTTCTCCGACAGTGTATTGACAAAGTGCACTGAATTTGAGCTCATCCTTTTGTTTAATATAATAATGATAAGCAAACGGGATAACAAAGACACAGAGCATAGCCCAGGCTACCGGTCCCCAGTCGTAGAAGCAATATGCCAGTGACTGCTCGTAGTTATAGGCTTCACTTATAGCCTCTGCTCCATGCAATGACGGTGCATAATTAAAGTGATATCCCCACTCAAGGAAAGCCCAGTATACTGTTCCTGCGCCATTTCCGCAGAAGAACATCATTGCAACCCATGATATAAGCGGATATTCAGGCTTCGAATTGCCAAAGCGTATATTGCCGTATTTGGAAAATGCGAGGAACAGGAGGAAGCCAAAAACAATAACAGCTATAAACTGCATTACAGAGCCGAAGGTATGTGTAAGCAGATTCATAATTGCATGTGATACCTCAACGCCCTGCTCCGGGAATATCGTAAGTCCCAGAACCATTATTCCAACTATAATCAGGCTCGCCATCATCAGCCCGACTTCATATTTATCTGACAAACGTTTTCTATCCATAAATAACCCCTCTTAAGGTTTGACTCAAGCTGTCAGGTACCTGATTATGCACTTTGTTAAGACTATCAACGCGCTGTATCCAAAGCACATATCAGCTTTTAAGCTAACAGCTTGATTATTCCCCATTCCTAAGTCCGTCCGTATCTCTTCTTAAGTCACTAATATAGATACGCCTTGCCTATACTTATACAGCTTCAGCTTCTCTGAACCTTACAATATCCTCTGCCGTATATCCTAATTCCTTAAGTATCTTGTCGGTATCTCTGCCCATCATAGGAGCTCCGTCCTTGATAACTGCAGGAGTCTCGCTTAAGAACATAGGATTAGCTGTTGCAATATAGTCGCCTATGCCCTCATCATGGATAGGAACAAGCATATTGCGGGCCTTAAGCTGCGGACTGTTCATAAGCTCCGGTATGGTATTGACAGGTGAGCATGGAATCTTGTATGCGTTAAATGTCTCGGTCAGCTCAGTCTTAGTCTTATCCTTCATATAATCCTTAATTATAGGTGTGACTATATCATAGTTCTTAAGTCTTAAATCATTTGTTGCAAATCTCTCATCCTTTAAGAGCTCCGGCATACCCATAGCATTGCAGAATCTCTCCCATTCCTTAGCACTTCCTGCTGCAAGTCCTGCTGAAAAATATCCATCCTTACAAGGATATACATCATATGGGCAAAGTGTAGGGTCAGTATTTCCGCAGCGGGTCTGTTCTTCATTAAGCAGTGTCTTGGTAAGTATCGGTCCCTCAAGCATGCTGAAGAGAGCATCATTCATAGCAACATCTATACGCTGTCCTTTGCCGGTATTGAGCTTATTATAATATGCCAAAACTATACCTAGTGCTGCATAAAGTCCGGTAAAGTTATCACCGATTGCCGGTCCGACCTTAGTCGGAACATCATCCGGGAAGCCTGTCATCTCCATCATTCCGCACATAGCCTGAATAACATTGTCATAGGCTGCAAGCTTAGCCCAAGGACCGTTCTGACCATAGCCTGTGATTGATGCAAATATTACCTCAGGATTAAACTTCTTAATCTCCTCATATCCGAGTCCCAGCTTATCGAGTGTGCCAACCTTGAAATTCTCTACAACTATATCTGCATCCTTGATGAGCTTCTTTGCAATCTCCTTGCCTTCCTCTGATGCAATATCAAGGGAAATGCTTTCCTTGCCTCTGTTTATTGCTGCAAAATAACCGCTCTGTCCATTTTCAGTAATCGGAGTCCACTCACGAGCCTGATCTCCATAGCCTCTGCGCTCTATCTTAATAACTCTTGCTCCGAAATCAGCGAGCTGCAATGTGCAGAACGGACCGCTGTAAGCCTGAGTAAAATCAACTACCTTTACACCTTCCAATATTTTCATCTCAAACTCTCCCTTTCCTTATGCAATCTCAATAATCTTATCTTCTGCAAGCTTCTTAATCTGCTCGTCACTGTATCCAAGCGCTGTAAGATACTTTACTGTATCTCTGCCAAGCTTAGGAGCTCCGCACTGTGCGTGACCCGGAGTCTCGCTCATCTTGATAACAGTACCGGGGATAAGTATTTCCTCTCCTATTCCCTCGTCATATACCTTGACTAACATCTCTCTGTCCTTGATCTGCTCTGTTGCCATAGCCTCCGAAACAGTATATACAGCACCGCATGCAAGTCTTGCGTCTCTTAAGATATTTTCAATCTCAAACTTGCTCATCTTGGATGTGACCGCCTCTATGCTCTGCTTTAAGCCCTTATCATAGTTATCTCCGCGCGATTCATTGGTAGCGAATCTCTCGTCAGCCTTAAGATCATCCATATGCAGTGCATCACAGAACTTCACCCACTGTCCGTCTGTGGAAATGCCGATTGCCACGTATCCGTCATTTGTTTTAAATGTATCATACGGAGAGATTGAAGGATAAGCATTACCGACTCTCGGCGGAACCTCACCTCTTAAGCAATATGTAACCGGTGCTGCCTCAAGCATTGAGCAGAGAGAGTCAAGTATGGCAATATCAACCTTCTGTCCTATACCGAACTTCTTTCTTGCTATAAGTGAGAGTACAACCGATATAGCCATATAGGTTCCGCTTATATGATCTCCGAGTGCCGGACCGCCCTTGGTAGGAGCACCATCAGGGAAACCTGTTCTGTCCATCATGCCGCTTCCTGCCTGAAGCTGAAGATCGAGACCTATATCATTTTTCTTAGGACCTGTCTGTCCGTAGCCGTTAAGCTGGGCGTATATAATATCCGGATTAATCTCCTTAATCTTGTCATAGCTTAGACCCATACGCTCCATGCTGCCGTACTTGAAGTTCTCAGTAACCACATCGGCATTCTTGATAAGCTTAAATAATATCTCACGTCCCTCATCAGTCGCTCCGTCTACCCCTATGCTATTCTTTCCTCTGTTTAAAAATGCATAGTAGCCACTGGATTCATTTTTGAACGGTCCCCAGTATCTTGCAAGATCTCCTACTCCCGGACGCTCTATCTTAATAACCTCAGCACCGAAGTCTGCAAGTATCATAGTACAAAGACTACCTGCATGAGCCTGAGTAAAATCTACAATCTTAATTCCCTCCAACAGTTTCATATAGCTTAACTCCTTTCATAACCCGCAGCTGTCATTTAATGATGATAGCTTTTAAGCCTTAATCTGACTAATCCAGATGCTTAATCAGCAAATACTTGTTTGCATTGTCTGATAATTGTTAAGCAAATAACATGCCAGTTATAAAAGTGCTGAAAATAAAGGTTTTTGATATTTTTTTATCAAGCGTGAGTCATTGTTGATTCGTCGTTTTGCACTATGTCAAATAATGGCAAATTAAATTTGTTAATGCTTTTTTGCCAATTTTCGAGTCTTGTGATTATATTTTTTTCATTTTCTGCTTTTATCTGGTTATCTTTGCTCCTCGTGTTACTCCTTACAGACATGAAAATGCTGTCTTAAGTATGTAAGGAGTATTATGAAAAATGACGAAATATATACGCATCAGAACTGTATCAAATCTGACTCAGTGTGTAGTCTGTGAATCAAAAATGACTCTCATCTGGTCGTCCCAAATGAGAGTCATCTGTAAATTCCTTTAAAAGTGTTGCCAAACGGCTATGCGGACTGCGTGTTTACACGCAAAGACG
>CAVBGP010000028.1:0-19549 GCA_963595005.1 Acutalibacteraceae bacterium | reverse complement strand
CAATACAGGCGGGATTGCGAGGATGCGTAAGAGCACAGCAAGCCGCACTTTTCATTAAGTGGTGCCTGTAAATACCTTAGTATAGTTGTTTTATAGGAATAATAATGATATCAGAAACTTTACATAATATATCAGATGAGATGCTTATTAATGCACCGGATGAGGAGCCTGCAAGACAGCAGTATTTTATAGAGACACTGCGCAGTATCACGGCGGGACTTGACAGTAAGCTTAAGGCCTGCGTTGTAACCTTTGGCTGTCAGATGAACGCAAGGGATTCGGAAAAGCTTGAGGGCATACTGTCGGACATAGGCTTTGAGATAATAAATGATGAGCAGCAGGCGGATTTTGTCGCCTTTAATACCTGTACGGTAAGGGAAAATGCCAACGAGCATCTGTATGGACGTCTCGGCAGACTTAAAGGTGCCAAGAAGGCTAACCCGGACATGATTATATCAGTCTGCGGCTGCATGATGCAGGAAACCGATGAGATAGATAAGCTCAAGGCGAAGTATCCTTATGTTGACATAATATTCGGAACTCATAATCTCTATACATTTCCCGAGCTTATGTTCAGTCTTATGAGAAAGCGCTCAGGCTATCTTGCGGATGAGCTTTCTCACGGACATGAGGTGCTTAAGGATTCCTCCGATGATGCGGCAAGATTAGAGAAGCTTATGCGCTATGGAGAGAGTAAGTCTAATCTTAAGGATATGGAGAAGCTCTATCGTAAGCCGGTTGTATCGGTTTGGAAGGATTCCTCTGATATAGTTGAGCAGCTTCCGAGCAAGCGCAAGTATCCGTTTAAGCAGGGCATCAATATAATGTTTGGCTGCAATAATTTCTGCTCCTACTGCATAGTTCCGTACGTAAGAGGACGTGAGAAGAGCCGTGCACCTGAGGAAATATATGATGAGATAAATAAAGCAGCTGCAGACGGAGTTAAGGAGATAATGCTTCTCGGACAAAATGTTAACTCCTACAAGGGCGGCATAGGCTTTGCAGAGCTTCTTAAAAATGTTGACAGGCTGTGTGATGATAACGGTATAGAGCGTGTACGCTTTATGACTTCACACCCGAAGGACCTGTCTGATGAGCTTATAGAGGTTATGGCCGAAGGCAAGCATATATGCAGACAGTTTCATCTGCCGCTTCAATCAGGCTCAACACCGATACTTAAGCGCATGAACCGCCACTATGATAAGGAGCGTTATCTTGACAGAGCACTTAAGCTTAAGGCAGCAATGCCTGACATAAGCTTAAGCACTGATATCATAGTGGGCTTCCCCGGAGAGACCGAGGAGGATTTCCAGGAGACGCTTGATGTTATAAGGCAGGTAAGATTTGACGCGGCATATACATTTATATATTCAAAGCGAGAAGGAACGCCGGCAGCAGGATATACGGATCAGATAGATGAGGCGACAGTCAAGGACCGCTTTGACAGACTGCTCAGGCTGCAAAACGCCATAGTGGATGAAAATCTTGACAAGATGGTCGGCATGAGGGCCAAGGCACTGTTTGAAGAAGTAAGCGAATATGATGATAAGCTTATCACAGGCAAGCTTGAAAACGGCATAACAGTGCATGTGCCGGGAACAAGAGAGCTTATAGGCACTATACATGAGGTTGAGCTTACAGAGAATCACAGATTCTATTTCACGGGGAATATCATTGCATGAACACCGAGAAAATGTCACCAATGATGGTGCAATATCTTGAAACTAAGAAGGAGTATCCGAACTGCATACTGTTTTACAGGATAGGCGACTTCTATGAGATGTTCTTTGAGGACGCCAAGACAGCAGCGGAGGAGCTTGATCTTGTGCTTACGGGCAAGGACTGCGGATTAGAGGAGCGTGCGCCTATGTGCGGCGTTCCTTTTCATGCTGCAGACAATTACATAACCAAGCTTGTGAGAAAGGGCTACAGCGTAGCAATAGGAGAGCAGGTTGAGGATCCCAAGACTGCCAAGGGTCTGGTTAAGCGTGAGGTTATAAGAGTCATCACTCCGGGTACAATCTGTGCCAATGAGGCTCTTGACGAGGAAAAGAACAATTACCTTATGTGTGTGGCCTATGTCGATGAGCACTACGGCATATCAGTGGTAGATGTAAGCACCGGCGATTATCTTGTTACTGAGGTAGCTGAGCCAAGAGAGCTCTATGACGAGATTAACCGCTTCATGCCGTCCGAGCTTATATGCAATGCGGCAATGCATGAATCAGAGGCGGATCTAAAGCTTATCACCGAACGCTGGGAGGTAAGAGAGAGCAAGGTCCCTGAGAACTATTTCGACCCCGAGAGAGCCAAAAACCTGATTGAGGAGCATTTCCATGCAAATGCAGCCGGCCTTGGTTTAAGTGACCTGCATGCGGGCTTAGTAGCAGCAGGTGCTGTGCTCAAATACATATATGATACTCAGTTTTCAACTGTAGATTACATAAGTGAGCTTAAGCTTTATTCGACCAGCGAGTATATGGTCATAGACACAGCGACCATGCGTAATCTTGAGCTTTTAGAGTCTATGCGTGATAAGGACAAGAAGGGCACCCTGCTGTGGGTTTTAGACAAGACCAAGACAGCCCTCGGTTCAAGATTTTTGCGCCGTATGGTATCACAGCCTCTCCTTAGCAAAGCAGCGATAGAGGCAAGGCAGCAGGCTATTGCAGAGCTCAATGACAGATTTATAGACCGTGAGGAGATAAGTGAATACCTAAGACCTGTATACGATCTTGAGAGACTTTTGTCAAGGTTCAGCTCCTTAAGGGCAAATCCCATAGATGCCAATGCATTCAGGCAGTCCATAAGCATGCTTCCTCATATCAAGTCTATACTCGAGACCTTTGAGGGAGAGCTTCTTAAATCGATAGATGCTGATATGGATTCGCTTTCGGACATTTGCTCTATGCTTGAGGCTGCAATTGATCCTGAGGCACCTGTGTCAGTCAGAGACGGCGGAATCATTAAGAGCGGATATAATGATGAGGTAGATAAGCTTCGCAGCTACAAGACCGACGGACGAAGAATGCTGCTTGAGCTTGAAAATGAAGAGCGCAGCAAGACAGGCATCAAGAGCCTTAAGATTAAATTTAATAAGAACTTTGGCTTCTGCATAGAGGTTACCAACAGCTTTAAGGATCAGGTTCCTGATTACTTTATACGTAAGCAGACTCTTACTACCGGAGAAAGATATACGACCGAGCGCTTAGAGGAGCTCTCAACCGAGATATCAGGTGCAGATGAGAAGCTTAAGAGCATAGAGTACGATGTCTTTATGGAGGTATGCAGGAGCATATCGGCGGAGGCTGCGCGTATACAGCGTACAGCCAAGGCAGTTGCCTACATCGATGTGCTGTGCTCGCTCTCAAGTGTTGCAATGCGCAACCGTTATGTTTGCCCTAAGATTAATGAAACGGGACGTATAGAGATTAACGAGGGACGCCATCCGGTGGTTGAGCTGATGCTTAAGGACGGGGCTTTTATTGCAAATGATGTGAAGCTTGATAATCACAATAACCGCATTGCCATTATTACCGGACCAAACATGGCAGGTAAGTCAACCTACATGAGACAGACGGCACTTATTACGCTTATGGCTCAGATTGGTTCCTTTGTTCCGGCTAAGAGTGCGGATATATCTATATGCGACAGGATATTTACCAGAGTCGGAGCCTCGGATGATTTGGCAAGCGGACAGTCAACCTTCATGGTCGAGATGACCGAGGTTGCCAATATACTCAGAAATGCGACAAGCAAATCGCTGCTTATATTGGATGAGATAGGACGAGGAACCTCGACCTATGACGGACTCTCAATTGCATGGGCGGTTGTTGAGTATATAGCAGATAAGAAAAGACTTGGAGCTAAGGCTTTATTTGCAACGCATTACCATGAGCTTACAGAGCTTGAGGGTAAGCTTAAGGGAGTAAATAACTATTGCATATCTGTCAAGGAAAGCGAGGGAGATCTCATCTTCCTGCGCAAGATTATACCGGGCGGCGCAGATAAGTCCTATGGTATTGCTGTAGCAAGGCTTGCAGGAGTTCCAAAGGCTGTTACTGAGCGGGCTGAGGAGATAGCAGCTAAGCTTGCAGGCTCTGATATAGCGAACCAGGCGGCATATATTGCTGCACCGGGCTTCTTAGAACAGCAGGAGACCTTAGATGGCACAGAGGCAGTGCAGACAGAAGGTGAGTATGGTGCAAATGATGCTAATGTAAATGCAGCCTTCTCCAATAATGCACCTAAGCTTAAATCCGAGTATGAGGAGGTCTTAAACCGTATAAAGTCTATGGATATGACTAATCTCACACCTATGGAGGCATTCTTTGCATTGAACGAGATGCAGGCGAAGCTGAAGGGATAAGGCTTTCGCATCGTCAATACTTTTTAGTAACAACTATGCCTGCGTGTTTGCAGGTACCACATATAATAAAAGTGACGGATTGCTTCGCACTAACGTGCTCCCGCAATCCTGCCCTGCAACGAGCAACACAATGATCAACATACTAAGTAAGGAAACAATAGATAAGATAGCAGCCGGTGAGGTTGCGGAGCGGCCGGAGAGTGTGGTCAAGGAGCTTTTGGATAATGCCATTGACTCCGGGGCCGATACGATAAGCATCGAGGTAAGAGGCGGAGGACTGACTCTCATCCGCGTTACGGACAACGGAAGCGGTATCGAGAAGGCAGATGTGCGCAATGCATTTTTGCGCCACGCAACCTCTAAGCTTAAGACGGCCGATGATATAGAGCACATACGCAGCATGGGCTTTAGAGGAGAGGCCTTGGCCTCGATTGCAGCAGTCTCCGAGGTTGAGCTTATCACAAGAAATGTCAACGAGCTTACCGGTACTCAGTATCGTATAGAGGGCGGAGTTGAGCGCAGCTTTAAGGAGATAGGAGTACCGCAGGGAACTACGCTTATAGTGCGTAATTTTCTGATGAATGTTCCTGTACGCCGTCAGTTCCTTAAGTCAGCGCAGACAGAGACAGCCTATATCGTGAATACTGTAGAAAAGCTGGCATTAGCCTATACTGACATAGCATTTTCCTTAAATGTTGACGGCAAGAATACCTTCTCAAGCACGGGCAACGGCAAGCTCCGCGATGTTATATACCAGATATACGGCAGAGAGGCCGCAGCTTCTTTGCTGGAGGTGGACTCAGGAAGAGGCATTTACAATTTGTCAGATGCTGCCGAAAGACACGATGAGGGATGCTCGGAAGTACACGGAAAAAGGGAAGACAACAGTGGCCTGATTCATGTGCATGGCTATGCGGCACGTCCGGTGATAGCAAGAAGCCGACGGGATTATGAGGTGTTCTTTGTAAACGGCAGATGGATTCAGTCTGATATATTGAGAAAGGCAGCAGAGGATGCATATGCGCCTTATATGATGCAGCATAAGTATCCTATGCTCATACTCCACATAGACCTTGCGCCTGAAGGCGTTGATGTCAATGTGCATCCAAGAAAGCAGGAGGTACGTTTCTCCTCGAACAAGCTTATATATGATGCAGTTTATGACGTACTGACTAAGGTGCTGCATGATGCAGAGCTTATAGTTGATGCGGGAAATGCATACTTCTTAAAGGATAAAAAGCAGAGCCAGACTTCAGCATCAGGTCGTGCGCCGGAAGCCTTTGAGAGGAATCGTCAATACGACTATGTATCAAGCATAAGTGAGGAGATAGCAAAAAACAGCCGGAAGGATGATACATACGCAGGCAGTACTGAACCGGTGAAATCAGGCGATGCAAGTCAGGGCGTAGCTGACTTTAATAATGATATGCCCGCGGGTACTGCTCACGAATTTGATAATGCCGCAAATATGCGTGAACTTAAGGATAGTCTAATCAGCAGCAATAGCGTTAGCAGACAGGTGTCAGATACATTTATGTTTAACGATGCCGTAAGATCAGATGATGCATGCAAACACGAAGACCTTGCATGCGGAGCAGGGAGTCAGAAAGAGCATTCGGATGCACAGGGCGATATATATCAAACTGCATCATCAAGTGGGAATCAGTTGAATGAAGCCGCCTCATCATCCGTGGACAAACTGAATGGAATCTTACCTCCATCCGCAGGCCGACAAAAAGAAGCAGTAAATGGCGGCAAAGTATTTATAAATAAGAACAACATGCCATACTTTAAGATGGTGGGACAGGTTTTTGAGACCTACTGGATTATCGAATACAATGACGAGATGTATATCATAGACCAGCACGCTGCCCATGAAAAGGTTAATTTCGAGAACTTCATGGCCTTGATACATGCTCATGCTGTAGAGACACAGATGATATTCCCTCCGATAGTGGTGACTCTCGGAGCTAAGGAGGCAGTGCTCTTTGATAAGTTTATAGATGAGTTTATAAGTCTTGGCTATGATATAGAATACGCCGGAGACAGGGATTACATAGTTCGCGGAGTGCCGTCCAATCTGCCGGAGCTTGCAGATGAGGAGGTATTAAGGAGTCTGATTGATTCTCTGTTCGATGAGGCAAGAGGACTTAACTCAGAGCTTATACATGACAAGATAGCAAGCATGTCCTGCAAGGCGGCAATCAAGGGCAATATGAAGATAAGTGAAGCTGAGATGAGAGGTCTTATAGCAAAGCTTCTGACTCTTGAGAATCCTTATGCCTGCCCGCACGGAAGGCCGACAATTATCAAATGGTCACGAACTGACCTGGATAAGCTGTTTAAGAGGATAGTTAGCTAGTACATCTGAGTTTACAGATATCTAGCGCAGGATGACGCATATACAGGCACAAAGGAGTATAATACGAGCTTTTTAGACAAGGTTCTTTATCTTAATGAAAAAAAAGCTGGGTAAAGACGCATTCCGGTAAGATGTGACAAACGAAAGATTTAAGAAAAATCATTGGAAAAACAAAATCAAAAACAAATACAAAAACAAAAACTCATAATTATCGCAGGACCTACAGCCGTGGGAAAAACTGCTGCAGCCGTAAGATTAGCTAAGGAGATAGGCGGAGAGATAATATCCGGAGACAGCATGCAGGTATACCGCGGCATGGATATAGGTACAGCCAAGGTGACTAAGGAGGAAATGCAGGGAGTGCCGCATTACCTTATAGATGTACTTGACCCGGATACTGATTTTAATGCCGTTCTCTTTCAAAAACTTGCAAAGGAAGCCTTGACTAGGATATATGAGGCAGGACATATACCGATACTATGCGGAGGAACAGGCTTTTATATACAGGCCTTGCTCTATGATATAGATTTTACTGAGGAAGCGGAGCATGATGATACCTATCGCAGGGAGCTTCAGCAGATAGCCGACAACAAGGGCAAAGAGGCTCTGGCGCTCATCTTAAAGGAAACCGATCCGCTGACTGCCGGTAAGATAGATCTAAGCAATACGAAGCGAGTTATAAGAGCATTAGAGTATTATAGACTGCATGGACGAAGCATAGCACTTCACAATGAGGAGCAGGCACAAAAGAGAGAGGCTTCGCCCTATGACTATCGTTTCTTTGTGCTAAACGGAGACAGGAAGGAACTGTTTAACCGTATCGACTGCCGCGTGGACAAGATGATGGAAGCGGGATTGCTTGACGAAGTGAGATATCTGCAGGAGCAGGGAATAAGGCGAGACGGGACAGCGGCTCAGGCAATAGGCTACAAGGAGCTTTTCGAATATCTTGACGGGAAATGCTCGCTGCCGGAAGCTATAGAACGCATCAAAATTGATTCGAGGCATTATGCCAAGAGACAGCTTACCTGGTTTCGCCGTGAGAAAAATGCAATATGGATAGATGTGGATAAAGGAGATCCGTTAGATGATATCAGAAAGTATATATAAGAGCTTTGGTATAGATGAGAAAATATATAAGCTTGTAAATGAAGCAGAAGCTAAGGTCAAGCCTGCATTTGAACGTATTGATGAGATATCTGAGTTCAATACCTTAAAGGTAGTCAAGGCCATGCAGGACTGCGGAGTATCTGAAGCCTGCATGCTTGAGACTACGGGCTACGGTTATAATGATATAGGACGTGACAGACTTGAAGAGGTATATGCCAAGATATTCAAGACCGAGGATGCGCTTGTGCGCAGCCAGATAGTGTGCGGAACACATGCACTTGCAGTTGCATTATTTGGCAATACCAGACCCGGAGATGAGATATACTCACCAGTAGGCATCCCATACGACACACTGCAGAGTGTGCTGGGCATAGCAGGAGACGGCAGAGGCTCACTCAAGGAATACGGAGTAAGCTTTAAGTATACCGAGCTTAAGGCAGACGGCAGCTTTGATTACGAAGGAATTAAGGCCGCAATCAATGAGCATACCAGGCTGGTCGAGATACAGCGAAGCCGCGGATATGCAGACAGAAGGACATTTTCATTAGACGAGATAGCGGAGCTTATCAGCTTCATCAGAGGCATAAAGCCTGATGTTATCATCATGGTGGATAACTGCTACGGCGAATACACTGAATTGATAGAGCCAAGCGAGGTCGGAGCAGATATGGTTGTAGGCTCGCTCATCAAAAATCCCGGCGGCGGCATAGCACCGGTAGGCGGATATATAGCAGGAACACATGAATGCGTGGAAAATGCTTCCTACAGGCTTACGGCACCTGGCCTTGGCAAGGAGGTCGGACCATCACTTGGCAATAATCGCCTGTTGTATCAGGGAACCTTCCTTGCTCCGCAGGTAACCGCAGCGGCAGAGAAGGCAGCCATACTTCTGTCAGAGGTATTTATGAGACTGGGCTTTGCAGTTAATCCTAAGCCCGGCGAGATACGCCATGATATTATTGAAAATGTCACACTCGGCTCACCGGACAAGGTTATCTCATTTTGCAAGGGCATACAGAAAGCCGCAGCAGTTGACTGCTTTGCAGCACCCGAGCCAGCACCTATGCCGGGCTACGACAGCGATATCATAATGGCAGCAGGCTGCTTTATCCAAGGCTCCTCAATAGAGCTAAGTGCTGACGGACCGCTCCGCGAGCCCTACAATGTCTTCTTCCAGGGCGGCTTAAGCTACGCCCACGGCAAGCTCGGCATCATGATGGCAGCCCAGCAGCTCCTCGAAGACGGCCTTATATCACTGTAAAATCATGCCTTGCACATCTTTAAGAACTTTATACATAGTGTGTAAGGCACAGCCGCATTATCTTACTTTTTCTTTAGAAATACAGCACGCCTATGCACAGCCGCTTAGATTTATGCTAGAATTAGCCTCACTTGTTACTGTCCGTGTACAAGTGATAATATGATGGATTTTAAACAAAGCATCGCAGACATTCCTGCAGAGCTGAGACCCTACGAGAAATGTGAATCAATGGGAGCGGAATTCTTATCCGATCCCGAGCTTTTGGCTGTGGTAATCAGGACCGGCACCGGCAAGAAATCAGCACTTGCGCTTGCAGAGGAGCTTCTATACAGCCAAGGCAAGAGCATAGGCTTAAATGCCCTTATGCATAAGACTATAGAAGAGCTTAAGTCCATAAACGGCATAGGCAGGGTTAAGGCTATACAGCTAAAGTGTATAGCAGAGCTTTGCCGCAGGATGAGCAGGGAGTATCTTAAGGATCAGCAGAGATTTACAAGTCCTGATGATATAGCAAGATATTATATGCAGTATATGAGGACTCTTACAGAGGAAGAGGTACATCTCATGCTGCTTGATACCAGAAAGTGCTTTATACGCAGCTTTATGGTATCTCGCGGTACTGTCAACTGCTCAGCTGTATCACCCAGAGAGATATTTATTAAAGCCGTCAAATACGGGGCGGCTTCTTTCGTTGTCATACATAATCATCCGAGCGGAGATCCAACTCCGAGTGATCAGGATCTCAGGTTTACGCAGATGCTGAAAAAGCTTGGAGATATGATGAATATCAAGCTTGTGGATTCAATCATAATAGGAGACAACATATATACAAGTATATTTGAGAAAGGCCTCATATAATTAATGAGCAACAGATATTCCAAAATTATGCTGATAGTCGTAACCATAATCTGTGTTGTGCTTATGGCTATTTCGTATATAAACAGCTCTGCCTTGGATACGGTTCGCGGCTATGCCAATTACCTGCTGGTACCGATACAGAGCAGTATCAGTGCGTTCGGACAGAAGGCCTCTGACAAGATAACAGAGCAGGCTGATATGCACAGGGTATATGAGGAAAACAAGGAGCTTCAGAAGACAGTTGAGGAGCTGACCACGGAAAACAACAGACTGCGCAATGAGACAGGAGAGCTTGAGCGCTTAAGAGAGCTTTATCAGCTTGACAATGACTATCAGCAGTATCCGACTATAGCAGCAAGGGTCATCTCAAGAGATTCACAGAAGTGGTTCAATGTATTCCGCATAGACAAGGGCTTAAGGGACGGACTCGTCAAGGATATGAATGTTATCGGAGGCGGAGGCCTTATAGGCATCATAGTGGATGTCGGACCAAACTATGCTACGGTTCGTACCATAATCGACAATGATTCTAATGTCTATGCCATGTCACAATCAAGCGGAGACGCTTGTCTTGTCAAGGGGGATTTGAACTCCTATGAGACAGGCATGATAGACATAAGCAATATCGATAAAAATGCAGTTTTTTCAAATGGTGACGCAGTTGTTACGTCGGATTTGAGCACAAAATTCCTGCCGGGGATACTTATAGGCTATGCCTCGGATATCAATATGGATTCAAGACATCTCACTAAGTCAGGCAAGCTCATACCCGTAGCGGATTTCACCAAGCTGCACGAAGTTTTGGTTATTACAGAGCTCAAGACTGATACAGGTATCATTTCGCTCGGAGACAACCAGGCTTCACAGGAGGAAGCTTCGGTACAATAATGAGAATCCGACAGATAATCAAGAGAATAATCATATACTTTGCCTTGACCTTGCTTGCATTTATATTGCAGACAAGTGTATTTCCGCTAATCAGATTTCTGTGGACTGCACCGAATCTTATGCTCATAGTGACATTTTCATACGGACTTATATATGGATCGTCAACAGGTATAATATGCGGAGTGTTCGCGGGCTTATTGATGGATTTGTTTTATGCGGAACACTTTGGATTGTTTATTCTGCTCTTTAGCTGTCTGGGATACTTCAGCGGCTGCTTCAAGGAGAACTTCAGAACAGATTCGTTGCTGCTTCCGTTTGTTATATGCCTTATCTGCGATGTTATCTATAATATGGCAATGATAGTATACCGCCTGTTTATGGCAGGTGATGTCGATATATATTTTGTGCTGGTGAAGATGACTTTTCCGGAGATGTTCTTCACTATGGTGGTTACAGTGGTTGCGTACCGCATACTGCTGACTGTTAACCGGGGACTTGACAGACTTGATAATTTAAGAGGTCAAAATGCTGCTTAACAGATTAAGAGATATTATAAGACTTATCAGGGAACGTATAGATAATCCGCTAAAGCTGCGTCTTGTGGCTGCAGCGGTGCTTTTTGCATGTATGTTCGGCATACTTATCAAAAATCTCTATACTTTGCAGGTAATAAACGGAAGTGACTATGCAGAGCAGTTTATAGAGAAGATTGAGAGAACAGTTAAAATACCGGGAACCAGAGGTACCATATACGATGCAGACGGCAATATCCTGGCTTATAACAAGCTTTCCTATGATGTGACTATAGTTGATGACGGCTCATATGCCAACTATAACGAGCGCAACAACATGCTCTATAAGCTTGCTCTCATATTGGAGAAGCATGGGGTAAATGTAGACTCACGCTTTGAGGTTGCTATTGCCGATGACGGAAGCTATAGATTCACTACATCCTCAGAGGCTTCAAGGAAGAGATTTGTTGCAGGTGTTTATGGTGTAAATGTCTCAAGACTCGATGAAGCCGATGATAACGGAAATGTTCGATATCCCTCAGATATAAGCGCAGCAGAGGCTGTGGATATTAAGTCAGGCGATTATGCCTTTGACTCAATTAAGGACGAGGACGGACAGCCGGTTATTCTCTCTGATACAACCAGGCTTGATATGATTAAGATACTGTATGCTTTGCGTCAGACCTCATTCCAGAGATATGAAACAACTACTGTTGCGACTGATATAGATGAGAGCTGCATGGCAGAGATACTTGAGAATCAGGGCGAGCTTAAGGGCGTAGATGTCGAGGAGAATTATATCCGCAGATATAACAATGCTAAGTATTTCTCTCACATAATAGGCTATACAGGCTCAATCAAGGATGAAACTCAGCTTAAGGAGCTGCAGAAGACCAATCCGGATTATCTTATATCGGACAAGGTCGGAGCGACCGGTATCGAGAAAACCATGGAGCAGGTCCTGCAGGGCAAAAAGGGTGAGCGTGATATATACGTGGATAACTATGGCTCGGTTCTCGAGACCATCAGTGAGGTTGCACCTGCAGCAGGACATGACCTGTATCTTACCATAAACCAGAATCTGCAGATAGGTGTTTATTACCTCCTTGAGCAGCAGCTTGCAGGTATACTTGCAAGTAAGATTGTAAATGTTCCGGCAGCAGAGCTTACAACGCCTGCTGATTCATCAAATGTTGTAATTTCATCGGATGATGCGTATTTCCAGCTTATTAATAATAATGTCTTAAGCACCTCACATTTCTTTAATGAGGGTGAAAGAGGCTATGCTGAGGCACAGCTTGGCACTGCCTTCAATCAGCATAAGCAGGAGGTTAATGATAAGCTTAGAGAGGAACTTACAGGCAGCGCAGACAGACCCTTAAGTGAGCTTACGGATGAATATGTTGCTTACATGGCATATATACTCGAGTATCTCTCAAGGAGCGATGTAGGTATAGTTGATCAATCAGCTATAGATACTTACGGCGACAGCTATCTTGCATGGAAGAATGACAGCATAAGCCTGCGTGATTATATCTATTCAGGAATATCAGAGGGCTGGGTAAATGCAGGCAAGCTTCAGACTAAAAGTGATGAAAGCTATCGTAATGCCGACTACATTTACAATGAGATAGTAGACCTCGCACTCTCCGAGCTTACTGATGATGACGGCTTTGATAAGCTCATATACAAATATATGCTTATTGCCCGTAACGGCGTGAGCGGAAGACTTCTGTGCATGGCTCTTTATGAGCAGGGTATATTAAAGTATGACGAGGCAGGCTATCAGTCTCTTATGAACGGTGACGAGGATACGGCATTTGCATTTCTGATACGTAAGATTCGTACTATTGAGATTACTCCTGCACAGCTGGCCCTCGATCCATGCATGGGTTCTGTTGTTATAACTGATGTTAACACCGGTGAGGTTAAGGCGCTGGTGTCATATCCGGGCTATGATAACAATAAGATTAATGATAATGCATACTTTGCAGAGTGTCTGAATAATCAGTCACTTCCGCTCATTAACTCGGCTACACAGACCAACAAGGCACCGGGTTCAACACTTAAGCCTCTTACGGCAGCAGCTGTATTGGAGGAAGATAAAATAGGTCTTGATGAGCTTGTCAACTGTACCGGTGTCTACACTGAGGTTGTTCCTAATATTAAGTGCTGGAAGGGCGTACCGGGACATTCTGATCTTACTGTTAAGGGAGCAATTGAAAACTCCTGCAACTACTGCTTTGCAGAATATGGTCACAGACTGTCTACGACAACAGATCCGGAGACAGGAGAGTCTGTATACAGTACAAGCACAGGTATTGAGACCTTGCAGAAGTATCTGCGCATGTTTGGTTTAGATCGCAAGAGCGGTATACAGATAGATGAGAAGGAACCCAAGATGTCAGATTCTGACCCGGAGCGTACTGCCTTCGGACAGGGTACCAACTCATATAATAATGTACAGCTTGCAAGATATACCACAGCTCTTGCTAACAATGGAAAGCTCTATAATCTTACTTTGCTTAAGAGTGAGACAGATTCAGACGGCAACCTGATACAGGAGTTCCCTGCAGAGCTTATCGATACGGTAGAGCTTAAGCAAACCACCTGGGATACCATACATGAGGGACTTAGAAGTGTCATCACAACCGGTGTTGCAGCCATGGTTTTCCAGGGCTATGATACCGTAGAGGTAGCAGGTAAAACCGGTACTGCAGAGGAGGTTAAGACCCGAGGCAACCACGGTTTGTTCATCTCCTATGCGCCATACAGCAATCCGGATATAGCAGTTACCGTACAGATTCCGTTCTCATATTCATCAGGTAACTCTGCAAGACTTGCACGCCGTATATATGATTACTATTACGGAGTAACAGATCTTCCGTCAATCATCAATTCCGATGCTTCCAATATCGGTATTGTCAATGTATCTGATGGCTGATAGCAGGAGACTTAGGACGGTAAAAGTCTTAGGAATTCGGCAGTGTCCTTGCTTTGTGCATTATGCACATATTGATAAGCGATAAGGAAGTGCGAAGAGCTCTTCAGAAAGCAAATATTTGTGCAAATATCACAAAAGTATTTATGATATATAAAAATACTTGGTATTTGCTTACAAAAACACAGAGGATATAGTAAAATAAGTTTAATTAGCAGATATGAGTAATAAGTATATATTCAAGGCACACAATCTGCTGCTTATAGCAGTGGTTGTGCTCTTGAATTTCCTTGGTATCTTAATATTGAACTCTGCCTCCAATATGGACTCGGTAATTGTATCAAGGCAGATAATGGGTTCAGTGGTAGGCTTTATAGGATGTATGGCAATCATGTTCTTAGACTATAACAGGTTTGCTAAGCATTCACGACTCATATACGGAGGAGTTCTGGGCATCCTGCTTGCAGTATTGGTGCTTGGAGCTGCACATAAGGGCGCAGGACGTTGGATAGTGCTTCCGGTTATAGGACAGATACAGCCTGCGGAATTTGCTAAGGTCGGACTTATATTATTCTTCGCAGATTTCTTCAACAGAAACAGGGAAAATATCAATGAGCTGCGTACCTTGCTTACAGCAGGAGCGTTGTTTGCGATACCAGCTGTCTTGGTATTTGCAGAGCCTAACCTTAGTACAACACTTATACTATGCTTCATTTTTGTAATGATGATAGTGACCTCAGGACTTGATATGCGCCTTGTTATAGCAGCACTTGTTATAGCAGGGGTGGTTGTCGGTCTCATAATGTTTCTGTTTACAACAGACAATTATCATCTTATACCATTTATCAAGGATTATCAGAAGAATCGTATATTGGGCTTTTTGTATCCGGAGCAGTATTCGGATACCTTCTTCCAGCAGAAAAACTCCATTATGGCCATAGGCTCAGGAGGCTTCTTTGGTAAGGGTCTTAATAATACCGACATAGGCTCGGTTAAGGCAGGTAATTTCCTTATAGAGGAGGATACAGACTTTATATTTGCGATAATCGGCGAGGAGCTTGGGTTTAGAGGCAGCCTTGCCATCCTGGGCCTATATATGCTGCTGATATGTCTTATACTCTGGAATGCCGTAAAGTCAAGAAACCTTACAGGACAGGCAATTTGTACCGGCGTAGCAGCGTGGATAGGCTTTCAGACCTTCACCAATATCGCAGTTGCGACTGCCATATTTCCTAATACCGGAGTTACTCTACCCTTTATAAGCCGAGGTTCCTCATCGCTGCTTGCGCTATATGCAGGCATAGGACTTGTTCTGAATATAGGTATGCAATGTAAAGATTAAAGAAAGGATAATGTTATGAAGGTTGGTCTGATAGCACATAACTCCAAGAAAAAGCTGATGCAGGATTTTTGCATAGCTTATAAGAGTATCCTCTCTAAGCATACGCTCTTTGCTACAAGCACTACAGGGCGCTTTATAGAGGAGGTTACTGATCTTAATATCCACAAGTTTCTGCCCGGACATCTGGGCGGACAACAGCAGATGGCTGCACAGATTGCCAATAATTTTATTGATATGATTATATTCCTGCGCAATCCTCAGGAGCCTTCACCGCATGAACCGGATGTTAATAATATTATTCAGCTTTGCGATATGTATAACATACCGATTGCGACTAATATCGCAACAGCGGAGCTGTTAGTTTTAGCTCTGGGCAATGGAGATCTTGAGTGGCGTGAGTAATAAGTTTTTTAGATTATTTGTAAGTACGCTGACCGCTGCATCACTGACCGTGATGCTTAGCGGCTGCGGTAAGACACTTGATAATAAATATACATTTTCCGAAGCGGATATGTTTGACCGTGCAGGTACAGAGCTTAAGGCAGCAGGCTTTGCCTCAGAGCTGTGTGTAGCTAAATCTGATACGGATCTTAATACCTCAGATGTTGATGCGGCAGCTTTTGGCTTATTTTCTGTAGATGACAAGAAGGTAATAGCTCAGCATAATATCTATGACAAGATGTATCCTGCATCAACAACCAAGATATTGACCTGTCTTATAGCCTTGGAAAAGGGTAATCTGGATGATATTGTTACGGTTCCGGAGGAATCACAGATAACGATATCCGGTTCATCCATGGCGAATCTTAAGGTAGGAGATCAGCTGACGCTTAGAGATTTGCTCTACGGTCTGATGGTGCCAAGCGGTAATGATGCAGCAGTCGCGATAGCCTGCCATATTGCCGGAGATACAGAGAGCTTTGTTAAGCTTATGAATGAAAAGGCGGCGGAGCTTGGAGCAACCCATTCGCATTTTATGAATACGAACGGACTGCCGGATGAGGAGCATTATACGACTGTATATGACATGTATCTGATATTTAACGAGGCTATCAAGAACGAGGAATTTACCAAGATTGCGTGCACTCCGGAATACAGCTGTACAGTCAAGAATCCATCCGATACAGAGGAGCCTGAGCGAACTGTCAGCTGGAAATGCGGCAATGCTTTTCTGTCCGGCAAATTCCCGTTTGCTGACAATATGCAGATACTTTGCGGCAAAACAGGACATACCAATGCAGCAGGCTTTTGTCTGGTGCTTGGCGAAACTGATGAAGCCGGCAAGCGCTACATCTCGATAGTGATGAATGCGCCGCAGTACGAGACTCTCTACAGCTCGATGAGACAGCTTGCAGCAAAGGGCGTGACGTAAATAAAGCAACTTTTCACGCAAACAACTTGCTAAAGGTTTAAGCGTGTAATATAATTTAATAAACGAATATCCCGTATAGGAGGTTTAATTAATGGTTCAGTTAATAGTAGGTGCAAAGGGTAAGGGCAAAACTAAGATTCTTCTTGAGAAGGCTGCAGAGGCTATCAAGTCAGCAAACGGCAGCGTAGTTTATATAGATAAGAGCGCTCAGCACATGTATGAGCTTTCAAACAAGATTCGTCTTATCAATATCAGCAATTTCCCGGTTGATTCAGAGGATGGTTACATCGGATTTGTAAGCGGAGTTATCTCACAGGATCACGATCTTGAGTATCTTATACTTGATGGCTTTGTGCATGTAGCTAACCTTAGAGGTCAGGATGTTACCGGCGCAGTAGAGAAGCTTGCAGCACTTGGAGAGAGCTACGGAGTTAACATCATCGTCAGCATGTCGATGGATTCAAACGAGCTTCCGGAGAGTCTTAAGAAGTATGTAGCTGTAGCACTTTAATAATGGCTTCCAAGAAGAGATTATTTAAGAGAAAAATTAAAAAATTATTCAGACCATCTATAGGCAAGCTTTTGTGTATTCTTACGCTTGCCTATTTTGTTTTTACTTTTTATTCTTATTCTACCAAAACGTCTGTGAGCTATTATGAGGTCGAGGAGGGAAGTCTTGTTAAAGAGCATAACTACTCAGGTCTTATACTGCGTAATGAACAGATAGTTAATGCTGAGGCTAACGGCTACATATATTTCTTTGTAGCTGACGGAAGAAAAGCAGCCAAGGGCAGCCCTGTATATTCTATAGATGAGGGCGGTAAGCTTATGGATTATATCAATAGTCATACAGATAAGCTTGCTGCTCTTAATTCTGCCAAGATAGCCGATATAAGAGCAGAGATACTTAATTATTCAAGAGGCTTTAGCCCGGATAATTTCCGGGCTCTCTATAACATCAAGAATACACTTGATGCCCACATTACAGAGTACGCCAGTATGAATATATTCAGCTCGCTCCAGGATGAGTTAAGATCTTCGGGTATAGACTATAAGCAGTTCAATTCGGATGCTACAGGTATAGTTTGTACATATACAGATGGCTTTGAGGCTGTAACTGAGGATGAGATTAACGCAGATCTGTTCAGTACAGAGAATTATTCCAAGCAGACAGTTAAGGCAGGAGATTTGATTACAAGCGGATCTCCTGCATACAAGCTTATAACGGATGAGGCCTGGAAGATAGTATTCCCTCTGGATGAAACTGATGTGGCAGAATTCAATGACGGAGATACAGTTAAGCTAAGCTTCTCGGATAAGGGCTTTACCGTGCGGTCTAAGATAAGATTTATCACAGGCACAGACGGAAAGCGTTACGGCGTTATAGATTTGGACAGCTATGTCATACAGTTTACCTCAGACAGATTTGTTAATTTTGAGATAGTGACTAATGATGTATCAGGACTTAAGATTCCGGATAAGGCTGTTACAACTAAGGACTTCTATATCATACCTGCAGGCTATGTTATTACGGATGACAAGGGCAACAAGGGCTTCAATAAGGCTGTGATATCCGATTCGGGTACGGCTGCACAATTTGTCATGCCGGACATCTACAGCATAGATGATGAGTATGCGTATATAGATTGTGATGACACGGATTGTCCGCTTAAGCCTGGAGATTATGTTATGGCAGGCACAGGAGCATTATCGGCAGGAGCTTTTCCGCCTGGAAATGTCACGCCAAATGATGCCGAAAGCGGTACTCCGAAGTCTGAAGCAACTTCAGATAACAATGCAGATAGCTTAGAAGAGATGAGTGAGTCAGAGTCTGAGTCGCTAGCTGAGGGTGAAGAAGCTGCTGCCAAAAGCGGTGCCGAAGATGATACAACCTCGGAGGCGGATACAGCAGAGAGCGATACTGCAGGAGATACTCTAAGCGAAGAGAGTACTAATGCAGAAGAGCAGTCTTCAGACAGTGAGTCCGCATCTGATAATGCTTACAGCGAGGAATCGGTTTTAAGTCCAACAGGAGAAGCTTTTGCAAGACAATCCTCAGGTCTTTATCAGATTAACTCAAAGCGACCGCTTAAGGGAGCGTACAATGTTAACAAGGGCTATACAGTGTTCAAGAAGGTTGAGATACTTGAGTCTGCCAACGGATACAGTATAGTTAAGAAGAATTCATCATATGGTCTGCAGGTTTATGACCATATCGTGCTTGATGCTTCGGGCGTGCATGACGGACAGCTGCTTTATAGATAAACGCCCATGCCTGCATATTCGCAGGCACAACATATTAATAAAAGTACGGATTGCTTCGCACTAACGTGCTCTCGCAACACTTTTAGAGCACCCCCCATGTCTGTGCTTTTGCAGGCACCACATATAATAAAAGTATGGATTGCTTCGCACTAGCGTGCTTCCGCAATCCTCTGCCCTGCAACGAGCAATCCGGGCTGCCGCCCTTCTTGCCGTTTAGGGCAGGTTGCCAAATAACAAAGCATCCTTACGTGCAAGCACGTAGTCTGCTT
>CAVBGP010000027.1:11822-20020 GCA_963595005.1 Acutalibacteraceae bacterium | reverse complement strand
AAACCATAAAATACGGTGCAGTGAGTCCCAGGACTTCCTGTGCCGTATTTTTGCAACTATAAACTTAACTCTTTTATAAATTCTTATGTTGAGTTAGTATAGAAAAGTATTATGTATCCGGAACGGAACAAAGTTACATCCGGTGTATGAGAGACTTGGATGGTTCCGCTCTTTAACAGCATTATAAGTTCAACGAGGTGATTGCAAATGCGACTGAGAGCAAATGTAGTTGAGAAGTACAAGGCTATTGATGAGGAGTATATCAATGGATTACTGGCAGCAGAGATAGCAAAGAATCCCAAGAAGATTATCGTATTAGATGATGATCCTACAGGTGTACAGACCGTGCATGACGTAGGAGTGTATACGCATTGGGATAAGGAGAGTATACAGAGAGGCTTTGCAGAGGATAAGCACATATTCTTTATACTTACCAATTCGAGGGCATTTACCGAAGAGGAGACAATCAAGGCTCATAATGAGATCTTCGATGTCATCGATGAGGTATCCAAGGAGACAGGTATAGAGTATATCCTGATTAGCCGAGGGGACTCTACACTGAGGGGACATTGGCCGCTTGAGACTGAGATACTTCGTGAACGCTACGAGGCAAGCACCGGTCAAAAGGTTGACGGAGAGGTCATCTGCCCGTTCTTTAAGGAGGGCGGACGAATGACCATTGATAATATACATTATGTTCGTTATGGTGAGGAGCTGGTTTCTGCCAATGAGACAGAGTTTGCCAAGGACAAGACCTTCGGATACACAGCAGAGACTCTGCCGGGTTATGTCGAGGAAAAGTCCAAGGGCCGCTTTAAGGCGGAGGACTGCACCTGCATATCCCTCGAGGATATCCATGATATGAACATCGATAAGATAGAAGCACAGCTTATGGAGGTTAAGGATTACAATAAGGTTATTGTAAATGCCATCTCCCGCAAGGATGTCAAGGTATTTTGTGTTGCACTCTATCGAGCAATGGCAAGGGGCAAGGTATTTATGTTCCGCTCGGCAGCAGCCTTCGTTAAGGTATTTGCCAATATCAAGCTGCAGGCCTTTTTGACCAGAGAACAGATGGTTAAAGACAATTCGACAAACGGCGGAGTTATAGTAGTGGGCTCACATACCGCTAAAACCACAGAGCAGGTTGAGCATCTTAAGGAGCTTGAAAATATAGAATTTATCGAGCTTGACGCAACACTCGTTAAGGATGATGAGGCCTTTCAGGCAGAGTTTGAGCGCTGCTTAAGGCTTGAGGAAGAGTGCATTAAATCAGGCAAGACAGTTTGCTGCTATACTACACGTGCACTTATCACTGCAGATACAGGCAATAAGGAGGATGAGCTCAGACTGTCTGTCAAGATATCAGATGCCGTGCAGAATCTTGTAGGTAAGCTTAATGTGCGTCCGGCCTTTGTTGTGGCTAAGGGAGGCATTACCTCAAGTGATGTCGGAGTCAAGGCACTCGGAGTTATGAGGGCTAATGTGTTAGGACAGATAGCACCGGGCATCCCGGTATGGGAGACAGGAGACCGAAGCAAGTGGCCGTTTATCCCTTATGTTATATTTCCGGGCAATGTTGGAGAAGCAGAGACTCTCAAGGAGGTAGCTGCAAAGCTTATCGGTTGATAATAGCGCTGACAGATGCCGGGAAATAGCTGCACATCAGCACAGCAATCCGTGGCTTTTATATCATGTGGTGCCTGCAAAATCGTAGGCATTGGGGTTTAATATTTTAAATCAGCGGTACAGCGGGAAAGAAACCTAACCTGTTTTGTCAATTGTATTGAGGTAGAAATAAGGTATGTACGTTAATTTTAATAATATGCTGAAGGAGGCCTATGACAGCCATCACGCCATAGGCTCCTTCAATTGGTATAATTTTGAGACTCTGAGCGGCATTATAGAGGCTGCAGAGGAAGCAGATACGCCTGTCATAGCAGCCTTCGGTGCCAAGTATCTTAGCAATATGTCGCTTAAGACTGCCGTAGCGATGACCAAGAGTCTTGCGGAGCAGGTAAATGTCCCTGTGTGTCTGCATCTTGATCATTGTGATGACAAGCTCACTATATTACAGGCAATCGATCTGGGCTTTGGATCTGTTATGTATGACGGCAGTAAGCTGCCGTTTGATGAAAATGTCGCAAACACCAAGGAGATATGCGATATTGCACATGACTGCAGCGTAAGTGTTGAGGCAGAGCTTGGAAGTCTTGCTGCAGGAGCAAACTCACATGAGGGTACAGCAGACGACAAGGAATGCTATACTAAGACTGATGATGCAGCAAAATTCGTAAGATATACAGGTGTTGATGCCTTAGCTGTATCCATAGGTACGGTGCATGGCCTGTATAAGGGTACTCCAAACATCCGCACTGATATACTTAAGGAGATTAATGAAGCACTAGGCATTCCTCTTGTACTTCACGGAGGCAGCGGCACGCCTGAGGATAAGCTGCGTGAATGTATAGCTAACGGCATTGCAAAGATTAATGTCAATACAGAGATTAGCCAGCATGTTGTTAACAGCACAAGAGCTTTTCTTGCTGACAGTGATGCTCATTACTCGGTTCTCTCACTCAAGGAGAGGGCATGGGTAAAAGAGGTCGTGCTGAGATATATCCGGCTATTCACACAGAGATAATCAGGCGATAAATTAATCAGGAGCTTTAAATGGACGAATATAAGCAGACCGCAGTGGCTGCAGTTGAAGCTAAGGCGGATTTGATAACAGGCATAGCCGATGACATATGGGCACATCCGGAGCTGTCACTCTGCGAGCATCATGCGGCAGAGGTATATTGCAAGGCACTTGAAGCAGAGGGCTTTAAGGTTGAGAGAGGCTTATCCGGTATAGAGACCTCCTTTGCAGCAAGCTTTGGCAAGGGTAAACCGGTAATAGCGATACTTGCCGAATATGATGCATTGTCGGGACTGTCTCAGAAAGCATTTTCAGCAGCAAAAAAACCAAGGGATATAGGTGACACTGACTCAGATGCAGGACACGGCTGCGGACACAATCTGTTAGGCGCAGGTGCATTTGCAGCAGCATTAGGCATCAAGGCTTACCTTGAGCAATACAAATCCGAAGGAACAGTTGTACTCTATGGCTGCCCGGGTGAGGAGGGCGTCGCATCAAAGGCATTTTTTGCAAGGGACGGCGTATGGCAAGGCGTGGATGCGGCACTGACCTGGCATCCGGAAGCCTGCAATGAGATTGCAATAGGAAGCAGCAACGCCTGCATACAGACTATGTACAGCTTTAAGGGTATATCGGCACATGCCTCAGCCAATCCGGACATGGGCAGAAGTGCGCTTGATGCAGTTGAGCTCATGAATGTCGGTGTACAGTTTCTGAGGGAGCATATGAGCACCAAGGCACGTATACATTATGCTATTACGGATGCCGGAGGCAAGAGTCCGAATGTGGTTCAGGCGGAGGCTTCGGTGCTGTACATGGTGCGCTGCGACAAGGTGGCAGAGGCGCTTAAGCTGCAGGCAAGGGTGGATGATATCGCAAAGGGCGCTGCACTTATGACAGGAACAAGCATGAGCCAGAGCTTTGTAGACGGACTCTCCGAGACTGTTCCGAACCATGTACTTGAGAGACTTCTGTACAAGAACTTTGAGGAGCTTGGCGTGCCACAGCATAGCAAAGAGGAATATGCATTTGCAGATGAATTGGTCAAGACCTATGAGACAGATATGGCTCCGGGACTTGCAAGCCCATACAGCGATGAGTATGCGGAAAATGCAGAAAAGCTTCGTGCAGGACGAAGCCTCAATGACTTCCTTTTGCCATTATATCCGGGAGATGTTTTTGAACCTGGCTCAACTGACGTAGGAGATACAAGCTGGAACACTCCGACAGGACAGGTACACGTTGCAGCCTGGCCAAACGGCTGTCCGGGACACAGCTGGCAAAGCACCTCATCCGCAGGCAGCAGCATAGGACATAAAGCTGCGATACACGCAGGCAAGGTACTCGCGGCATCAGCTGTCGAGCTCATGCGCTCACCGGATATCCTTAAAGAAGCTAAGGCAGAGTTTGAGAAACGCACCAAAAGCGGCTACACCTGCCCGATACCGCCGGATGCGGCAGCCCATGCTGTGGTCTGAGCGTGAAATTTTTCTAAAAACTGCTGCATTTGCGGTAACGTTTTTATTACAATCTGCTTAACTTCATTGATTTTTGTCAAAAGCCTATGTTATATCTGTTTTACAGCACCCGCTGAAAATAAGGCTGATACAGCTATAAAGCTGCTGTGTTTCCGGTATGATACGATGCTTGGAAGTGAACAAAGCTAATAGAACAGCATGGCAGTGCAGTCTATTATCAGCAAAATGAGACCACAGTCAGGCGGGAAGAAAAGGAGAGCAGATATGATCTCAATTACAAGAATGGTTGTAGGATATGTAAGCACCAATTGCTACTTAGTCAAGGATGATGTACTTAAGGAGTGTGTTATTGTTGACCCGGGCGATAATGCAGAAGGCATAGCGGCCAAGATAAGCGAGACCGGTACTAAGCCGATAGCCATATTGCTTACACATGGACATTTTGATCATATCATGGCTGTTCCGGAGCTTAAGGCAAAGTATAAGGATATACCTGTATACGCATATAAGGAGGAGAGAGTCCTTCTTGAGGATGCCAAGGTTAATGAGAGCAAGGGCTTTAAGAGACCTACCATCATAGAGGATGTACATTACCTTGAGGATGGTGAGGAGTTAGAGCTTCTTGGTGTTAAGTGGAGAGTTATCAGTACTCCGGGACACACGGTAGGAAGCTGCTGCTATTATATTGAGGAAGCAGGTGTGCTTTTCTCGGGAGATACACTTTTTGACGGCGACTGCGGCAGAACAGACCTTGCAACCGGCAGCACAGAGGCTATAATACATAGTATCAGGGAGGTGCTTATGAAGCTTCCTGATGATACCAATGTGCTTCCGGGACATGAATCATTTACAACCATAGGCAGAGAGCGTGTACAGAATTCCGTAATGCGTGCAAGAAGCTTCGGATTTTGAGACAGGCAGACAGGCTTAGGGAGAATTAATGATGAATGTTTTTAATATGAGCTTAAGCTCACATTTTAAATCATCCAAGCTCACAGCCGGGCTTATATCAGTGTTTGCAGCCTTAGTGATACTTAGCAATGTAAATGCAGAGGCGGCAACATACAAGCCGGGGCCGGGAGATACTTTTGATGCTGAAGGCAATATAGTTGCACTTGACGGTACTATAGTTGTTAAGGCAGACGGCACAGTGGTAGAGGATGCATTTCAATCAAACAACGGATATACGGTTATAGGCAACGGAGCGGGAGAAACAAATGCGGCTCCGAAGCAGATTATTGCCGGAAAAGACGCAGCATTAACGGCAGCTAATACAGCTGCTGCAGCCAAAGAGGTCGCAGCAGAGGCAGAGACTAAGTCAGCTGAGGCGAAGAGCACGACAGCTAATACTCAGTCGTCAGCTAAATCAGCGTCCTCGGGAAGCATGTCCAATAATGTAGTCACAGGCAGCGGAGCAGATGCAGTCTACAGCTTTGAGGGCAAGAAATATAAGAAGGCATCGTTATACGGAACGCAGAGGCTTACAGGCTATTGTGCAGAGGAGTTTGGAACCACAAGCACCTACTCCGGCAAGACTGCCAAGGCTTATCATACTGTTGCGGCTCCGGCCGATATTCCGCTTGGCACGGTTATTATAGTTGAAGGCAAATCCGGACCATATGCTTCGAGATATAACGGAGTCTATGTGGTTGAGGATAGGGGCGGATATAATCTGGAGTCACAGGGATTGATAGATATATTCTGTGCCTCACAGGCGGAATCCTCTGCTGTAACCGATTCGGGCTGGAATTATGCCGATATCTATATAGCAGAAGCAGTACAATGAAATCTGAATTAGAACTATATATACACATACCATTTTGTGAAAAAAAATGTAATTACTGTGATTTTCTCTCATTCAAGTCAGACTTGGAGTCGATGAAGAGCTATGTATCACAGCTTAAGCAGGAGCTTACGGTAATGAGCGCAGAATGCGCGGCTTACACTGTAAGCTCTGTTTTTGTAGGCGGAGGTACGCCTTCGATATTGCCGGGATACGATATAAGGGACCTGATTAACTGTGTCAAGAGCTGTTATGATCTTGCACCGGATGCTGAGATAACGATTGAGAGCAATCCGGGCTCTATTATGAGGCATAAGCTTGTCGAGTACAGGAAGGCCGGCATCAACCGCTTAAGCATAGGACTGCAGTCAGCAGATAATGCCGAGCTTAAGCTTTTAGGACGCATCCACAGCTATGAGGATTTTCTTAAGACCTATCAGGCTGCACGCATGGAGGGCTTTGATAATATCAATATTGACCTCATTAACTGTATCCCTATGCAGAGTATTAATACCTGGCGCAAGACCCTGCGTTCAGTTACCATGCTTAAGCCTGAGCATATATCAATCTACAATCTGATTATTGAACCCGGCACTCCGTTTTATGAGATGAGCTGCGAGGGTGTGCTCATGATGCCTTCGGAGGATGAACAGACTGCGATTGATGAGTATACGCGCAGCTACATGAAGCGTATGGGCTATGACCGATATGAGTTCAGCAATTGGGCAAAGCCCGGCAGACAGTGCAGGCATAATATGGGCTATTGGCAGGGTGTGCCGTATATCGGAGCAGGACTTGGCGCCTCATCATATTTTAACGGCTGCAGATGGAAGAACAGCTCTGATATCACAGAATACCTAAGCTGCGACATGGAAGGAAGAGGCGCTGAGGCAGTATATGAGCAGCGCAAGGAATTCAAAGAGCTTAGCAGGGCCGATAAGATGGAGGAATTCATGTTCCTCGGGCTAAGATGCACTAAAGGAGTCTCAGAGGCTGTATTCTTTGGCAGATTTGGCATAGAGATAAGCAAGATATACGGAACACAGCTTGCCAAATATGTAGGACTTGGGCTTATAGAGCATACAGACGGCATGTACAGGCTGACAGAGCGCGGCATAGAGGTAAGCAATATGGTGCTTAGTGATTTTTTACTAGACAGATAAATGCTAAGCTTACTATAATGGTGATTATTTAGTAACGCTAGAATAATCTATAAGTGACAGAGCAGAGCAGTGCAGTGTGGTGCAAAGCGATGCAGCGGTGCGGTGCAATGCGATGCGATGCAGCAGTGTGGTGCTAAACATTTATATAATGTCCTTGAATATGGGGATAATTCATAATATAAGGTGACAATCAGTGGATAATGTCAGAGTACAAAGAGAAATAGAGAGCGTAGTGCGTTTGTTAAGCGAGGACTATAAGCTTGGCAGGGATATAGACAGAGTTATAAGCTTTCACCAGCCGGATACTGATGCGATAATTGATATTACAGATAAGCTTCGCAGGATAGTTTTCCCCGGATATTTCAGGGAGAAGGCATACAAGGTATATAATGTTGAGCATAGCCTCGCTACGCTTACTGAGGATGTGGTATATACCCTGCATAAGCAGATATCAAGAGCACTTAAGTATGACAGTCAGTATGCAGATAAGGAATATGAAGTGCTGAGCAGCAGGGCAGATGAGATAACCTTTGCTTTCTTAAGGACACTGCCAAAGGTCAGAGCACTCCTTGATACGGACCTAAGCGCCGGTTATGACGGAGATCCTGCTGCAACCTGCAAGGATGAGATAATATATGCCTATCCGGGACTTAAGGCTATATCTATATATCGCCTCGCCCATGAGCTCTACGAGCTCAAGGTGCCGCTTATTCCGCGTATTATGACAGAATATGCACACGGAGAAACCGGCATAGATATTCATCCCGGAGCTAAGATAGGCAAGTACTTCTTCATTGATCACGGCACAGGCATAGTAGTCGGAGAGACTACTGTTATCGGGGAAAATGTCAAGCTCTATCAGGGCGTGACTCTTGGGGCACTGTCGACCAGAGGAGGTCAGAACCTGCGCAATAAACGCCGCCATCCTACTATTGAGGACAATGTCACCATATATTCAGGTGCGTCAATACTCGGAGGAGATACTGTGGTAGGACATGACTCCGTTATAGGAGGCAATACCTTTATCACTGAATCAGTAAAGCCGGGCTCCCGTGTTGCAGCCAAGGCTCAGGAGCTTGTATATTCGAGCTCCGGCGTGGCCGAGACCAGTGAGAGAATCGACAGAGTAGAAA
>CAVBGP010000027.1:9662-11789 GCA_963595005.1 Acutalibacteraceae bacterium | reverse complement strand
ATAAAGAACATTGAGTTTGGTAGGACCAATGCACAGATTTGGTCCTGCATAAGGGGTGTGTACATGAAGTATTTACGTCAGCTGCTAATTATTACATTTATTGCATTTATAGGGGAGACCTTAAACCATTTTATTGACCTTCCGATACCCGGAAGCATCTATGGACTGGTGCTTATGTTCCTTGCTCTAAATGCCAAGATTATCCGTATTGAGCATATCAATGAGACAGCACGCTTTCTGTTGGAGATAATGCCTATACTGTTTATCCCTCCGGCAGCTAATCTGGTTGGCTCATGGGATGCTGTTAAGGCAGTGCTGGTACCCGGAACACTTATATCATGCATTACTACTGTTGTAGGCATGGTGGTAGTAGGACTTGTGACTCAGGCAGTAATCAGACATGATGCAAGAAAGAAGGAAACAAAGTAATGGAAGCATTTAAGACCATGGTCAATAATTATCTTGGCAATTCGACGTATTTTGCGATAGTAATGTCGCTTGCTTATTATATGCTTGGTATTGTATTGAAGCGCAAATTCAAGCTTGCCATATTCAATCCGCTTATAGTTGCCTCATTGCTAACTATAGCTACCATAGTAATCTTCCATATAGATATGGAGGTCTACAACACCGGCGGAAGCTATATAAGCTTCATATTGACAGCAGCAACAGTATGCTACGGCATGCTGCTCTATGAGGAATTAAATGTCCTCAAGACTCATTTTAAGGCAATTATAGTAGGTATACTTGTTGGTATAGTAGTGACTATGATAAGCATCCTGCTGCTCAGCATCTTATTTAAGCTGCCGCACGAGCAGTACGTATCGCTGCTTCCTAAAAATGTTACAACTGCCATAGGGCTTGATGTTTCATCGGCTAACGGAGGTGTTCCGTCAATCACCATCGTATGGATACTGCTGACCGGTAATCTTGGCAATGCCATAGCAGAGCCTGTTATCAAGACCTTTAAGATTGATGAGCCGGTTGCAAGAGGTGTAGCCATCGGCAGCTCATCACATGCCGTAGGTACAGCTAAGGCACTTGAGATAGGAGAGGTAGAGGGTGCTATAAGCGGACTCTCACTTGCGGTTACAGGACTGATATCTGTTGTTGTCGCAGCAGTATTTGCACAGCTTTATTGATGCATGAGCCGACAGGGAAAACTGTAAATCAAGTTCCTTTTTAAAGTGGAACTAATGATGGTGTTCGGAAGAGCCATTATGAAATAAACAAGCATCAGCTTATAAGAAGAATTCATTTTCAATAAAACAAGTACGGACTGTGTAAGCACCTAGGTGCTTACACAGTCCGTACTTTTAATTTGCAGGAATAGTAGAGTTTACCTATTCCGCAATGAGTTGTTGAATGGTTTTGTTATACAGGTAATAATAGCAAACTATATCTTAGCAAGCTCAGCCAAGGTATATCTTGAGAAAAATTCCTCTATAGTCTTGCTGAAATCCTTCCACATGGGCAAGGTGTCGCAGGCAGCAGCATTAGGACAATGTACCTCACCGTTCATCTCGAGACAGGCAACGGTTGAGATACCCTCCTCTGCAACAGAGATGATATCCCAAGCGGTATATTCCTCAGGACTGCGCACTAGCTTATAGCCGCCGCCCTTGCCGCGTATGCCGTCAAGCAGCCCATTTTTGACTAATTCTCGGAGTATTGCCTCAAGATATTTCTCAGATATCTTCTGCCTCTGAGCTATCTCCCTAAGCGGGATATATCCCTCATCAGCATGTCTTGCCAAATCTATCATTACTATAAGAGCATATCTGCCCTTTGATGAAACTATCATTATATTCACTCCATTTTGATTAATGCGTGCATATTCGCATACATAGGCTTATAAGTCATATATCTGCAATTGTAGGCTGACTAAGCACATACTGTCATACGCTTTGAATACATATTGTTAATCAGAAAGCCCCGGTTATTAAGCTTTTTGCAGGCATCTGTCTAATTAATTACTAAACGTTATCTTGGTAATTATAGAAGAATAATGGAAATGCGTCAAATAATAACATTAGAAATCACATCCCGTGAGTTATTATCCTGCAGGGATTTTACGTTTACATGGTATATTTCTGTGCTTGTATGCAAAAGACATAGGATTTTTTA
>CAVBGP010000027.1:0-9527 GCA_963595005.1 Acutalibacteraceae bacterium | reverse complement strand
GCACACTAATTGTCATATATTTAGCTATTAGGGGAGATTGTATAATGCACAGAGATATAATAGATGAACTTATAAAATGGAAGAACAGCAGCAGACATAAGCCGTTACTGCTTACCGGTGTCAGACAGTGCGGAAAAACTTACATAGTTAAGGAATTTGGCAAGGAACATTTTGATAACTATGTATATATTAACTTCGAGGAGAATAAGCAGTTATCTGCAATATTTGAATACGATCTTAATCCTGAAAGAATCATAAACGAACTAAAGGCTGTAATGCAATGCGAGGTTATTGAGGGCAAAACTCTCGTCTTCTTTGATGAAATACAGGCATGTCCGAATGCTATAACATCCCTTAAGTATTTCTGTGAGAATATGCCGGAGCTTCACGTTATAGGAGCTGGCTCATTGTTAGGTGTGGCATTAAAGCATCAGCAGATTTCATTTCCGGTAGGCAAAGTCAGTCGTATGCGCCTATACCCGCTCAGTTTCAGAGAATTTATTGTAGCTTGTGGTGGTGAAAAATATCTTGAATTGTTCAAAACGTGGGATGCAAATCGTGAAATTCCGGAACTGTATGTTAAGCCTATGACAGACTTTCTTCGGGACTATTATATAGTTGGTGGCATGCCGGAGGTGGTCATGGAATGGATAAGCTCGCACAGCTATGATAATGTTGAAGATATTCAGAAGAATATATTGGAAGATTATTCCAACGATTTTGCCAAATATGCACCTTTATCGGATATACCGAAGCTTCATATGATCTGGGATTCAATACCAGTTCAACTGGCTAAAGAAAATAATAAATTTATGTTTTCACATGTAGGAAAAGGTAAGCGCTCCGCTGATCTTGAGGATGCATTGCAATGGCTGATTGACGCGGGACTTGCATACCGATTAGCACTGACGGAAAATGCTGCACTGCCTCTTTCTGCTAATGCTTCAGGTACCGGCTTCAAGCTATATATGTCAGATGTGGGGTTGCTGCGTGTAAGATCCAACATTGATTACAGGACAATAAGGGATGGCAGTATTTTGTTTCGTGAGTATAAAGGCGCATTAGCGGAAAACTTTGTCTTGAATGAGTTGATAACTCAGAATATTATGCCCTACTACTGGCGTTCCGGCAATACAGCTGAACTTGATTTCATATTTGACTGGCATAACAACATAGTGCCGGTGGAGGTTAAAGCTGCAGATAACGTGCAGGCTAAGAGTTACAGACTGTTTTGCAAGAAAACAGTACCTGATATAGGGTTTAAGTTATCTATGAAAAACATTGCTGGAAATATGTGCGAATCGACATACACAATCAATCTGCCGCTCTATCTTGCGTGGAATATCAAAGAGTATATGCGGCAACACATATCGAATAATTAATAATACATGCACCCTGCGGTACCGGTATACTGCAGGGATTTTGTCTAATATTATGGAAATGTAGTCTACGCCTATTTAATAAGCCTGTTAATAATGCTCAGCAGTAATAGCTGATCGTCCTCGCTGAGCTGCTTCATCCCGGAAACAGCCTTCTGTATCAGTTCAGGATTGTCCAGGGATTCATCAAAAAATTCGCTTGGAGTCACTTCGAGATAATCACATATCGCCAAAAATTCTTTCATGGGCGGCAGTGCTTTACCAGAGGAAATATTATATATGTATCCTCTGCTGTGCCCCAAATCATAGCTCATCTGATATTCTGAAACATTCTTTTTAAGTCTTAGCTGCGTAATCCGCTGATTTATAAATTTCTCATCCACAGTCAATCACCCCGTAAGAAATGTTAGAAGAATACAGCAAACCTTTAGTAGAAGAATAAATGTCATAGAATCTTGAAAACTAAAAATATATGTTATTATCAAAGTGTATTAGATATTTTGATGCAAATAACATAAAGAAGAGGAGCTTTGATTATGAAAATAAGTAAAAAGAGCACAAATCATTTCGAGCGGATTTTAATAGCTCTGATAGCCGTACAGATATTTTTCTTCTTCATACCTATATACGAGTTTAGTGCAGGTGTTGCATACATTAAATTCATTGAGTTTAGTTTCGGTTTGTACTCGCTGGCTTTCGGTATAAATTACGGAATCCAGAGTACAGCAGGCAATATTATGTGGCTTGCCATGCTGGCACTTCCAGTGATATCTATGCTTGTTGTTATATGCACAAGAAAGAACCTCATTATCAGATACGGCTTACCCGCGGTTATCTCATTAGCCGAGCTGATAGGTATTAAATTAGTATCATCGGGACTCGATACTCAGGCTCAGACGATACTGATGAATATACGTTCCAGTGAGATAATGCAGGCATTGGTCTATCTCTTTGGCGTGGGCTCCGCTGATGAAATGATGACATATGTATTTGCAAATGTATGCAGAACAAATCTGTGCTACATCTATGGGGTCATCCTTATAGCTTCGATAGCGATAGCCGCGACACTGATAGCATGCAACAAGGGCTCATTGCAGTCAGATATGAATGAGATAATACAGACAGCTAACAAATCCGCCGCAAAAATGCAGAATGCGATAAATGCTTACGGCAATACCAAGATCTGCCAGAACTGTGGTGCAGCGATAAGCAGTGATGCAGAGTTCTGTTCAAAGTGCGGTGAAAAATATGTTGCGCCGGCAGAGCGAGTGTGTCCAAGCTGCGGGGCAGTTATTACTGGGGATGACATGTTCTGTAGGAAGTGTGGTGCAAAGTATGAGGACAGTGTAGATAAGACAAGGGATGTTCATGATAACAGGAGTTCTGTTAACGATGAAAGCATATGTCCGGACTGTGGAGCGCCTGTAAGACTGGGTGCAAAATTCTGCAAAAAATGCGGAAGAGCGATGGATGTATAAGCGTACAGAAGCTGTCAAATTGAGATTTTCATTGATAGTCGAAGAATAATTACAGACAGTATAGGGATGGATAATATGAAGTATTGCGAAAAATGTAGAGCACAGCTGCCGGATGACGCGCGTTTTTGTGATAATTGCGGGAATAATCTTTTAGAGAAAACATCTGCTAAATACAGCGGCAAGATAAATGCACAGGTTACAGCCATACATGTCAATAAGAAAAAGTTGTTTCCTATAGTTGCGTTATTAGCACTTGTAGCCATTGCGTTTATTGCAATCAACATATTCAAATACATGAGAACATATCCATCCAAATTAGAGGGAGTATATGTTGCTGAGCAGATGTCGCAAGGTGGTAGATCAGTTTATCATATTATGAACTTCGGAAAGGATGGCAGCGTAATTTACACATCGCAGCCCAAAGAAAGAACGGAGGATACATATGCCTTGTATACTTCATTATCTGATGAGACACGGCACGCGGGGACATATACGGCTAAAAAGAAAAAGCTTACCTTGAATCTGGACAATGGTATGACTGTATATGATTACCAGATGACAGACAATGGGCTTGAGCTCACAGATCTTAAGGGTGAGACAAGGATATATCTTGATGCCACAGATGGGATATTGGGGCAGCAGGAGCTTAAATATACCGAGGCAGAGAGCTTGTATGCAGCCGGCAAATATACTGATGCAATGACCATATATGAGTCATTGGATTATTACTATGACAGTGGTGAGAAGATAGAGGCTTGTATTGAGGCAATCCTTAATGAGAGCATAAAAGATATCGCAATAGAAGCAGAAAGCCTTGAGCAGGTATTTGACAATCAGTTCATGCTAAGGCTTAAATTCACCAACGGCTGTATAAAAGAGCTGAGAAGCATAAATTATACAATGCAGATTCAGGATAATGAATCATCGGTGTTGGCAGAGTTCAATACAATTACAAATTTTGTTGAACTTGTAAGCGGTGGTTCTGAAGAAAAGAAAATCGAGCTGACTATTGCAGATACTGAGGCTGCTCAACGCATAGCGCAGGTAGAGGCAAATGACCTGAAGCTTGTATTTACCATCAGTAATGTTGCATTCGATGGTAATTCAGTTACATGTGAAAATGAAGTCAGAGAGCTACCTATACTTAAAAAGACCGCTTCTAACTCAACGAACAGTAATACGTCAGAGTTGGGGCAGACAGGCATGAATACCGAGGATCCGGCAGGAATACAGGAACCAACGGATATCAATAATGCACAGCTCCCGGAATATACCGGTATAGACAGAGCTTACATACTGCCTGACAGCAACACAAGATATCTAAGCACATCCGAGCTTCAAGGATTTTCAGCCTATGAGTTGCGTATTGCCAGAAATGAAATATATGCAAGACACGGAAGAATGTTTACGGATCCTGCCTTGAACAGTTATTTCAGAGGTAAGACATGGTATGTTCCGGCAGTTGACGCTGACAAATTTAATGACAATGTACTTACTGATGTGGAGAAGACAAATCTCGAGACTATCAAAAAAGTAGAAACATCAAAACAATAATACAGATACATTTGGAATTAAAGAGAAAGGATGAGGAGGAGCAAATGAGAATTAGACGTATATGCGCAGGAATGACGGCTGTATTGGCATCTACAGTATTCGGTATCACGAGCTTTGCCGCCGGCTGGCAGCAGAATGCCAATGGCTATTGGTACGGAACTAATGCCGATAATTCCACATGGTACTCAAACGGCTGGCAGTGGATAGACGGCAATGGTGACGGTGTTGCAGAGTGCTATTATTTCGATGGTAATGGATACATGCTTGCAAATACCACGACTCCGGACGGCTATCAGGTAAATGCAGACGGTGCATGGGTACAGAATGGACAAGCACAGACCAAAAGTGTCTCCGGACAAAGCGTAGGAGCATCCAGTATTACTACTCAAAATGCAAATATTCCTGATTTCACAGGCGGATGGGACAATGGAAACGGTAAGTATACTTACGAGATTAAAAAGCTGTCAGATGGAACATATAAAATGTCATCCTCAGAAAGTCGTTCAGCGGCGGAATATGCAGAGGGAGAGTACACAGGACAGTATGATACTAAAACTAAGATACTTACATTTACTGGAGTTGTAAAAGTAGAAACGTTTGATGAAAATGATTATGAGCCAATTGTATCATACGAGAACGATGTTATGAGATTTAAGATGGGAGATTCTGGCATGCTGCAGATTATGTATAGTAATACATGGGAAGATTGGTTGGAGAGAATTAAATAAGCATAATACACAATGGATTTAGTCAGTAATCGGCTATTTGATATATGTGCATAAACCCACATGCCTACGTATTTGTAGGCACTACATAATATAAAAGTCACGGATTGCTTCGCACTAACGTGCTTTCGCAATCCTGCCTGTATTCGCATTTCGGGCTATCGCCATACATCGCTCATACAGGGCAGGTTGCCAAATGCAAAGTCATCCTTGCATGCAAGCATGCAGCCTGCTTTTGCATCCGTCAACACTTTTAGAGTATATTATTCTGACTATGACAGAGAAAAGCCACTCAAGGAAATGAGGGGAGAAAAAATGAGACTTAGATTAGTTGTAATAGGTATATCAGCGGCAGTGATGCTGTCAGCTGCGGCATGTGGAAGGGCAAAGACTGAGGCGACTGTTCCCGCGCAGATAGAAAGCCAAAGTGCTGTCAGTGTATCGGAGAGTGAAGCCACGGCAGCAAAAGAAATTACGGCAGAGGACAATTCAGCGGCAACATTCTACAGAAATAAAGGGAATGATGATATTTACTACACACTTGGCGCACATGCAGAGGAGTTCATCATCAACAATGAGTATTTGTTTCCGGCAAGGTCAGAGGCTGAAATAAACGGAAGTGGGCTGGTTGCATCAGATGTTGATTACAGAGGCATTTACAAAAATCCGGACAAATATGGTGACAAGCTTGTGTTTCTATCAGATGTCGCAGTTAATAAAATCAGAGAAGTACAGGTTGATGATAGTTTTATCTCATATTTGCAGCTAAGTAATGATGACACTAATTATTATGCAATCTATAGGGGTAGTCTCAATGATATTTATGATAACGACACAATATCCATATACGGACTGCCCATCGGTACAAGTCAAATATATGGAGATGATAAGACGGCAAAGGAAGTAATAGTTCTTGCAGCGAGCTGTATTATAAAGTCAGAGGATGGTAAAGCTAGTGATGCGGTATCATCTGAGCAAGAGCTTGTACAGCCGATAGTTATGCCCGAGACACAAGCCGAGATACCGGCAGAATACAAGACAATGTATGTTGTAAACTGTACTGAAAGTATAAGTCTTCGTGTATCGCCCTCAACACAGGCACAGACAATACGCCAGATCCCTTTAGGTGCCGCTGTATCGTGTATATCGACAGCGGAAAACGGATTCTACCAGATTTCATATTTAGGCGACACCGGATATGCATTAGCCTCATATCTGTCGGAATATAAGCCAGTATATACTGAGCCGGTATACAACAGCAATCCTGAACCGATGTAATATACATGCTATGTGGTTAATTGTAATGAAAGCATAACTCTGCGCACGGCTCCAACTACAACAGCGGCCGAGATTTGTCAGATACCGCTTGGCGCCGCAGTTACATATGCAGGACAAGCTCAAAATGGCTTTGATAAGATTATCTATAATGGACATACTGGATATGCACTGGATGCGTATATAGAAAAAAAATATATATGCCCGTAATTAAGCTGTAAATGTATCAGCTGGATAGGAGATCAATTGCAAGGAGCGTCTGAATAGGCGCTTCTTTATTATTTTACAGAGAGGCTTACGGAATTGTTAGGTACATAATGAATAGATACAAATGTGACTAATCTCGTCGGTATTCGGAAATATCACTTAATTCACATCCAATTATATTGCATAGTTCATTCAAAGTTGCGGTGTTGACATTTTCGTTTTTTCAGTGTACTTTGTTTAAAAAAAGTTTCGGACTTGCAACTCCAAAACTTTCGATTTCGCATAACTTATGGTATAATAAGTCCAAAACTTTTTTGGAGGTGTGATATGGCAGAGCTTATAAATCGTCCGCAATATCTTAATCAGCTGCTTCAAAATAAGGATGTGGATTTAGTAAAGATTGTCACAGGCATACGCCGCTGCGGCAAATCATCTCTGTTGGATTTGTTTCATCGTCATCTCTTGGGACATGGCGTACCGGACTCACACATCATACATATGAACATGGAATCTCTGCGTTATCGAGCTCAGTCGGATTATCTTGCATTTTATGACTATATAAGCGGTAATATTCCCGGAGATGGCAAGACTTATCTTATATTTGACGAGCTGCAGGCTGTTAAGCATTGGGAAAAGGCTATAGAGTCATTAAGATTAGACTATGATGTAGACATCTATATTACCGGCTCAAACGCCTATCTGTTGTCTACGGAGTTTTCAACGCTGCTTGCAGGTAGGTATGTGGAGATAAAGATGCTTCCGTTGTCATTCAGGGAGTTCCTGGATTTTTATACATTTACACCCAATGTCACTATGGATGAAAAGTTTCAAAAATATCTTCAATTCGGCGGAATGCCTATCCTCAGGGAGTATAAGTTTGATGAGACAGGAAGCATGAGAGCGTTGGAAGGTATTTATGCTACCGTGATACTTCGCGATATATTGCAGCGCAACAGCGGAAGCGAAAGCACTATGCTTGAGAAGATAATGCTTTTTCTTTGTTCTAATATTGGCAGTATTACTTCTCCGAACAGTATCGGAAATGTGCTTGCTAATGAAGGAGATATAGAAGATACTAAGAGGAAAAATATAGCGGGAAAGACAGTAGACAAATATATTTCAATGCTGTGTGATGCCTTTATATTTATGCACGTCGGACGATATGATGTGAAGGGCAAACAACTGCTCAAGACACTTGGTAAGAATTATATAGTTGATATGGGATTTCGCAATATGCTGTTGGGATATCGTGATACAGATCGAGGACATATCATTGAAAATATTGTTTTTTTGGAACTGTTGCGACGAGATTATCGTGTTCACATTGGAAAAGTCGGAGAAGCCGAGGTGGATTTTGTTGCGGAAAAACCGAACGATAAGGTATATATACAAGTTACAGAGAGCGTGCAACTTCCGGAAACAAGAGAACGTGAGCTGCGCCCGCTGCGCTTGATACCGGATAATTATGAAAAAATTGTGCTGTCTATGGATCGTAATTTTATTAATTCATACGATGGTATACGGTCGTTGAATCTAATTGACTGGCTGCTTGATGATTGTCAGTAAACCATCATGCCTGCGTGCTTGCAGGCGCCACATTCTCTAAAAGTCACGGATTGCTACGCGCTTACGCGCTCTCGCAATCCTGCCGAACAAGCTACACTTATGTTTCGCTTGTTGCCGCGGCATTCGTCAGAAACTTGAGCAAGCTCCAGTTTCTTCCTCATTGCTCGCGCATATTCGCATTTCGGGCTATCGCCCTACATCGCTCATACAGGGCAGGTTGCCAAATAACACAGCATCTTTACGTGCAAGCACGTAGTCTGCTGTGTTATCCGTCAACACTTTTAGAGTAAACCCCCATGCCACGATGTTTGGCACCACCATGAATGAAACACCGCAGTATATAGGATTTCAATAATAATAGTTACAAGCTGTAAATTCAGGTTTATACTGAATTTATCGGCGAAGGTCGGTGAATTTTTGGAGCATATAGCCCGATGAGTAAACTGACCTGTGGCTTCCTCATTTGCACCACCATCTGTCCCGCCATATATGGCATATAAGGACGTAGAGTAAAATAACAACAGACAGGAAGCCGTGCCGTAAACTTATCACCAGGAGGTATAGTCATGGAACGAGTTTACGACAAATGTTGTGGTATTGATGTGCATAAGAAGCTCATCGTAGCCTGCTTTAAAAACGGCAACGAGCAGGAAATACGAGACTTCGGAGCAACAACCAGAGAACTTCTTGAGATGGCTGACTGGCTCAAGGAAGGCGGTTGTGAGATGATCGCCATGGAGAGTACAGCATCCTACTGGAAGCCTCTGTATAACATTCTTGAAACCTGTGAACTGAAGGTTATGGTTGTTAATGCACGCCATATGAAAGCAGTACCGGGTCGCAAGACTGATATCAAGGATGCAGAGTGGATCGCAGATCTACTCCAGCATGGACTCCTTACAGCAAGTTATATTCCGGACAAGGATCAGCGAGAGCTCAGAGAGCTTGTACGCTATCGCAAAAGTCTTGTCGGAGAACGTAACCGCGAGCTTAACAGGCTCCAGAAGATGCTGGAAGGAGCTAACATCAAGCTCTCAGGAACGATAACTGATATTAATGGCAAGAGTGCAAGAAATATCTTGGAGCACATCTTGTCAGGAAAACAGATTGATTCTGCAGAGTATGATGTTTTGTATAAGCAAAAGATTATCGCACATAATCTGAAAGCAACAAAGGAACAGATCATAGATGATCTGAACGGAGTAATGTCAGCACTTCAGAAAAAGATGATGCGAGTACTTCTGAATCATCTGGATGAATTGAATGCACATATCAAGGAGCTTGATGATGACATTGATAACTTCATGAAACCAGAGGAGAAGCAGGCAGCAACAGTCATACAG
>CAVBGP010000026.1:0-20637 GCA_963595005.1 Acutalibacteraceae bacterium | reverse complement strand
TATCCGCAAAGCTTTTAGGTTAGCCTATTCTGTTCGGTATTTGGTTTTTATGGTGCTTATGGCCTGGTGGCTCAGCTGGTTAGAGCGCCGCCCTGTCACGGCGGAGGTCGTGGGTTCGAACCCCATCCGGGTCGTTTACACTGGTTGTGTGGATGACATACGCAGCCGCGTGTGTCATTTTTTTACAAAATTATGTATATGGATGGGTTCCCGAGCGGCCAAAGGGGGCAGACTGTAAATCTGTTGTCGACGACTTCGGTGGTTCGAATCCACCCCCATCCACTTTGGGATCTTAGCTCAGCTGGGAGAGCATCTGCCTTACAAGCAGAGGGTCACAGGTTCGAGCCCTGTAGGTCCCATTTTTCTATCGCGGGGTAGAGCAGTCCGGTAGCTCGTTGGGCTCATAACCCAGAGGTCGATGGTTCAAATCCGTCCCCCGCAATTAACAGGGCGGAATGTGGTTCCAGCCCTGTTTTTGTATTTTACGGGCGTGTAGCTCAGTCGGTAGAGCACTTGACTTTTAATCAAGTTGTCACGGGTTCGATTCCCGTCACGCTCATTATAATATGCTTCGGTAGCTCAGTTGGTAGAGCAATGGACTGAAAATCCATGTGTCGCCGGTTCGATCCCGGCCTGAAGCATTATATGATTAATTTGTTAGATGCATCTGAGTTCTATTCGGATGCATCTAATTTGTATATACGGCAATTATGTTTTTATTAATACTTTAGCCATTTGTTGCGGCTCACTATAATTAATGTTAAACTAGCGCTATGTCAAACAGTAGAAGAAAAAGAGGACGCAGGTCAAACCACGTCAGTAATATTATTTCATCTGTAGCATTGATAGTTATAGCTATATTGCTGCTTATTTTTGTTTACTTTTATATAAGCAACAACAGCTTCACAGATGCTCTTTCCATATTTTCTAAGGATAGTTCCTTAAGTGAATCAGAGTCTGTAAATGATGCAGAGCAAGCAGATGAGAGTTCAGAGGAATCAAAAACAGGTCTTATACAAGATTCTGACGGTAAGCTTATATATGTTCTCACTGATACAGAGGCCAATTTGTATGAGCCTGAACAGCTTGTAGAGTCAGATGACAGAAAGCTGCTTGCTAACAGTTGGTTTGAGGATGATGATGATAATCTCTACTACTTTGGTGAGGATGGATGTGCTGTAACGGATTATTCTGAGGCTGCAATGCAGTATACATTTGATAAGGAGTATAAGCTTAGCACTATTAAGTATAATGACGGATATATCTCGGATTCAGAGGACACTTCAATAGATTATCCGGGAGTAGTTCAGACTAAAACACTTTGGGCTTTTCTGGATACTGAGAAGAGTCTTGGTGAGCTTTGCGCTATTAAATATAAGAAAACGACTGAATCATTCTCACATAGCCTTGGAGGAGATACTTTACCACAGTATACTTCTCGTTTCGCGATGTCTGTTGCAGACGGGTATATATACTATGTAGCTTTTGTCAATTCATCAGACAAGCTGACAGAATCTATAGCTAATAAGCTGTTCAGGATGAAGCCCGGTGCAGATTATAGGGAGGTCGGAGCAGAAAATATACGCGGCTATAAGGTATACGAAGCACCCGATGGACATGTCAGCGTATATTATGACGATGGTCATGGTGTTTACCTTGCAGACAGCTTTGAAAAGGATGATACTGTGATGGTATTCTCTGAGGACGCGAACTACTATGTTGATTATCAAAGCGGAGAAGCTGTACTGATGCTTGAGGGAGGCTATCCTGTGACTCTTGCTTCGCAGGCTTTTAAGGCCGGTAACTTTACCTACACTCTTGACGCTGATGGAACAATCACGGCAGTTGCAGCTAAGACTAAGGTTGTTACCGGAGGCTACACCTACACAGTTGAGAATGGTGCTTCATTTGGAAGTAAGAAGGCAAGAGTAGTGCGCTCTGATGGTGCGAAATCAGAGGTGATATCAGCTGAATTCGAAGGCAGTACAGGTAATCTGCACTTTGATTTTGCTTCTTCCAAGATAATTGCAGAATATACAGACAAGGACGGTCAGGCCGGTTTGCTTGCTATATCATTAGACGGCGATGTAGATGCCATATATGATGCATCTAAACTTGGATCTGTTTGTACACTGTATTCGATTCAGGATGGCTTCGCCATCATAAAGACGGATGACAGCAGTGAGCCGTTTAAGAAGGCCAAGATTGCTGCAAGCTATCCGCTTGCTGTAGGTATAGATCCTATTGATATAACTGAAGAGGAGTCAGACAGTACAGGCGAGAGCATGAGCAGCAATGCTTCCGGCAATAATAGCGGCTCTTCTGCAAATGCTTCATCAGCTATATCTGAGACAGCAGCAGCTCCTTCAGTTTCATCGAAGGGCACTGCTCAAGGGCCAACTGATTCAGCTTCCAACACTCCAGGCAAGGCTAATAATGACACCTCAATTATCAATAATAATCAGGTAGAGAAGAAGGGACCCGGTGCCACGTAATGGGTAAGCTGTATTGTCTGATGGGTAAGTCAGCATCCGGTAAGGATAGTCTATACAGAAAAGTCAGAGGGCTTATGCCTACTCTAAAGGGCTACGTGTTATACACAACCAGACCAAAGAGAACAGATGAAACTGACGGAGTAGAATATCATTTTATTGATAATGCGAAGCTTTCTTCATATAGCGCAGAGGGAAGGCTTATTGAGCTGAGAACCTATAATACTGTATATGGTGATTGGTCCTACGCTACTATTGATGATGGACAGATTGATCTTAGTAAGGGAGATTATCTTGTACCGGGTACATTAGAATCCTTCTTAAAGCTTCGATCATATTATGGTACTGTCAATGTAGTTCCTATATATATTGAGCTTGATGACGGTGAGAGACTGTTAAGAGCTGTTAAACGCGAAATGAAGGAGCAGGAGCCTAAGTACAAGGAATTATGCAGACGTTTTATTGCTGACAGTGAGGACTTTTCTGAGGAGCATTTAAAGGAAGCCGGTATAATACGCCGCTTCGTTAATGATGATATAGACAGATGCGCTGAAGCAATTATCACATATATTGTGCAGAGCAGCAGGGCTTAATCAAGATTAAGCTTTGCTGCATTTACCGGATATCATACAGTCTTACATCGACTGTATGAGGGAGAATTATGGAAAATAACGGATTTAACGGAATAATCGGCAATGAGTTAATCAAAAACCAGCTGAAGTCTGCCATAGAGGCCGGCAATATCAGGCATAGCTATATGCTTACGGGAGAGAAGGGCATGGGCAAAAAAACCATGGCGGAGGCTTTTCTTCTGGAGCTTTTTTGTGCTGATAAGGATGAAGGTACTGGGCCGTGCCTTACCTGTCCTGAGTGCAAGAAGATACTGTCTAACAACCATCCGGATGTTATATATATTACGCATGAAAAGCCGGGTATCATCAGTGTTGATGAGGTCAGGGAGCAGCTTATAGATACGGTTGACATTAAGCCGTATGAGGGCGGATATAAGGTTTATGTTATGCCTGAAGCCGATAAGATGACTATACAGGCTCAGAATGCTATCCTTAAGACCCTGGAGGAACCGCCGGAGTACGTAGTTATCTTGCTGTTGGTAAGCGATGAACGTAAGCTTCTCGATACAGTTAAATCAAGAGTAATCAAGGAGAATCTAAGACCGCTTACGGATAATGTCATAAGAGATTATATCAAGACGAGAACTCATAAGTCATCAGACATGATTGACATCTGTGTGGCATTTTCAAAGGGTAATCTCGGTAAAGCAATAGAGCTTATTGAGAGCGAGACATTTTCCGAATGGTATCAGAGAATCATGAAGATACTCAAGAACCTTAGCAGGATGGATATAACGGATATTCGTATAGAGATATCTAAGCTTCTTACAGAGTGTCCGGATCTTAATGACGCTTTGGATCTATTAGAGCTGTGGTACAGAGATCTGACTCTCTTTATGGTTACAAAGGATATTAATAACCTGGTGTTTAAGGGCGAAAGGAAGGCGCTTATGAATGCCGCGTCACTCAGCTCATACGATGGCATACAGGTTATAATGGGGGCTATAGACAGATGCAGACAAAGACTTGCAGCTAACGTCAACACTGAGCTTGCTTTGGAGCTGCTCCTGCTTAGCATGAAGGAGAATTAATACATATGAATGAATCAATATCAAAGGCAGTCGGAGTCAGATTCAGACAGGCTGGCAAAATATATCACTTTGATCCGGGCGACCTTAAGTTAAAGGTAAGGGATAAGGTAATAGTAGAAACTTCTAGAGGCATAGAGTATGGCGAAGTTGCAACTATTGAGGAAACGCATGCCGATAAGTCAGGCCAGCCGCTTAAGCCGATTATAAGACAGGCAACAGCCGAGGATACGGCCAAGATGGAGGAGAATCGCATAAAGGAAAAGGAGGCTATCAAGACCTGCAAGGAGCTTATCATTAAAAATAAGCTTGAAATGAAGCTTATAGCCTGCGAATATACTCTGGATAATTCTAAGATGCTCTTTTATTTTACAGCTGACGGAAGAGTAGATTTCAGAGAGCTGGTAAAGGACTTGGCTTCTGTATTCCATACCAGGATTGAGCTAAGACAGGTTGGAGTAAGGGATGAAACCAAGATTTTAGGCGGATATGGCTCTTGCGGCAGACCCTTATGCTGTCATTGCTATCTGTCTGACTTTGCTCCGGTATCTATCAAGATGGCCAAGAAGCAGAATCTTTCGCTTAATACAGCCAAGATATCAGGTGTCTGCGGACGTCTTATGTGTTGTCTAAAAAATGAAGAGGAGGCATATGAGGAGTTAAATAAGTCATTGCCTTCAAACGGAGATTTCGTAACAACACCTGACGGACTTAAGGGTGTTGTCAGTGCAGTTAACATACTCAAGCAGAGAGTCAAGGTTATAGTTGATCTTCCTCATGATGAGAAGGAGGTCAGGGATTATGCAGCCGGTGAGATCAAATTCAAGAGCAGACGTAAGACCAGACAGGCTGAAAATGATGCAGCGGAGCTCAAGGCGCTTGCAGAGCTTGAGAAAAAGGATAAGTCGGAGAAGTTAGGTTTAGATGACTGAGTACAAGGGTCATGCAGTATTAAAGGATAACGAACGTATAGATGACCTGCAGCGTAACGGATATGGCATAATTCAGAGAAATGATGGCTTCTGCTTTGGCATGGATGCAGTGCTTCTAAGCGGCTTTGCAGGAGTTAAAGCAGGAGGTACAGCCGTAGATCTTGGCACCGGGACAGGTATTATACCGATATTGCTGGAGGCTAAAACCAAGGGCAGGACCTTCTATGGTCTGGAGCTGCAGCAGGAGATAGCTGATATGGCAGCTCGTTCGGTTAAGCTTAATGCCTTAGAAGACAGAGTGCATATTATCTGCGGAGATATAAGAGACATCTGTACAGAAGCGGAGCAAGGCAGGGCAGATACCCTGGAAGCACTTCGAGCACTTAGGGGCAGAGTTGATACAGTTACGAGCAATCCTCCGTATATGAAGGCCGGAAGCGGAATTACAAATCCGGATGACATCAAGCTTATATCAAGGCACGAGGTTAGCTGTACGCTTAGTGACGTATGTAAGGCTGCAGCAAGACTGCTGAAGGTCGGGGGGCATTTCTATATGGTTCACCGTCCTCTTAGACTTCCTGAGATTATAACTGAGCTTAAAAATGTCCATCTGGAGCCAAAACGTATTAAGCCGGTATATCCTTATGTGGACCGTGAGGCCAACATGATACTTATAGATGCAGTTAAGGGCGGAGCAGGAGAATGCCGCTTTGAGAAGCCTATAATAGTATATAAGGAACAGGGCGTTTATACGGATGAGATTTATGATATCTACGGTTATTGAACAACAACCATGAACGAAACAGGATACGGACAATTATATATAACAGCTACGCCCATCGGTAATCTCGGAGATATGTCACCGAGAGCAGTTGAGGTATTGAGAGCTGTTGATCTTATAGCAGCAGAGGACACACGCAATTCGATTAAGCTGCTTAATCATTTTGATATCAAAACTCCGATGACGAGTTATCATGAGTTTAATCGCTTTGATAAGGCAGATGAGCTTGTAGGGCGCATGCTGCAGGGAACTGATGTGGCAGTTATCACGGATGCAGGAACTCCGTGTATATCAGATCCGGGAGAGGTATTAGTACAAAAATGTATAGAGGCAGGAATTAATGTCACCTCGATACCGGGACCATCAGCAGTTATCACAGCACTGACCTTATCAGGCTTTGCAGTAAGGCGTTTTGTATTTGAAGGCTTTTTGCCGCCGAAGCAGAAAAAGCGTGACAGAAGAGCTGCAATCGAGAGAATCAAGGATGAAACAGGCACTATCGTGCTCTACGAGGCTCCGCACAGACTTAATGAGACTCTAAGTGAGCTTGCAGAGGTATTTGGTGCCTCAAGACGCATAGCAATGTGTCGTGAGATGACTAAGAAGCATGAGGAGATTATCCGTACAACTATAGGCGAGGCAGTCAAGACTACACCAAAGGGCGAATATGTGCTGGTTATCGAGGGCAAGAGTATGGAGACACTCGATGCAGAGCGCAAGGCTGCTTATGAGGATATGAGTCTTGAGGAACATCTTAAGCTGTACATGGATAAGGGTATGGATAAGAAATCAGCCATGAAGGCTGTTGCTGCAGACCGTGGTATATCTAAGCGTGATGTATATAATGCGCTTGAGCAATAACTGATGAAATGTTCCCGCTTTAGACTATATGACCAGATCAGCAAGGCTTAAACTGCAAAATATCTGTAAACCTTAAGTCAATTGTAATGAATTGTTTGACAAAATCATATATAATATCACCTTGTGCATCGGGAGCCTTATTGTAGGCGTTATGCAATAATGATAAGAATAAGAGCGGGACAAAACATTTGCCGCATGTATCAGAATATGCGAGGAGGATTTTACCTTGAAGAAGATTATTAATATTGTAATAATGGCTGCAGCGGCAGCATTGCTTGCAGGCTGCTCACCATCTACTATCAAAAACGAAGAGACAGGCTTTATTCCTGATGAAGCTGTTATACCGTCTGAGGCTGAGACAACCTGGACTTTGCCAGAGACCAAGGAATATGTTATTCCGGAAAATGCTCCTACAGGTGAGGCCGGCGGACCGGGTGCTATGGAGACAACAGCAGTTGATTATTCTATGTATCCTAAGGATAAGCAGCCTGTTGCAGCAGAGCCGGGAGATGAAAACAAGACTCTTGTTATCCTGTATCGTCAGACCGACTTAGGACTTAAGCAGGATTTTGATGCAGTAGATACCTGCGATGCAAGCTCGCTTATTGATGCACTTGCAAAGAACGGAGCTTTCAAGGAGGGCTCTAAGGTAGTAGAATTTAATGTAGATGACAACAAGGTTGGTCATCTTAAGCTTGACAAGCTTGATATATACAGCACTCGTGATGAGGATGTAGTAATAGCAGGTATTGCCAATACATTTATAGACAATCTTCAGCTTAAGAGTCTTGAGCTTACCGTAGGAGATAAGAGCTACGGTACCTTAGAGTTTAATTCAGAGTATTGATACAGCCGGCATTAAGCCTGTGAAGCTGTATAATAAAGCGGTGCATTAAAATGTGCCGCTTTTGTGCGTATTAAGAGTAATTGTCAAAAACAAAATTATGCGTTAACATTAACGGGTGGAAGTTTGCTGACAGGAAACATTTACATAGAAGATGTCAGGTCAGTGATAATAAAGGAACTTGATGTCAAAGTTTTAGACGACAGGACATATGTTTTAGAGAGGGGACGAGACAGAGTATGAGAAAAACCGCAGAGAATAAGCCATATTATATAACAACGGCTATTGCGTATACATCAGGCAAGCCGCATATCGGCAATACCTATGAGATAGTTCTTGCAGATGCAATAGCAAGATATAAGAGGGAGCAGGGCTATGATGTCAGATTTATGACAGGAACTGATGAGCATGGTCAGAAGATTGAGGACAAGGCAGAGGCTGCAGGCATTACACCTAAGGAATTCGTTGATAATGTATCCGGTCAGATCAGAAGCATCTGGGATCTCATGAACACGTCCTACGATAAATTCATCAGAACCACCGACAGCTATCATGAGAAGCAGGTTCAGGCCATGTTCAAGAAGATGTATGAGCAGGGCGATATCTATAAGGGATATTATGAGGGCTGGTATTGTACACCTTGTGAATCATTCTGGACTGACTCACAGCTTAAGGACGGCTGCTGTCCTGACTGCGGCAGAAAGGTGCAGAAGGCTAAGGAGGAGGCATATTTCTTTAAGATGAGCAAGTATGCTGACAGACTTATCGAGCATATCAATACTCATCCTGAGTTTATACAGCCTGTATCACGCAGAAATGAGATGATGAATAATTTCCTTCTTCCGGGACTGCAGGATCTGTGCGTATCAAGAACCTCATTTACCTGGGGCATACCTGTAGAGTTTGATCCTAAGCATGTAGTTTATGTATGGCTTGATGCTCTGTCAAACTACGCAACAGGACTGGGCTATAATCTTGCAGGACTTCCTGAGGATGAGGCTTCAGCATATGCCAACGGCAAATACGGAAGCGGCGAGCCAAGCGAGGCCGGCAGGGAGACATTTGCCAAGTACTGGCCGGCTGACCTCCATCTTATAGGTAAGGATATAATAAGATTCCATACTATATACTGGCCGATATTCCTGATGGCACTCGGACTGCCGCTGCCAAAGCAGGTATTTGGACATCCGTGGCTTCTTACAGCAGACGGCAAGATGAGTAAGTCTAAGGGCAACGTTATTTACGCAGATACCTTGGTGGATGTTTTTGGCGTTGATGCAGTAAGATACTTCGTGCTTCATGAGATGCCGTTTGAAAATGACGGAAGCATAAGCTGGGATCTGATGCTTGAGAGATACAATTCAGACCTTGCCAATATACTCGGCAACCTGGTATCACGTACTATCTCCATGACTAATAAGTACTTCGGCGGAGTTGTTGAGAATAATGACACCGCAGAGGAGATAGATGACGATCTTACAGACACTATACTTGCATGTGTTGATACTGTAGATGCTAAGATGGGAGAGCACAGGGTTGCAGATGCACTTACTGCAATATTTAATATCTTCCGCCGCTGCAATAAGTATATTGATGAAACTATGCCATGGGCTCTCGCCAAGGATGAGGCTAAGCATGAGAGACTTAAGACTGTGCTCTACAACCTTACAGAGGGTATAACCATAGGTGCATCTCTGCTTGCAAGCTTCATGCCTGATACAGCAGAGGCTATACTTGAGGAGCTTAATACTCCTAAGCGTGATTATGCCGAGATGGATACCTTCGGACTATATCCTAACGGCAACAAGGTTACAGAGCAGCCTAAGATTTTATTTGCAAGAATGGATGAGAAGACTCTGATGGAGAAGGCAGGTCAGTATATTAAGCCGGCAGAGGAGAAAAAGGAAGATATGACAGAGGATAAAAAGGAAGCTGCGGCAGCAGATGCACATGCATCAGCACCGCTTACACATAAGCCAAACATACAGTATGATGATTTTGCAAAGCTTGAGTTAAGAGTAGGTGAGATTATAGCCTGCGAGGAGGTGCCGAAGTCTAAGAAGCTCCTCAAGGAGACTATCAAGATAGGCAGCGAGACCCGCACTATACTCTCAGGTATTAAGAAGTGGTATAAGCCTGAGGATATGGTAGGCAAGAAGGTTATGGTTGTTTGCAACCTCGAGCCAAAGCCGATAGCAGGGGAGATGTCACAGGGCATGATAATAGCAGCAGAGGATGAGAGCGGAGAGATGATTTCACTCATGACACCTGATTCTAAGGATATGCCGTCAGGCAGCATAATTTGCTGAGATGTCTCCAAAGACAATCAGATTAAGCTTTAATAAGAGACGCATAAGCGGATTTACAGGCAATCAGTTAAAAATGATTGCCTTTATCCTTATGCTCTGTGACCATATCGGATATATGCTGATAGAAAACGGCGTGCTCTACGGGCAGAATCCTATATACTGGAATCTTGCACTGCAGACAGCCACAGGACAGCATTGGTATATATTGGCACAGGTACTAAGATTCCTGGGACGTCTATCCTTTCCGATATTTGCATTTCTGACAGCTGAGGGCTATGCTCATACTAAAAATGCATGGAAATATATATTAAGACTGGCATTTTTTGCAGCGTTAAGCGAGGTACCCTTTGACCTTGCTGTTAAGGGTATCGTATACTATCCGGATTATCAAAATGTCATGATTACCATGCTGCTTGGCGTAGTAGGACTTACTCTGGGAGAGCGCTTTGGTAAAAAAAGAATAGTACTAAGATGGATTATATATGCCTTATTCTGCGGCGCGGCCTATCTGGCAAAATCAGATTACGGTGCGGTAGGAGTTCTGCTTATAGTGACAATGTACGAGCTGAGAGCCGATAAGAAGCTCAGCACTATTACAGGAATTATAATATCGGCAGCTGAGAGCATCAGCTACAGCGGAGTTGCAGCACTTGCATTTGGACCAATATGGCTCTATAACGGCAAACGGGGCGAAATGCCGATGAAGTATTTCTTCTATGCGGCGTATCCGATACACCTCTTGCTGTTCTGGGCAATGGTATATCTGTCAAATCGTTAAATTGCAGAACTTGGCAACACTTTTAGGGCGAAATACACAGGGGTAGATAATTCGATGATATTCGATACACATACACATTATGATGATCACGTATATGATGAGGACAGAGAGGCTGTATTAAACGGACTCAAAGCTGCAAATGTAGGTATGATATGCAATATAGGTGCTGATATGCAGGGCTCAAGAGATACGGCAGCACTTGCAGCAAAATATCCATTCGTATACGGCACAGCCGGAGTACATCCGGATGAGGTCGGAGCGCTTAATGATGAGCTCTATGCAGAGCTTCGTGAGCTTGCGAAGCAAGCTAAGATGGTTGCGATAGGCGAGATAGGCCTTGATTATCATGGCTTTGGAGTTTTTGAAGACAAGCCGGATAAGGACACACAGAAGTATTGGTTCAGAAAGCAGCTTGATCTTGCACATGAGCTTAATATGCCGGTAGTAATTCATTCCAGAAATGCTGCAGAGGATACTTATGAGATAATGGAGGAGTACCAAAGCAAGGGACTGATTAAGTGTGCGGTTATACATTGCTTCTCCTACAGCAAGGAGCTTGCGGCTAAGTATCTTGATATGGGATATTATATAGGCGTAGGCGGAGTGTTAACCTATGAAGGACAGAAGAAGCTTAACAAGGTAGTAGAAATGCTGCCTATGGAGAGACTCCTGCTAGAGACAGACTGCCCATATCTTACACCGGTACCGATAAGAAAGGACAGAGAACGCAATCTCTCCAATTATCTCAATTATGTAGTAGATAAGATATCAGAGCTAAAGGGTATCGATGCCAAGGAGATAGAAGATATCACCTGGAACAATGCACATCGCTTCTACGGCATTGACAATAAACAACAGAATATAATATAATAATCGCGCGTCGGGGTCTCATGCGATGGGAATCTGTGAACCGTGTCAGGGTAGGAATACAGCAGCACTAAGCAGACATTCTCATGTGCCATGAATCACCCCGGCGTTTTGCGCGTAAAATAAGCAGTACTATAAGCGGATGTAAGAGCGTGTGAATGCTCGCATTCAGACGCTCTTACTCCGATTATAACACGGCGTATGCCGTGACATCGACCGAAGCCGATAGGCGAAGGGAGATGCAGTACTGCGTAGCAGGGAGGAAGTATCGACCGAAACGTAAGTGTAGGTCGATGTGCGCTGCTAAACACAGCAAGAAAATACCGTGACGATATGAAAAACCTTATAAACCCACAAAACACCATACAATTCATGAAGCAGCACGGTATAAGTGCCAAGAAACGCTTCGGTCAGAACTTCCTGATAGATAAACGCGTCCTAGACCGCATTATCGAAGGCGCAGATATAACAAAGCAGGATACTGTGCTTGAGATAGGACCGGGCATAGGCACATTGACCCAGGCACTGTGTGAGGCAGCAGGCTTCGTCATGGCGGTCGAGATTGACAGAGACATGATACCCTTGCTGCAGGAAAATCTCTCAGACTATGACAATTATGAGATAATAAATGATGATGTATTGAAGGTTGACATCAAGCAGCTTATTGATGAGAGACAAAAGGACTGTGCTTTAAGCAGTTCGGCACGCATCAAGGTCGCGGCTAATCTTCCGTATTACATAACTACTCCGATTATAATGCAGCTCTTAGAGAGCAGACTGCCTATAGCCTCCATAACTATTATGGTGCAAAAGGAGGTTGCAGACAGGATGCAGGCAGCTCCGGGAAGCTCGGATTACGGTGCACTCAGTCTTGCAGTACAGTACTATGCCAAGGCAGAGATAACAGCAAAGGTACCGCCGAACTGCTTTATACCAAGACCTGGTGTAGACTCAGCTGTTATAACGCTTAATTGCTATGAGGAAGCACCTGTTGCAGTGGCAGATGACAGGCATATGTTCAAACTTATAAAGGCTGCATTTGCACAAAGGAGAAAGACTCTGGTCAATGCACTCAAGAATGATGCTTCACTCAAGCTTACAAGAGAACAGGCTGAGGCTGCCGTGATCAAACTTGGACTTGACGTTAACATAAGAGGTGAGAAATTGTCACTTGAGCAATTTGCCGCGCTGAGTGATATACTTAAATCTTAACGACACAAATTAATTGCTGCAGCGAATAGCATTAGGGATGACATTATGAAGCTAAGCGGACTTATAGAGAAAACACTGACAGATTATCCGGGACATACTGCATGTACGGTATTTACAGAAGGCTGTAATTTTAAATGTCCATACTGTAATCATAATGAGCAGGCTGGGATGGCAGGACAGTCTATAAGTGAGGATGATTTCTTCAGATTCTTAGATAGGCAGGCAGAGCTTAAGTCGATAGACAGTGTAGTCATAACAGGAGGAGAACCGACCATACAGGCAGGGCTCCCTGATTTCATAAGGCATATCAAGGGATATTACGGCTTTAAGGTTAAGCTCTGCACCAATGCAACCAATATCACTATGATAGACGAGATACTCTGTGAGGGTATGATTGATTATATTGCCATGGATGTCAAGGCCGGCAAAACCGGTTTTAACAGACTTACGGGTATAGAAGCCGGTGAGGATGTGATATCAAGTATCCTTGGCTGCTTTGATCTCTTTGAGGGTAAATTTGAGGGGTTGCCTATCTTCCCGTATGAGTTTAGAACCACTGTTGTAGGAGGACTTCATACAGAGGATGATTTCCGTGAGATAGGAGAGCAGCTTAAGGGTATCAAGCGCTATGTACTGCAATTCTATAAGCCTTGCAAAAATGCTTTGCAAGGAGGATTATGTCAGAACTTCCATACTCCGACTCGAGAGGAAATGCTTAAATTTAAGGCTATAGTTGCACCCTATGTCGGAGAGGTAATAATACGTCATCTGGATATGAACTGATACCGATTTTATGATTGAGAGGAAGCGGCACGATACTTGACCTTCTTGGGATGGCTTTTGCGAAGCTCACGAAAGAACTCAGTCAGCATGGTGCTGCATTTATCACCAAGTACTCCGGAGATGGTTTCAACCTGATGATTAAGGCCATCCATATGAAACATATCCATAACAGAGCCTGCGCAGCCGGCCTTGGGGTTCATTGACCCGATATATACCCTTGGGATGCGTGCCTGTACTATGGCACCTGCACACATTGGGCAAGGCTCCAGGGTGACATACAACTCACATTCTTCAAGTCTCCAGTCACCTGTTTTGCGGCATGCCTTGCGGATAGCTGTAATCTCTGCATGAGAAAGCACGCTGCTGTCAGTCACTCGTTTATTGTATCCCCGGGCTATAATCTTGCCTTCACGTACTATAACACAGCCGATAGGCACTTCATTTAAGGCCTTGGCCTTTAGCGCTTCACGTATGGCAGCTGCCATAAATTTTTCCTGAATTGATGCATATTTCATAACACAAGATTTTAACACCGAAGACTCAAATCTCAAACAAGAAAATGTGCAAAAGTCTGCAGATATGCTATGATTATATATTAAAAGGGGCGCAAGAATGTCATACAGATATAAAGAGATAGAGCTAAGAGGACAAAGAGGTATAGAGCTTACAGGCTATGAGGGGACAGAGAAGAAGTTGCAGCTTCCTGCTGAGGTAGACGGGCTTCCACTTATATCCATAGGCAAAGAAGCATTTACAGATGCCAACAAGGGACTTACGGAGATTACTCTTCCGGATAGTATCATATGCATCAGAGCCTTTGCCTTCTATTTCTGTTCGGATCTTAGAAAACTCGTGCTCACAGACAGTGTAACAGATTACTATGACGGTGCAATAAGAACAAGCTCCGGCATCAGCGAGATAGAGGTAAGCTTAAGCGAGGATCATACTGAATTAGTACATAGAATTGTCGAAGACAGTGACCGTAAGATGCGGGTGACATTTACATTCAAGGATGATAATGACAGCAAGCTGAGGCTTGTGTTTCCGGCATATAACAGTAACTCGATTGCCGATCCAAGAGCACAGACCTTTCATATCAGGATAGAGGGCTCGGGCTTTAGCTACAGGGAATGTCTGCGTCAGGATGGCCTGCGCATCAGAGAGTATGACAGCCTGTTTCGTAAGGCAGTTGCAGATGACACGGATCTTGCGATAGATATAGCGATAGCAAGACTGATGTATCCGAACAGGCTTGCTCCGGCAGATGAAGAGGCATACAGGGCGCATATAGAGCGTAATATTATACGTACGGCAGAGCTTATGCTTAGTCCTGACAATGAGGACTGGGCGGAGGTGCTTATATCATATGCACTGCTTGATGAGGAGGCACTTGATTTTGCATTGAAGGAAGCAAGCCGGCTCAAGCAGACAGTGCTTGTAAGCAGACTTATGGATTATCGTCATACCAGGCTTGAAGCGCCAAAGCAGCAGGTGCTGAGCTTAGATGATTGGGAGCTGTAGAAAATGTCAGACAGATTTGATACTGCACAATTTGTAAATATTTTAATAAAGATGGCAGATGCTATGCTTAAGTGCGGCGCAGAGATATATCGTGCAGAGGATACCTTGCACCGTATAGCTGCGGCTTATGGCGCTGAGGAGACAGAGGTATTTGCAATTACATCCAACATCTGGATTACGCTTAAGATGCCGGGAAGGGATGCATTTTCACAATCAAAGCGTATAAGCACCTTTGGTTCACATGATTTCGAGAAGCTAGAGCGCCTCAACGCTCTAAGCCGTAAGGTGTGTGCAGAGCAAACGGATCTGGATGAGTTTGAAAATGAGATAAGCGCTATACTAAAGCCGGATGATAATCCGTTTAAGCTTATAATAGGAAGCGTGCTTGCAACAAGCGGTTTTGCCCTCTTTTTTGATGGCTCTGTCGCTGAGGCAGTTATCGCGGGGCTGATAGGTATACTTGTATATCTGCTGCAGACCTATCTTGGTCCAATCAGTTCGAACAGGATGTTTCATCAGCTTGCAACGGCATTTATAACAGGCATTATCACCTGTATCATAGTCCGCATCATACCGGGAGTACATCTGGACAGAATTATGGTAGGTGTAATCATGCTGATGATACCTGGAGTAATGTTTACAAACTCGATTAGAGATATGCTGTTGGGGGATACACTGTCAGGAGCACTCAGGCTGATAGAGGCATTCTTGCTTGCTATGCTTCTGACACTTGGACTCCTTGCAGCAATTATGATTATGAATCATCTGTGGTAAATGTATATGGATATGCTTATCATAAAACAGATTATATGGGCGGGAATGGGCGCTGCCGGCTTTGGATTTATATACAAGCTGCCACGTAAATACATGCTCGCAGCATCAATAGGAGGCATGCTTGGCTGGGGAGTATACCTGGCTGCCGCAACAGAGACAGAAAGCGTGTTCCTGCAGTCACTTGCGGCAGGCTTTGCGGTGGCAGTATATTCGGAGATACTTGCAAGGCTCTATAGAGCACCCTCAACCATCTTCTTTGTTGTAGCTATGATACCTCTTGTTCCGGGAAAGGCATTGTATGATTTTATGAATGCCCTGGCTGAGGGAGACTATACAGTAGCAGCGGTAAGAGGCAATGAGGCCTTGCTTATAGCAGCCGGCATAGCAGGCGGAATGGGACTTGCATGGAGCCTTAATGACCTCATCCGCAAGGTGAAGGCAAGATCCGATAAGTAAGAAAAGACTATTAAGGCAAATGTCACAGGCATAAAATTCTGTAGATATCAAACAACCATGCCTACGTGTTCGTAGGCTCAACATGATATAAAAGTCACGGATTGCTTCGCACTAACGTCCTCTCGCAAGCATCCGTGCGTATATGCAGGCAAGGCTGCTTTAAGAAAAATCAAGCAATGAGTTACAAGCAACAATTAGAAGAGCTGGGAATCAAGATATTAAATGCATCGAAGACAGAGCTTTTTTTGTCGATGCGTTTTATGGGCAATGCATTAGACAGCCTTGCGTATACCATAGACCTAACCACAAGGACAGTAGGAACGGATGCCATATTCATACGCTTTAATCCGGAATTTCTGATGCAGCAATATCTGGCAAAGCCTATCATGCTTAATCGTCTGTATGTGCATATGATACTGCATTGCATATTCAGGCATATGTTTGAGACAGACACATATGAGGATAAGGAGCTTTACAATCTCTGTGCAGATATCACGGTTGAAGCCTTGATAGATTCGATGGAATATAAGGCCATAGAGACAACGCACTCAGACTACAGAAGTGAGTGGTATGATAAGCTAAACCGTGAAGTCAAGGTGCTTACGGCAGAGAGGCTCTATAAGTATTTTTCGGAGCATATGCCAGATTACGATGAGCTTATGAAGCTTGAGTCCGAGTTTACCAGGGATGATCACAGCTTTTGGGAGCAGCTAGAGGATAAGGAAAGCGAAAACAATAATCCGGAGTCACCAAACGGTAATCCAGATCAGAATCCGGAGTCTTCGCCGAACCCGGATAATGAAGCAGAGGGCAATGAAGACAAACAGTCCGAGGATGGAGATAAGAAACAGCCTCCGCAGGATAAGGATAATAAGAATCAAAACGGAGATAATAAGTCTTCCAAGGATAATAATGGCAAACAGGATAATAACACTCCGCCCAATGCGCACAGAGTTGCCAAGCTTCCCAAAGAGCTTGAAGATGAATGGAAGAAGAAGGCAGACCGCATGAAGGTCGAGATGGAGGCCTCCGGACATGAGGCTTCGGATGAGTTTGGAAGCCTGCTTCGCACACTCAAGTTTGTAACAAAGCGCCGCAAGAGCTATAAGGATTTCCTAAAGCGCTTTGCTGTAATGCATGAGGAGACCAAGATAGATCCGGATTCCTTTGATTATGGTTTCTACCAGTACGGAATCGATATGTACGGCAATATTCCCTTAGTTGAGGAAAATGAATACCGCGAGTCGAAAAAGATAAAAACCTTAGTTATCGCGATTGACACAAGTGCATCCTGTCAGGATAGATTAGTTCAGCGCTTTCTAAATGAGACTGCAGATATATTGTCACGTCAGGAATCTTTTTTTCATCGTGCGGATATACTGGTCATCGAGTGTGATGACAGGGTTCAGGAGGAGATATATCTCAAAAACCCTGAGGAATTAAAGCGCTTTGCAGACGGCTTTAATGTGAGAGGCGGCTACGGTACTGACTTCAGACCGGCATTTAAGCGAGTTGAGGAGCTTGAGAAAATAGGCAGACTTAAGAATCTCAAGGGCATGATGTATTTCACAGACGGCTACGGAACATTTCCCAAGGAAAAGGCAGCATGGGATACGGCTGTAGTACTCTTTGGTGATGAGGCAGAGGAGCCGGATAAGCTCCCCGACTGGGCATATAAGCTGTATCTGGATGCATGATGACAGAGAGGATAAGAGCTTATAAGGTGATAATCAGGAGGCACTGTATTATTAAAAAGTAATTGACTGCCTGCAGGTTATTAGTAAGAAAACGACCATAATTAAGATTTCATGTCATGTAAAAAGGCTCACGGACTGTAGGTAATCCGTGAGCCAAAACTTTATTAAGGCTTATTTGCCGAATATGGTCTTAATAAACTCCTTCATTAATACCATCAATACAAAGAATATGCTGCCGACACCGCCGCCAAATACAAACTTCATGATGAGAGGAGCAACATCAGAGCCGGCACCGACAGATGCTAATCCAAGCTGAGACTTAAGAGCGATATAGCCTGTTCCGAATACATTACCGCAGATAATCGGAATCGGAACCCAGGCTATAAGAGTACCGACAATGTAAGCCTTAAGCATGGATTTATTATCAGTGGATGCAATAGCCTTGGAATAATATCCCTGATCAAGCAGAACCTGTCCGAAGGCAACAACTACAGCAGCTATGCCGTAGTGGAAGCCGGAGGATGAGGTAAGAGAAAGCGCTTCAGGCTCATAGTATTCATTTTCAGGATTAGCTGCGACATCCTTAAGACCGTTATAGATATTCTCAAGTCCGAGAGCTTTCATAACGAGAGGTATGCAGATAATCATGATGATAGTAATAATTGTATTGTGCCAATCTGACGACAGTCAAGAAAGCCATGACAAAAAAAAGACTGATAAACAGTGGCTTTTATGATTTAGCCACAGCCTATCAGTCTGTGCACATCAACTATTGAAACCGCCGTGTACCGAACGGTACGCACGGTGGCGTGAGAGGACGTCGGTTAGTCACCGCCTCCTACTCGATTCTATAATAAATGCTATCGAGCAACGAATTGCAACCGCATCATTCTATTGACTCTATATCAATAGAATAACCTAAAATTTCTCCTACACCGGTACATTTTCCTTTTACTGTAATCGCAGCGCCCTGTGTAAGTTCCATTAGCTTAGACTTCTGATCATCATTTTTTATGTAGCATTGAATATTTGTAAATGAATACGGATCATTTGATCTTATTGTTATATATTTGCCATCGCTATCAATTGCTCCAAGCGTTCCGGACACTGACAGCTTTTGTTTCTCGTAGGTATTACTTGCACCCAAGGCGTTCGTCTCAAGCGCATCTACAAGCTCATCAGCTGAAACACTTATATATCCATCTTCTGTCATTGGAAGCTCTGCAGCTGCTTCTCCAGATGCTTCATATCCGTCTATGCTGTCAACACTTAATGAATAACCCAATATGTCTCCAACCTCAGTGATCTTGCCTCTCAAGGTCACTGTGCAGTCTTTGGTCATATTAGCAACCTGTGCTTTTTGCTCATCGCCGTTGATGTAACACTGAACCCCTATGATGGCATACGGATCGTCGTCAACCAGATCAATATACTTTCCGCCAGCATCAATATTGCTGAGTCTTCCGGTTATTTCTATATATTGATCCTTATAGGTCTCCTTTGCCTTGAGTGCATTTGAATCAAGTTCATCCTTCATTGTCTTGATGTCGCACTGTGTATACTCAATAGGAGCCTGGGTTTCAGCTTCAGTCTCATCTGTGTTTGCTGCTTCGCTACTATCTGTTGCCTTAACTGTCGAATCACTACTTGTATTTTCTGTTGTTGCAGATTTGTCATCGCCTCCATTTTTAGAAGCAAATGAACCAAGAATAGCAAGAACTACTATTACGATAACAATCTTCATAAGCAATCCCATGCCTTGTTTCTTTCTGCAATTCGGACATATCTTAGCTGAATAAGGTATCTCTGTTCCACAATGTTTGCATGTTTTGGTTGTTGGCTTTTCCTTTTGTGACATTTCTACTCCTCCCTAAGACATCAGTCTCAATAACAAGGTTATAGTATCATATGTGTAGCTAATTACACAAGAACTTTTACAACTGCCAAAATAGTTTAATTAAAGCTAATCTATCCATAAGGCTATTAAGATTGTAGTTAGTCGTTCATTGTTGCTTGCACCACACCGGTAAGATGAATGAGTGGAGATTATATGAGCAGTATCGTTCTTAATGTTGAAGAAATGCGGATAGCTAAAGGGCTTAGCAAAAATAAGCTTGCGCAAAGAGCTGAGATGGAACGTACTCAGCTTAATAAATATCTGAATAATGATATTAGACTAATTGACGTTAATGTGCTCGCGCGTCTTTGTGATGCGCTTGAATGCAATCCATCTGACTTAATCACATTAAAAACCATCTAATAGTCAAACTTCTAAAGAACTTCTTTCTGACTGCAAATCCGCTAACCAGCCATCACTACAGCATCTGCGAAAAACAGATGCTTACGCTTTTGGGTGGTGGTACAGCGACTCTGACAAATTATCAGAGTCGCTGGGGATATTAAATAAGCCCTTGCTTAATATAGCACATCACACTTTTTTAGCATGTCCGCATAATGCATCAACCCACTAAATGGATAAAAATGTACCCACACGAAAAGGAGCCGACCTGCGGCGGCTCCTTTCATCCAAAACCTTCTTCGATGCTACCTATGTTAAACTTATGTAAATGATACAATTTAAACCTGAATTATTCACGGCTGTGCGTCTAAATAGGCCAAAAGCGCACAATAACAAGTTCAGATGGAAGCTTTGTTGAAACAACAGGCTTA
>CAVBGP010000025.1:0-21016 GCA_963595005.1 Acutalibacteraceae bacterium | reverse complement strand
TTCTTGGGAGAATGTGATTTCTGATTCCCATATCCACCATATAAAACTTATTATTAACCTTTAACAGCTGCTTGCCAACAATATCAAAACGCTCCACGGGATAAAAGACAAATGACTCTGTCAAGGCTTCAACATAATCACTGACTGTGTTTTGGGATACCTTTCTTCCAGATGAGATCAAATAATCAGTAATACTTTTCATAGACACTGGGCTGCCGATGACGCTTGCCAAATACCTGGCAATAGTCTTCAGCAACGCAATATCACTAATCTTTCGTCCTGCTCCCTCTTTTTCTCTTCTTGCTTGCCGCTGCTCAATATCCTTTACAATAACTGTATTGTAGATTCCTTCTAAATACTGATCTATTTTTTCATCAGTGCGGTTCATTACCGCCACATATGGAATTCCACCGGTTTTCATGAACTCTGCAAAAGCTTCCTCTTTCGCCATACCGGTCGCGGCTATATACTCACTAAAAGAAAATGGCAGCATCTTAATCTCGATATACCGACCTGACAAAAGCGTCGCAAGCTCACTTGACAGCATATAAGCATTAGAACCTGTGATATAAACATCCACACGTTCCTGGATATAAAGGCTGTCAATCACCTTCTCAAATGACGGAACCTCCTGAACCTCATCCAAAAAGATATAAGTCATTTTATCAGCGCAGAGTCTCTCCTTGAGATACCTGTACAACTCCTTATAGTCTTTTAAAAACTCATAATCCAGATCTTCGAAATTAACAGATATAATCTGCTCCGATGAGATTCCATCCGCCAAAAGTCTCTGCTGATACTGTTTTAGGAGTACAGACTTTCCGCACCTGCGGATTCCGGTCACAACCTTAATCTGCTGCTCATCCTTCCAAGCCCAAAGCTGATCAAGGTATTCTTTTCTTTCTACCATTTCTGCGCCTCCTTTTTTTCTTAGTATAGCATATTGTTTGATGGAATATGGATTATTTTCTCATTTCGGAAACTTTTTCTTGTTACGTTTAGAACTTTCCATTGTAGAAATATCTTTCTTTTGAAAAAGAGCAGATGCTCTGCCCGGTATGGACATTACATCTGCTCTTATTAATACTACACTTACGCCGCTGTATGCTATGGCTGCTTACAGCTTACTCCTTATCAAAGTAGATAAGTGCTGCGTATACAAGCTCCTCTGTGCTCTTATTCTCAAGTGCATGGCCATGACCTGTACCTGTGATAAGTACATCTCCTGGGCCTACCTCTATCTCCTTGTCATCATCGGTAAAGATGCCGTGACCGCTTACAATGTAGAAGGCCTCGGTCTCTCCGTTATGAGGATGGAAGCCAAGCTTGCAGTCCGGAAGCATATGCATCATGTTGTATACTCTGGCCGCATCTGTGAACTCCTCTCCCTCCATAAGCAGGTATCCGTAGAAATCTCCTCTGCCGCCAAACGGTGCGCTGAGCTCCTTCCTTGTAAATGTTCCGGCACGTCTGATCTTGCGAAGACCGGTGATGTCCTCACCCTTACCGAAGTTAAAGAGTACAAGTGCAAGTATCTCTACATTTTTATCAGTATTATTGTAGAAGGCATGTCCGCAGCCTTCAGGAGTGAATGCAAGGTCTCCCTCGTTAAGAGTAATCTCAGTTCCGTTGTCATTATAAACTCCGCTGCCCTTTAAGATATAGTAAGCCTCAGAGTCTCCCTTATGCACGTGATAGCCTATCTCGCACATCGGAGGCACTATAACCTTCTGAAATACTCTGCCTGCGCCCTTCCAATCTGCTGTCTCAAGGAGGATATTAGCAAATACGCTGTTTCTTCCGCCAAAGAGGTTCTTCTCTTCTATCCTTACATTTTCCTTTTTTCTTAACATAACTGTTCCCCTTTTTATCAAAGCTCAAGCTTACAGCTTGAAGTCCTCCATGTAGCCCTCTGCATCAAATTCATAGGTGAATGGTCCTGAGATAATCTCAACGTCATCCCTATCCTTGATATCAGGAAGTATTGCCTCAGATACCTCAAGCTCACTTACAGTCAGGGTATCTCTGATACGAGCGACTCTCGGGTTTTTGAAGTCTGTTCTCGGGCAGGTTCTTATAGCAAGACGCAGTGCCTCGAAATCACTGTTCTGGTATACCGGTATCTTGCCGCCGTGTATGCAGGTATTGGTTGTAAGATTAATCCAGGTGCTGGCCCAGTCAACTGAGTTGAGGCAGCGTCTGGTTGTAATATCAGCAAGTCCAAGTCCGCATGCATTATGATGGCTCTGCTCAGTAAGGCCTCTGATCATCAGCTTCTTGCAATGGAAATCATCCTCAAAGCCTGACATGAAGCCGCGTCCCGTAACATTAGGATCTGCGCCCTCTCCGCTTATATTCTTACCGATACGGTCAATAACAAGTACATCTATATTGTCAAACTTCATACGAGGCAATCTGCGCTTGGCTATCTGCAGCATCTCATGATCTCCCTCGAATATATCATCATGAGCAAATACTCTCATATCTGAGATGTCATCATAAGCATTCTGTACTACAGCTATACCCATGACTACATTCATCTTGGAGAGGAATTCCTTAGCAACTAACGGTACTCTCTCACCGAAGGTCTCAAAGCCCTGCTGGTGGAACCATGAACATCCGTAATGCTTGGCAAGTCCAATTGCCATCATCTTACAGAGTCCGCTCTCAACATAGCCCTTGAAGTCTGTATGCGGCTTAACCTTGTTGTAGAGTATAATTCCGTCTGCCTCTGCAGCATATTTGTCGCAGTATACAGGAGTATGAACGGCATCATTAATCTCACCGATCTTAACAACCTCCATGCTGGCCTTGATTGGTACTCCCATAGCCTCCTCGGTTATGCCGTAGCCGTTGATAACCTCAAGGTTACCCTCTACGCATCCGCCTCCGTGGCTGCCCATTGCCGGTACTATAAATGGCTCTGCTCCCCAGCTCTTAAGAGTATCGCAGATAGTTCTGACTATAAGCGCATTATCCGGGATGCCGCGGCTGCCTACTGTTATGGCAATAGACTTGCCCTTAAGTGCCTCTCTGTCAATAGGTGCCTGTTCCATCTCATTTATAAGATGAGACTTAATATCCTCAATCTTGTCATTTTCATAATGCTCTCTGATGCGGTACATCTTAGGCATCGGTACATCCTCTATGCCCTGTACCGGAAATGTTATCTCCGGAAAATCAATAAAAGTCATGTTGCTCTCCTTTCTTAGAATAATCCGTTCTTCGGAATAACTATATTATCTCTGCCTATACATTCAAGGCGCGGTGTTCCGCACATACGCATGGTATCTGCAAGCTCCGCTCCAAGCTTATCTGTAAGCAGCTTAATGCCCTCTGCTCTGCCTCCGTACATAGCTGTAACATAAGGTCTTGCAATAATTACGGCATCTGCACCCATTGCTATGGCTTTATAGATATCAACGCCGCTCCTTATGCCGCCATCTACAAGTATCATCAGCTTGTCGCCTACTGCCTCGGCAATCTCGGGCAGTACCTCGGCTGTTGACGGGCATTGATCTAGCACACGTCCGCCGTGGTTAGATACAACTATGCCGCTTGCACCGGCCTCAAGAGCCTTAAGCGCTCCCTTAACAGTCATTATACCCTTAGCAATAAACGGCTTGCCTGCTGCCTTGACAACCTCTTTAAGCTCCTCTACTGATTTGGAGCCTGCCGGAGGAGTAAGATTCTGCAGGAAAGGCAGGCCTGCCGCGTCTACGTCCATAGCAACAGCTATGGCATCTGAGCCTCTTACAAGCTCAAACTTATCATTTAAGGTATTGATGTCCCATGGCTTAACAGTCGGAACTCCCATACCCTCATGAGCCTTGATGGTCTTACATGCCTCCTGCATCATAACAGGATCCACTCCGTCGCCTGTCATAGCAAGTATGCCTGCCTTGCTGCAGGCATCAACCATGATATCATTGTACTCGGTATCTGTAAGATCCTGTCCGTAGTGCATCTTAACTGCACCTACCGGTCCTGCAAGTATAGGATATTTCATCGTATGTCCAAAGAATTCAAATGAAGTATCCGGTGTCACATTGGCATTGAGTGTGTCCATATTAATACGGACTCTCTGCCATGCATCAAAATTCCTGATGGCTGTATCTCCCATGCCCTTTGAACCAGGGCCCGGTATAGCATTGCCGCAGGCCCTTCCGTTACAGACCGGACAGGCCTTGCAGTATGGGCCTACATTCTTTCTTGCATTATCAAGCAGCTCCTTGTATGTCATAAATACCCCCTTGTATCATGCAGCTAAGGCAGCCTGCATCACGCCTTACTGTCTCAGCATCGATTTAATACATTTCACCCATAAATCATCTATGTATCACAGCTGATTGTGGTCTCTAAGATACGCAACCTTAAGTACAGCGGTCTGAGTCTTGGAATCCTGTATCTCGCCGCTCATAATCTTGTCCACAAGCTCATCTAATGAAACAAAGCTTACATTGATGAATTCATCCTCGTCCAAATCCTTATCACCCAAATGCAAATCTCTTGCAAGATACAGATGAATAAGCTCTGTTGAATATGCACAGGTCGGAATAAAGCCTCCAAGATAAGTCCATTTGTTGGCTCTTATGCCTGTCTCCTCGCGAAGCTCACGCTTTGCTGCCTCAAGCGGATCCTCATCCGGAGTATCGAGCTTGCCCGCAGGAAGCTCGGTCACTATCCTGTGAAACGGATATCTGAACTGATGCTCTACTGCCAGGGTTCCATCATCCTTTAGGGCCGCTATGCATACAGCTCCGTTATGCTTAATATACTCTCGTCCTGCATGCTTGCCGTTAGGAAGCTCTATCTCATCCCTATATACATTAAGTAAGGATCCGCTGTATATAAGCTTAGAATCAAGCTGTTTTTCCTCTAATTGCTGTAATTCAGTGTTTTGATTCAATACACACATATTATTGTCTTTGCTTTGTATTACTTAAGGCAGATATCAGCATGCTCCGATGCACCATATCCGTCAGGATTCTTGCTCTGCCAGTTATATGAGTCACGGCACATCTCGTAGATACCAAGCTCGGCCTTCCAGTGAAGCTCTCGCTCTGCCTTTGCCGGATCACAATAGCAGCATGCAATATCTCCGGGTCTTCTCGGGTCTATAACTCTCTTAAGCGGCTTGCCGCAGGCCTTCTCATATGCATCTATAACCTCAAGCACAGAATATCCGTGACCTGTTCCGAGATTATATATCATGCAGCCCGAGCTGTTCTCAAGCCTTCTGATAGCAGCAACATGTCCCTTGGCTAGGTCTACTACATGTATATAGTCCCTTACACCGGTTCCGTCAGGAGTGTCATAGTCGTTACCGAAGACATGCACTGCCTCACGTTTACCTATAGCTACCTGTGCAATATACGGAACAAGGTTGTTAGGTATGCCGTTTGGATCCTCACCAATGAGTCCCGACTGATGTGCTCCTATTGGGTTAAAGTATCTGAGCAGCACTACATTTAACGAAGGATCAGCCTTCTGAACATCAATAAGTATATCCTCAATCATGCTCTTAGTTGTGCCGTAAGGATTGGTGGTTTTGCCCTTAGGGAATTCCTCCGTTATCGGCATCTTGTCCGGTTCTCCGTATACGGTTGCCGATGATGAGAATATAATATTCCTGCAGCCGTGCTTGCGCATAACATCGCACACCAGCATAAGACTGCACAGATTGTTGTAGTAGTATTCAAGTGGCTTAGCCACTGACTCTCCTACTGCCTTATAGCCGGCACACATGATAACTGCCTCTGGCTTCTCAATTTCAAAAATCTCACTGATGCGTGACTCGTCAAGGAAATCTGCATTATAGAATTTAACCGGCTTTCCGGTAATCTCCGCAACTCTCTTAAGTGAAGTCTCAGATGAATTATACAGATTATCTATTACAAATGGCTCATAGCCTTCATTAATAAGCTCAACACAAATGTGAGAGCCGATATACCCTGCACCTCCGGCAACAAGTATCTTGTTCATACATTTACCTCTGCTACCTTATTAGGCTTTAAATGAAGCAAGTGCTTCTATCATTGCTACCGCTTCCTTCATAACTGACACGTCAAGCTCTGCAGCTCTTCCTGAGTCAACCAGCTTTGCTGTCTCTGGATTAATCGGAAGCTTTGCAAGCACCTTAACGCCCTGCTCTGCTGCAACCTCGTCAATATGACTCTCTCCGAAAATATTATATCTCTTGCCGTTATCAGGGCATTCAAAATAAGACATATTTTCAACAACACCTATAACCGGTATGTTCATCTGCTTAGCCATCTTAACAGCCTTGGCAACTATCATTGATACGAGATCCTGCGGGCTTGTAACCATGATGATGCCTTCTACCGGCAGTGACTGGAATACAGTAAGCGGAACATCGCCTGTTCCAGGCGGCATATCAACGAACATATAATCGATATCATCCCAGAAAACCTCTGAATAAAACTGCTTAACTGCAGATGCAATCAGTGAGCCTCTCCATACAATCGGGTCATCTTCATTTTCCACAAGCAGATTAGCGGAAATGATACGGATGCCATTTGAGCTTACAGGCGGTACCAGCAACGCATTTTCATCATCCTCGCCGGTAACCATAAGCTCATCACGCTTAATATTAAATGACCTGGGGATAGAAGGTCCGGTAATATCCGCATCAAGTATGGCTGTGCGATATCCCTTTGCTGCAAATGCAGATGCAAGCAGGGATGTAACAAGAGACTTGCCTACTCCTCCCTTGCCGCTCATTACCGCATAAACATGCTTTACCTTAGAACCCTCCGCAAGATGTGCAGTAAAGTCCTGCTTTGAACTGCAGTCTGATGAACAGGAGCTGCAATCTGATGTACATTCACTCATTTTATACCTCTTTCACCCGTTTTAGCCGGGATGGTTGTTGTTCACTAAAAAATGTTAACGTCTGTGAAAGCAAACTGCGTGCTTACACGTAAGTGCAAAGCCGTACGCCACCTTTATATTATAGTGGCATCTGCTGATATGCCGGCACTGTTGCTTTCTGAAGCTCTTCTTAAAGCCTCTGCCTTAGAGAAGCGGCAGCCGCAATAGTTTTGCCTGTACAGCCCGTATATATGCGAGAGCTCAATGCTGCGCTTATAGCCTTCACGCTTCTTAAAGTCTGTGGGAAGAGCCTTAAGCTGCTTTTGTACAGCTATCTGTTCTGCAATATCATTAAGTGCTTCCGCACTCTTAAGCGGGCTTAAGGTAAGTGTAGTAGCAAAGTAATCATAATATGCTGCCGGATTATGTTGTGCTTCATCACAGCAGACATCTGATTGAGCTCTGTCATTGCATCCATCAGCTGATTGCGCTGCTGCATCGGCTGCAGCTGCATATTCCTGATTAGTCTTCTGCATATACTCCGCCGTCTTGTTAAGACGAAGCGCATAGCAGCTTAGACACCTTGTACCTCTCTCAGGATCATCCTCATGCCCCTTGGCTATCCTATCAAAGCTCTGAGGATCATAATCCTCTATAACACATTTGACAGGATGTATTGGGTCAGCCTCGTTAAGCTCTCTTATAAGTCTCTTAAGCTCCTCTGCTCTCTTATTATATTCCTCCTGTGTGTCCATATTGGGATTATAGAAGTACATTGTAAGCTCAAAATGCTCTCTCAGATACTCCATCACATAGGACGAACATGGTGCACAGCAGCTGTGTATAAGAAGCCTTGGTCTAATACCCTTTGCCTTATCTCCGGCTATAATCGCATCAAGCTCTTTTTGATAATTGCGTTTTCCCATAGATATTGATATATTACTCCAATTCAGACTATTTTTCCACATAATTTCATTTGACCTGAGTCAGCACTCCACGTAAAATACAACTATATCATTCAGATGGGAGAACATTATGGACAAGAGATACAGTACACCTAAGAGAATCGCCGCAATTATCGGACTGATAATTATAGCAGCCGCGATTATCGTGATGCTTTATGGCATGCTGACTCATAACACAGCCCTTATCATGGCAGCAATATTCTGCCTTATAGTTATACCTGCTCTTATATATCTGTTCCTGCTTATCACAAGGCTCTTAAAGCGATGATTCTGTTTGTTCATCGCCTCCCGTGTATATTGCTTTTGCGTCCGTCAACACTTTTAGAGCAAAAAAGCCGGATGAATTTTAGTATCTCATCCGACTTTTTAATACACTGCCCGCAAAGCTGCAGGCTCAAATATTCATTTACAGGAAATCCCTGATACGTTTTGCACGAACAGGATTCTTAAGCTTACGAAGCGCCTTGGCCTCTATCTGACGTATACGCTCACGTGTTACGTTGAACTCCTTGCCGACCTCCTCAAGTGTACGCGGATGTCCGTCATTAAGTCCGAATCTAAGCACTATAACCTGACGTTCTCTCTCCTTAAGGTCTCCAAGCAGAGTATCTATATGCTCTCTCAGCATTACTGATTCAACATTCTGCTCAGGTGTAACTACATTGCTGTCAGCTACGAAATCGCCAAGGTTGGAATCGTCTTCCTCACCTATAGGTGTCTCAAGTGAAGCAGGCTCTCTTGCAATCTGCAGTATCTCCTCTACCTTCTCCTCTGACATGCCAAGTGCCTTGGCAAGCTCACTGGTCTTAGGCTCATAGCCCAAATCAAGTGTCAGCTTACGCTGCATCTTGGCTATCTTATTGATAGTCTCTACCATATGAACAGGAACTCTAATGGTTCGTGCTCCGTCTGCAAGTGCTCGTGTAACAGACTGGCGAATCCACCAGGTCGCATAGGTTGACAGCTTGTAGCCCTTGGTGTAGTCAAACTTCTGTACGCCCTTCATAAGGCCGAGGTTACCCTCCTGTACAAGATCCAAAAAGCTCATGCCGCGTCCGGTGTAGCGCTTTGCAATACTTACAACAAGACGAAGGTTTGCTTCAATAAGACGCTCCTTGGCCTTCTCGTCTCCCTCTGCCTTACGCTTTGCAAGCTCAAGCTCCTCCTCTGCAGAAAGCAACGGAACCGTACCTATCTCCTTAAGATACATTCTGACCGGATCATCAGTGCCGACACCCTCTAATAGGTCGATGGCATCGAGATCTATATTGTCCTCAATGTCCTTTTCGTCAAACTTGTCATCATTAAAGTCATCGTCCTCTGTAACTATCAGAGTATCATCAATGCTGTCTATCTTGTCCAAATCGAGATTAGCAAAATCATCCTCAGAGAACTTGGCATCGCTGTCATCAGTATCTGCATTAACCAAATCTATGCCCTTGGACTCAAACATGGTATAGATGTCATCCATCTGTTCCGCATTGATATCATCTTCCTTAAAGGAATCGGCGATTTCATCATAGCTTAACGAATTGCCATTATGGGCCGCCTTATCGCTAAGAGTATTGATCTTTTCTAATAACTTTTCCTTTTCCAAATCTCAGCTCCTTATCCAAATGGATATAACACTAATCACAAATAGCACAAATAACAGTATACCGATAACAGCATAGACAACTGCCGATATCTTCTTACCGGTGTTTCTCTTGTATGCCGTAAGCAGGAACCAGCAGTTTAAGAGGCTCAGTACGGATGCAAGCAAAAAAATCAATGGAAAAAGAATCATGTACCGGGCAGGCCTAAGTATCGCAAAGAATGCCATTATCATAATCAGTATGCCGATTATGATGTGTGCCATATCTATGATCGTTCCGAGCTTTCTCGGTGAATAACTGCCTCGTGAAGCCATAATCTTCCTTTCCGGTGGCATAAAATTATATCACAAAATCAACAAACTATCAAGTACTGTCCATACTTGTGCAAATCTGCTTCGGGAAACGGATTAACCTTTTCCGTTTTACCCGTTTGCAAGCCTGCGCTGTCTCGCTGCTTCAAAGCTAATAACTGCTGCCGCAATTGCCGCATTAAGCGACTCAGTTGTTCCGCACATAGGAATAATAATGTTTTGGTCAGCCTGCTCTGAGAGCTCATGACTTAATCCGTGTGCTTCATTGCCTATCATTATCGCTGTAGGCTCTCTGTAATCAACTGCTGCATAATCCGCCGCGCCGTCAAGCCTTGCAGCATATATGTGCACCGGCTTTCCGTTGGTATACATACCGGATTTTAAACCCTCAGCTGCTTTAATCAGATTATCGGCTGTGACTATAGGAAGTCTTAAGAGTGCTCCCATAGTAGAGCGGACAACCTTAGGTGAATAGACATCCACAGTGTCTCTGTTTACGATAATTCCGCTGACTCCTGCTGCCTCTGCCATCCTGATAATCGTTCCAAGATTTCCTGGATCCTGTATGGTCTCAAGTATCAGGAGAAGCGGATTATCAGTCTGCTCCATAATAGCACGTATACCTTTAATCCGTCTCTGCCTTGCCACCACCAGTATGCCCTGCGGTGTGACAGTATCCGATATCTGCTTCATCTCAGAGTCCTGTATAAGCTCATACGAAGCTGTGCGAAGAAGCTCCGCACAGCCTGCAGCATGCTCTGAGCTTAAGAAGCTCTTGGTTACGTAGACATTTTCCGCATCATTAAGCTCAAGCTCTGCTGCCATCTTAGGTCCTTCCACGACATACAGACCTGAGCTTTTTCTGGTAGCAGCCTTTTTCTGAAGCTCAATTATAAATTTTTTATTTCTGCCGTCCATAGCGGGCTATCAGCCTTTTCTGAAGGATGCTCTCTTACGAAGGAGCGGATCCAAAATCTTCTTTCTAATACGCAGTGAATCTGGTGTTACCTCAAGAAGCTCATCTGTATCAATAAAGTCCATGCACTGCTCAAGGCTCATAACACGCGGAGGTGTAAGATGCAATGCATCATCCGATCCCGAAGCTCTTGTGTTGGTTAGCTTCTTGGTCTTGCATACGTTAATCTCAACATCCTCTGCCTTAGGTGACTGACCGATAACCATACCGTTATATACCTTCTCACCAGGTCCTATGAAGAGCACGCCTCTCTCCTGTGCATTGAAGAGTCCGTAGGTTACTGATACTCCGGTCTCGCAGGAAATAATTGAACCTGTAGGTCTGTATGAGAGATCTCCCTTATAAGGAGCATAGCCATCAAAGGCTGTATTCATAATACCTGAGCCCTTGGTATCTGTCAGGAACTCGTTACGATAGCCTATAAGTCCTCTTGAAGGTATTGAGAACTGAAGTCTGGTGCTGCCTGCACCTATAGGAGCCATTCCTACAAGTTCTCCCTTTCTCTGGTTGAGCTTCTGTATAACTGCTCCGCTGTAATCCTCAGGAACATCTATATAAGCAACCTCCATAGGCTCTAACGGCTTGCCGTTTTCATCTGTCTTGTAGAGTACCTCTGCCTTAGATACCGCAAACTCAAAGCCCTCACGTCTCATGTTCTCTATAAGAACAGACAGATGGAGCTCTCCACGTCCTGAAACCTTAAAGCAGTCTGCACTTGCTGTTTCCTCAACCCTAAGTGACACATCGGTATTAAGCTCTCTGTAAAGTCTGTCTCTGATATGTCTTGAGGTAACAAACTTGCCCTCAGTACCTGCAAGCGGTGAATCATTTACCATGAAGTACATGGCAATGGTCGGCTCTGATATCTTCTGGAAAGGAATAGCCTCTACCTTTTCCGGAGCACATATAGTATCTCCTATGTGTATCTCAGGTATACCTGCGATAGCAACAATAGAACCTATGCCGGCTTCATTTACCTCAACTCTTGCAAGGCCGTTATACTCATACAGCTTGCTGACCTTGGTACGTATAAGCTTGTCGCTTGAATGATGGTTACAGATAACAACCTGCTGGTTAACCTTGATAGTACCGTTAGACACCTTGCCTACGCCTATACGTCCTACATACTCATTGTAGTCTATGGTTGATATAAGCATCTGAAGCGGCTCATCCGGATCACCTGTCGGGCATGGTATATGCTCTATAATAGTGTCAAGGAGAGGCTTCATGTTCTCACCCTGAACATCCGGATCCATGCTGGCAATACCTGCTCTTGCAGATGCAAATACGAACGGACAGTCAATCTGATCGTCATTAGCACCAAGATCAAGCAGAAGCTCTAATACCTCGTCAACAACCTCCTTAGGTCTTGCGCCCGGCCTGTCTATCTTGTTGATACATACAACAACCGGAAGCTCAAGCTCCATAGCACGTCCAAGTACAAACTTAGTCTGTGGCATCGGTCCTTCAAATGCATCTACAAGCAGTACAACACCGTCTACCATCTTAAGTACACGCTCAACCTCTCCGCCAAAGTCTGCATGGCCCGGAGTATCGACAATATTAATCTTGTGTCCGTTATAATTGATGGCTGTATTTTTGGAGAGTATGGTTATTCCTCTCTCACGCTCTATGGCATTCGAATCCATAACGCGCTCTGCAACTTCCTGATTCTCACGGAACACGCCGCTTTGATGAAGCAAAGCGTCAACCAGTGTAGTCTTACCGTGATCGACATGGGCAATAATTGCTACATTTCTAATGTCTTCTCTTTTTGTAATCATATAAATCCTTCCGTTCTGGGTTACTTAATATCCTCTGGCCTCAACAGCTCTCTGTGAATATGTGCTCTCCGGGTGTTCTCCGACTATGCGGTCAAACAAAGCATTAGCCTCTGCTATTTTGTCTTGAGTCTGGTAAAGTCTCGCAAGCAGATACATAGCCTCCGGGTCATCTGATTTAATCTCAAGTGCAAGCTTATAATAATACTCTGCTTGGTTTAGATTTCCGCCGTTCCAGTTATTGGTACCGCTATCTACCATCGAGTTAAATGCATCGTTAAGCATAACTCTGTCAACCGACTGAAGCTGACTCAGCAGCGGCTCTGAGGTTACAAGCGAGCGGTCTATACTTGTATATTCGGTAACAGCCTCCTCAATATTGCCGGCATTATAATCGGCTATTACAGAATTAAGCTTCTCATACATGTCGGTAAATGCTGCATTTTCCGCTTCATAAGCATTCAGCTTCTGACTGACATCATTATATTGCTCATTAAGCGTATTAAAGCTGTCGTTAAGCTCATTATATTTCTGATTAACGTCACTAAGCTCCTGACTGTTCTCGGCTATGGACTTATTAAGCTCGTCATTATAGCTGCGCTTTATCGTAGGAAGCACCAGTATATAGAAGCTCATTATGCCGACCATTATGCCGACAGCAATATGCAGCACTATCCTGTCCGGTGCCACCTGATTGCTTTGCTTTGGGATAATGACGTCTCCGTCCTCAATCTCCCTGTGTGAAAATGCATTCTTGAGCTTGGCCTTTTCTATATCTGCCTTGCCTGTGGAGCGCTTAACCTCCTCCATCAGCACACTTGCCTGCGGGTTGTTGTGGTCTATGCGCAGTACCTCCAGCAGTCCTCGTCCTGCCTTAATATAATCACCGGTCTGCATATAGAGCACAGCAAGCAGGAGCTGTGCCTTGACAAAATTAGGCTTCTTTCTTGTAATGTCGCGAAGCTCAATTATAGCAAAGTCCTCGCCGCCGTTTTGAGCTATGGTCAGTGCCTGATTAAAGCGCTTAACCAGGGCTGAATCATTTTCAATAACAGTAGTTTTTCGCTGTATCTCTCCCAGGAAATAATCAGCTCTGTTATGCTTAGGATCAGGATCAAGATTGAAGCTTATAATCCACTGCACAAGGGCATCTGCTGTCTCTCCCATCTCATAAAATATAAGTCCCAGAAGATTGCGTGCGTCTGTGCATCTCTTATCATAATGCAGGGCTTCCTTAAGAAAGCCTGCCGCACCGCTTAAGTCATTAAGCTGTGCTCTCTCAAGCCCCACATTATAGTAAGCATTTGCAATTTTTCTAAAGCTGGTCTTAACCTTCATTTACATAGCCGTCATCGGCATTATCCTGCATTCTTGAGACAGGCTGTTCTGGTGTTCTGTCTGTTTCTCTTGCCGCAGGCGTTGATGCATTTTTAACAAGCTGCATCATGAGATCATTCATATCTGTCAGATTCATGCCCGCAATTGCATCCTCGATATTGTCAACGTCAAGCGATGGCTTGAAGTGCTTGATTTCTTCCTGGTAATTAATCATACCTGTACCTGTATCTGTCCTAAGTAAGCCGGCTAGGTTATTGTATTGTGCGCAGATATATGAGGCAGCGGCGACCTTGTTATCACCGCAGCACATCATTACTTGTTATTTATAAGGTGCTGCGGTGTAACACTGAGCCACTGTCCATATATCTGCGCAAGATAAAATGTCAAACATCCCTAAGTCATAAGCAATTAAATCACTTAAGCCCGATTATTTATTACTGCAAATCATCTCTGCTTCAGTCATATATCACGGGCTTAGCAGCTCCTGCAAAAAGCAGCTCACGTTCTCTGACTGCTTCTAGCTGTCCGTTGCTTACAGCTGTAAGCTTTGCATTAAAGCTTTGTTCCTGTTCGAGTCTCACAAGATAGGTAAGTGTGCATTCAGCTCCGTACTCCTCCTTGAGAGTATACGCGCCTTCTGCAGCTGCCATGCGCTTTACCTTTTCAGCCAATCCATAGCCTGCCGTAATCTTAAGCTCTGCGCCCTTAGTAAGCTCAGCTATCTCTGATGCCGCAAGTCCTTCCTTAAGTGAGTCTGAGTAAGCTCTAACCAGTCCTCCCGTGCCAAGAAGCGTACCTCCGAAGTATCTTGTGACAACTGCACATACATCATAGAGTTCAGCTCCCTTTAGTATATCAAGCATAGGCTTGCCTGCAGTTCCCTGCGGCTCACCATCGTCACTTGAGCGCTCAAACACCTTGTCCGGAGTTCCTATGCGCATGGCAAAGCAATTATGCCTTGCATCATAATGAGTCTTGCGGATCTCGTCTATAAAGCTCCTTGCTTCATCCTCGCTTCTGACATTTTTAAGTGCACACAGAAAATGTGATTTCTTAACCTCAACGTCTGAGCTTCCCGGAACCGTTATTATATTGTGTATACCCAGAGTAGCCATGTCAGAAGCCTGCCGGCTCCTTAATTTCTCCGGTATGTGCCATTGAGATTATCTCAAGCACCGGTCCTTCGCCTTCATACTCATCACGGTATTTAAGCTCAAACTTAGCCTTGAGATGTACCCACTCGCCGTTCTTAAAGCTGTCGATGGCATTGTAATGTGCGAGATATCCGAGGAAAGCCATATCATTTTCACAGCAGGTCATGGACATACGTCCAGGCACAAACATACCCTTATCAAACTTAGGTGAGCGCATGATACGTGCTGTAAAATCAACAACCTTGCCTACATACCTGTCGGGATAGTCTCTTGCATCCAGATACCAGGTGCCATAGTGCTCAGGCTTGATGATAACCTCTGCTCCCTTAACATCGTACGGAAGTTCCTCATCCAGAGTCTCAAGCTCAACCTCACCTGATTTATCCTCCATAACAAGCATAGAGCCCTGCTGCATCATCGGACGAAGCTGTCTCTTATAGCCTAAAAGCTCCTCGTGAGTCTTATTGTCACAGCGATTAACTATGCATAGCTCTGTATTTCTAAGCATAGGTCCCATAAGAGCCTTCATGTTGTTAAGATAGCTGCCGAGTGTGCTGCCGTCCATAACTGTAATCTGCTGGTACAGTACCCATTTATCAGGGAAATGTATCTCAGCCGGGTCTCCCCACATACCGTTATACTCTATAATCACTCTCTCGCAGCGATTCTTCTTAAGCTCATCTGCAAGGAACTGTGTTGTAAGAGCTTCCTTATCATCAACTGTCACCATGAAGGTCTTCTCTCGTGCAAGAGTCTGCGACACATACTCGCACTCGCCCTCCTCACATACTATGAGCAAGGTATTTCCTTCAATATGGAAATATTCCTCATTGATGGTATACATTATAAATGAGGTCTTGCCGGATTCAAGAAAGCCGTTAACAAGAAATACCGGTATCTCGTCGTTATTTATTTCGTCAATCATATTTTCACTACCTTTAAAACCTCGCTCAGGTTGAAATGCTAAGCTTTTGCACTCATGCTGTCCAAAGACCATGCTTCAACCCTTGCGAGTCTGTTTACGGAATGAATCCGATATCAACCAGTGTTAACTATCAAAAGAACAATGCCTTAAGTGCATCCTCATCAAGCTCGCTTCCGATTACGCAGACCTTGCCTGTATAATCAGGCTCGCCGTTTCTGATTTCGTACTCGCCGGGAACCATATCAAAATAATACCAGGTATCTGCATCTGCTGCCTTAATCATACCCTTAGAGCGCAGTATCTTGACATCCTCATCGCCTGACAGCTTAGTAAGCACCTCATCTAACTTAGCCTTTGATATCGGAGGAACATTGGTCCATCCAAATGATATAAATACCTCATCTGCATCATGTCCGTGATGGTGGTGATGATGCCCCTCATGGCCTTCCTCATCATGATGGTGATGGCAGCAATGATGCTCATGTTCCTCACCGTCCTCGTCATTGTCGTGATGATGGTGATGGCAGTGGCCTTCATGCTCATCCTCGTCATCATGATGGTGATGACAGCAATGATGCTCATCCTCGTCATCGTGGTGGTGATGACAGCAGCGATGCTCATGCTCCTCGCCTTCCTCGTCATCGTCGTGATCGTGGTGATGGCAGTGGCCCTCGTGCTCATCCTCATCATCATGATGGTGGTGGCAACAATGATGCTCATGCTCCTCGCCGTCCTCGTCATCATCGTGATCGTGGTGATGGCAGTGGTCCTCGTGTTCATCCTCATCATCGTGGTGGTGATGGTGGCAGCAATGGCCGTCGTGGTGATGATGAGCCATGTGCTCCTCTTCACTTTCTCCGTCCGGCTCGCTGAGAGCTTCCTTGCGCATCTCCTCAAGCATATCGTCACGCTTCTCGATAATCTCTAAGAGCCTCTCTCCCTTGAGCTCGCTTACCGGTGTAGTTATTATCTCAGCCTGCGGATTAAGTCCTCTTATGAGTTCAACATCAGCGTCAACCACTGACTGATCAGCAACATCTGTACGGCTTAATACAATCGTTCCTGCATACTGTACCTGGTTGTTGAAGAACTCACCAAAGTTCTTCATATACATCTTGCATTTCTTGGCATCTACTACAGTTACTGCAGAATTGAGTACAACATCAAGACTTGCAGATGCATCCGTTACAGCCTTCATAATATCAGAGAGCTTGCCTACTCCTGAAGGCTCTATGATTACACGCTCCGGAGAGAACTTCTCTATAACCTCCTTGAGTGACTTCTCGAAGTCACCTACAAGTGAACAGCAGATGCAGCCCTGAGACATTTCCTTAATCTCAATGCCGGCATCCTTAAGGAAGCCTCCGTCTATAGCTATCTCTCCGAATTCGTTCTCGATAAGAACTACCTTTTCATTTTTAAGAACCTCAGCCACAAGCTTCTTGATAAATGTTGTCTTGCCTGCGCCTAAGAATCCGGATATGACATCGATCTTTGTCATAACAATCACTTCCTTCTATAAATAACGCTATGATACCGGCATCCGGATAATCGTTCTCCGGTATCATTATATAATTTTATCTGTTGCAGCCTGTCATGACTGCTTATTATCTAAACCACGCTTGACGAACCAAGCAGCTTGTCTACTGCTTCTCTACGCCTATCTCAGCATCTATACCATTGATATCCCAGCTCTTGGTATAGCCATGAGGAGCCTCCTCGCGAAGCTCATCTGCCATACAGTCGTGAAGTATAGTGTCCTTATACTTATCAACTGCCTGCAGGAGCTTGCCTGAGGTCCTAATGCTGATAACGATATGGTCCATAACCTCGAAGCCTGCCTCCTTACGCATGGTCTGTACCTTAGAGATAACCTCACGCATAAGTCCCTCTGCAACCAGATCTTCGCTAAGATTAGTATCAAGCACAACCGTGGTATGAGCATCCTCCTCAGTTACATATCCATCCTTCTTGGCTGAATCTATAAGGAGGTCCTCACGAGTAAGCTCTATAGCAGTGCCGTCAGGAGCATTAAACTTAAGTGCACCCTCGGTATTAAGCGTATCCATAGCTGCTGAACCGTCTATATCACTTAAGTACTGCTTGATGAAGCCTAAGTTCTTGCCATACTTAGGACCTACAGTCTTAAGCTGCGGCTTAAATGTGTATGCTGTAAACTCTCTTAAGTCATCTCTGAATTCTACATTCTTGAGGTTAAGCTCATCCTTAAGTATATCTGTATAGAAGTCACCAAGCACCATATCAGAGCGAACAAACATGCCTGCTATAGGCTGACGATTCTTAAGGCCTGATGCATTTCTGGCAGCACGTCCAAGTATAACGATGCTTAATACCTCATCCATGGACTTCTCAAGCTCTGTATCTATCATAGACTCATCGCTTACAGGGAAGTCACAAAGGTGTACTGATTCCTTAGCTGACTTATCTACAGAGCAAACCATGTTCTGATAGATTGCATCTGTCATGAACGGTATAAACGGAGCGGCACAAAGTATGGTGTTGTACAGTGCAGTATAGAGTGTCATATAGGCATCTATCTTGTCCTGCTCCATGCCCTTTCTCCAGAAACGCTCACGGCATCTTCTTACATACCAGTTAGAAAGCTCATCAACAAAGTCCTCAAGTGCAGCGCAGGCCTCAGGAATCTTGTACTGTGACATATTAGTATCAACAGCCTTGATCATAGAGTTCATCTTAGAGAGAATCCATCTGTCCATAACAGGAAGTCCCTCTTTGCGCAGCTCGTACTTTGTAGGATCAAAGTTATCTATATTGGCATAGAGTATGTAGAATGCATAGGTATTCCACAGTGTGCCGAGGAACTTTCTCTGTCCCTCAACAACAGCCTTGCCGTAGAAACGGTTTGGCAGCCAAGGTGCAGAGTTGGTATAGAAATACCATCTTATTGCATCAGCACCATAGGTATTAAGTGCCTCCACAGGATCTACTGCATTGCCCTTAGACTTTGACATCTTCTGTCCGTTCTCATCCTGAACGTGTCCGAGGACGATGACATTTTCATAAGGAGCCTTATTAAAGAGGATCGTAGACTCTGCCAGCAGAGAATAGAACCAGCCTCTGGTCTGATCTACAGCCTCTGATATAAACTGAGCCGGGAATTCCTTATGGAAGAGCTCCTGATTCTCAAACGGATAATGATGCTGTGCAAAAGGCATAGCACCTGAGTCAAACCAACAGTCGATGACGTCTGTTACTCTGGTCATCTCCTTGCCGCACTCAGGGCACTTGAGCTTAATCTTGTCGATATACGGACGATGCAGCTCTATTCCGCCTTCATCGCTCCAACCCTTATTTCCGGCTGCCTTAAGCTCAGCCAGAGCCTCATCGTAATTAGTGCTCTGCTCTCTAAGCTGCTTACGGCTTCCTACGCACTCTCTGTGTCCGCATTCACACTCCCAGATAGGAAGCGGAGTGCCCCAATAACGATTACGTGACAAAGCCCAGTCCTGAACATTGGCAATCCACTCACCAAAACGTCCCTTGCCTATAGTCTCCGGAATCCAGTTGATGCTTGCATTATTTCTGACAAGATCGTCCTTAACCTTGCTCATGGCAATATACCAGGATTCTCTTGCATAATAGATAAGCGGAGTATTGCATCTCCAGCAATGCGGATAACTATGCTCAAATACAGGTGCGTCAAAGAGCAAACCTCTTGCCTCAAGATCCTTGAGTATCATCGGGTCAGCCTTCTTAACAAATACGCCCTTCCACTCTGACTCATCTGTCATGTTGCCCTTGCCGTCTACAAGCTGAACAAAAGGAAGGTCATACTTTCTGCCTACCTTAGCATCATCCTCACCAAAGGCCGGAGCTATATGTACAACTCCAGTACCGTCGCTCATGGATACGTAGGTATCACAGGTAACAAAATGTGCCTTCTTATGCTGCTTCTCGGCAAGCTTGGCTGCTGTCTCATATAATGGAACATATTCCTTGTATTCAAGATCTGTTCCCTTCATAGTCTCGAGTACTTCGAGATTCTCACCAAGCTTTGACTTAAGAGCATCGGCAAGATAATAAACCTTGCCATCCTCAGCCTTAACCTTAACATAGGTCTCATCTGGATTAACGCAGAGAGCTACGTTTGAAGGAAGAGTCCATGGAGTGGTTGTCCATGCAAGTATATATGCATCCTCATCCTTGCACTCAAAGCGAACAATAGCTGAGCGCTCCTTGACTTCCTTATAGCCCTGAGCTACCTCATGTGAAGAAAGCGGTGTTCCGCAGCGCGGGCAGTAAGGAACAACCTTGAAGCCCTTGTAGAGGAGTCCCTTGTCCCAGATCTCCTTAAGAGCCCAGAACTCTGACTCGATATAATCATCATAATATGTAACGTAAGGATGCTCCATATCAGCCCAGAAGCCTACTGTAAATGAGAAATCCTCCCACATACTCTTATACTTCCAGACATTTTCCTTACATAACTCAACGAAAGGCGCAATGCCGTATGACTCTATCTGCTCCTTACCGTTAATACCTATCTGCTTCTCTACCTCAAGCTCAACCGGAAGACCGTGTGTGTCCCAGCCGGCCTTACGCGGTACCATCTTACCCTTCATGGTCTGGTAACGCGGAATCATATCCTTAATACAACGTGTAAGCACGTGGCCTATATGCGGCTTACCGTTTGCAGTTGGCGGTCCGTCATAGAATACATAGCTTGGATCGCCCTCATGCTCTTTAATGGACTTCTGAAATATATCATTGTCCTTCCAAAACTTCTCAACTTCTTTTTCTCTGCCGACAAAATCCATAGATGTGTCGACCTTGGTATACAGCGCCATCACATTCCTCCTCTGATAATGGTTTGTACAAAATACAACAAGCTTAGCCTTGTCCGTTTTCCACGTCCAAAGCTAAAGTCAATTAGTCAAACTGCATACATTTATAGCATAATTTTTGTAATGTTGCAACAAAAGCGGTTGACACGCTGGATATATTTAAAGTGTGGCTGTCTTTTATCATTTTTATAAACTGTCTTGCGCAGATATATGGACAGCGGCTCAGTGTTACACCGCAGCACCTTAAAATAAAGATTAATGATGTGCTGCGGTGATAACAAGGTCGCCGCTGCCTCATATATCTGCGCACA
>CAVBGP010000024.1:0-21045 GCA_963595005.1 Acutalibacteraceae bacterium | reverse complement strand
ATTAACCTGATTTTATCATGCGTAAATATTTAATTCAACAGTTAAAGCTATTTCACAAAACCGAAGGTCATATTCCTGATATTTTCTCTGCAATCACTCTACAGCGCTTCTTGTAAAAGGCTATGCCGTAAGCTGTGATATCATTGCGGCCTTCGTCACGGAAATACATATCATATTCCCTGTCATGGATTTGGCTCATGGCCAGCTGGCAGGCCTGGTCGAGCTCTGAGAGGTTTCTTGTAATCTTTAATTCTATGATTAGTCCAGAGTTTAAATCATCGGTTTCAACCATTATATCGGCAAAGCCGTGTCCGGCTTCACGGTTAGAGAGAACAGCCCATTCTCCGTTTCCTACGAGCAGACCTGCAAGAAATGCGTGATAGAACTTCTCCTTATCCCGGTCATCGCCCTTAGGGTCTAGTACGCTGATGGTTTTGCCTAACAGTTGATTCAGACTATCCTCAACTGCTTGCGCATCGCCTGCAGCAAAGGCTCTCCATAAACATCTAAGTCCGTCTGTATCCTGTGACACAACCTGCTTAAACCACTCACGAATCTGCTGTCTGAATATATCCCTGACCTCTTCATTAGGTATCCTAAGCTTATAAATGCCATCCTGAGCTCTGCCGTTTTGTGTAAGATATCCGGTTGTAAAGAGCACGCTCCATAGGTTGTCTATGCTGTTATCCAGCTCGTCATAGGTTAGCTCAAGGCGGATAGCCTTGTCTATGCTTTCTCCGGCAATAAGGCGTTCAATCTCCTTTTGGGTAGTCTTGTCTGCCTTATCAATAAAGCGTTTAACAAGACTGTTGCCGCTGGAGTTAATCCAATATGACTGAGGTGCTGCTATTGGATCAGCCTTAAGCAGGTCAACATGGTTGATAACATCCCAAGGGCAGTAGACGTCAGCATTGCCAAAGCGGTATCCGTCATACCAACGCTTCATTTCCTCCATATGTGATTCAAGATGATAGAAGGAGAGAAGCTCACTGACTTCCGTTTCAGTAAAGCCGAACTGTTCGTCAAAGCGAGTATCAGCAATAGAGAGCATCTTAAAGTTGTTAAGTCCGGTAAAGATGCTTTCCTTGGAAATGCGGAGGCATCCTGTCAGTACTGCAAATTGCAGAGCGTCATTAGTCTTAAGTGCACCGTTCATCAGAGCACGTATCAATGAGACCATTTCCTGGTAATATCCGTTTTGGAATGCCTTATCCAGAGGGACATCATATTCGTCAATCAGGATAATTGCTTTTTTGCCATGGTGTTGGTACAGCATTGATGAGAGCATCTTGAGGCTGTTTTGTACATCATCAGGAGTATCCTGTTCATTAAGAAAACGCCTGAATGCAAGCTTCTCCTGTTCAGGGATACGTGGACTGTCATTAAGGTAGATTAGACGAAACATTTCGTAGCGCAGGAGTATACGCAGCATGCCGTATGCATTTTCAAAGCTTAGTCCATCTACCGTCTTTAGGGAAATGAATATCACCGGATATTGTCCCATATACTCATCACACAGCTTCTTATTGGCAGAAATGCGTAATCCTTCAAACAATGACGGGTCTGTCCCGATTTCAAAGAAATAGCGGAGCATGCTCATATTAAGTGATTTACCAAACCTACGCGGACGGGTAAAAAGACTGACCATGCTTCCGTCTGTTAACAGCTGTTCAATCAGCAGTGTTTTATCAACGTAGAAATAGCTCTCTCTGCGTATTTTTTCGAAATTTTCAATGCCGACAGGCAGCTTGATATTTTCCATATAAATGTTCTCCTGCCCCAAATTCAATCATGCAGCGGATGAGTTTCTTTTCGGTGTCCCTAAACAGTTACATTTTACCATTGGTTATGTACTAACATCAAGCTGACAATAGGCTTTATCAAGCATCACGAATCAAGCAAGCTGAGCCAGATATCACGGCGTTCGATTTCGTCCGGAGTGGCGTTGCCGTCTGCTTCGAAATGCATAAAAGGCACAGGGGAGCTTGGCTTCATCATCTCTATCACAGATCCGGCATTGGCATAGGTTGGCATAAGCAGCATTGAGCCTGCGGCATTAGGAATGCTGTCTGCAATCAGACTGCACAGATAGCGGATATTTGCACCGACTACGGGAGCATGCTTACTGTTAAATGTCTCGTAAGCTTGAGTTAGAGGCTCCTTCTTGCCCCACACATCTGAGTAAAGCTCTCTCATATAGTTTAGCTCCTGTTCAGTCTCCGCGGGCACAGTCTTGCCGCTTTCTCTTATCCAATACCACAGATATTCTGACAGCATCATGGGCACAGGCATATAGCCATGAGCTCTGACTGCGTCAAACATGTTTCGGTTAATATAATCACTATACAGTATGCTTGGTGAGCCAAATAAAAAGACTCGCTTGTTATTTGTTCCGTGTGATGATGTACAGGTGCTCTGAATTACATCTGCGTTACTTTCTGTATTGGCAGAGAACCTGCAGTTAGACGAAGCAGGATTGTCAGCACCGGCACTGTTTTGGTCTATCGTAGCAGAATTACATGTCTCACTAACTGGTGAAAATAATTCACACGAAGCTATATTATTATGCCACTTATTAATCAGACGCTTCCAAAGCTCATGGCTCACAGGAAAGCTGATTTCTGCTTCGGCTTCCTCACGTTCGTCAGGCTTCATGCACATAAGCGCATCTCCAAGCATGATAATGTGCCACAGCTCGACGCTTTCATCGGATGATAACAGCTTTTCGATATATGGAGTATAAAGCAAGAGACTATCCTTGTCTGCACTGTGTTCCTTAAGCAAGGCCCTGATAACCATGGCATACATGCCTTCGGCCTCAGCACCCTCGGTTTGCGGCAGCATGAAGCATGGTTTATTCATGCCTGCTTCTAATGGTTCTTTAGAGTCTGGGCAATCTGAGTGCCTACTACATTTATGTTTATTTATTGAAAATGTTGCGGCACTGACTGTGCCGGATATTGATGCAGCCTTTGATATTGTCAGTTCAGCTCGTGAATTAAGTGAAGCGGCTTGAGCCGTAACATAGGCAGAAGACTTTTTAGTTATGTTAAGTACCCTGCCGGCAGCAGCACTGAAGCTTGAATACTCCTTGGAAAATGATTCCTGCTTGCCTGCTGCAAGGTCCTCTGCAGTGTAATCCTCGCAGTCAGCGACATTTATCCCTTTACTGCGCAGCAACCCTGCATAGAGTCTGGTATATATACCCATAGGCAATAGATTTAGCTCAGCACCCGATGCATCATATGCATTTACATCACTAATATGAGTGCAGCCTGCATCGACAGCTGCCGCCGCATTTTCCGTATGCTTCAGACTGTTGAGGAAGGCCTCGATACGTGTCACAACACCGACAGCTGACTGATGCTCATCGACCTCGATAGACAGATACGGCTTATCGCCCATTATCTCCTTAAAGAGATGCGATATCATGGTATCAGGTCCGCAGCCGTGATTGGTGAGATACACGGCATATAGATTAGGATGATTCTTTATAATCTTAGCACCTGTCAGTATATGCTGGCTGAACGGCCAATAGAGGTTGGGATACTCATCAGACAGATTCATACTATGTCCATGTAAATGTGACAGATTGAGGACCTTGCAGCCGCGCTTGAGGAGTTCTCCGGGGATGCCCATGTTAAGAACAGGGTCATTTAATCCGTAGTTGCGTGTTATCATGACCAGTACCTTGTCAGACGGAGCGAGATTGTCCATTATCTGCTGTCCGAGCTCCTCTGATTTGCGGTCACAGGCCTGCATTGCGGCAGCGCCTAGCTTCATTGCGGCCTGACACTGCTCCTTGGTGTGTCCGAGACGCACACCTATCTGTATCATAGCCATGGCAAGCTGCGGCTGCCCCATATCCATATCAAGGACGGGTGCAAGGAGCTTAATGCCTCTCTCACTAAGTCCCAGAGTCTTGGCAACGGCTACAGGTGCGGTCTGCATGTATACACAGCCGTAGTTATGCTCAACACCTGAGGTTTCATGTCTGATTGTTCTGATGCAGGGGATGAACATATAGTCAACGCCCTTACGTGCCAGATACTCCATATGTCCGTGCAGCAGCTTTACAGGGTAACAGGTTTCCTCCTGTGTTACATCCTGACTTAAGCGTATAAGCTCCTCATTGCTCTCACCTGACATAAGCACATTGTAGCCAAGCTCAGTAAAATACTTATAAGCCATCGGGAAGAACTTATACATCATGAGTGAAAGCGGTATGCCTACAGTTTCCTTGCCCGGTGTGAGCTTGCCGTCATAGCCTGCATAAAACCACTCTCTGTTTCTGTGATAGAGCTCCTTGTTTTGTTCAGGGTCTCCAAGGGCAAGCTCTCCGGTGCTCTTTGCCTCAAGAGCCGCACCGAGTGCTCCTGTCACATCATAATACGGAGTTATGCGCAGACGGTTTCCGAATTGTTCATAAAATGCCGAAACTATACCCTCATTGTTGATAATTCCGCCCTGAAGACAGATGCAGGAGCCTATCCTTTTGTTGGATGCAACGCGGTTTAGATAGTTTCTGACTATTGAGCGGCAAAGTCCTGCACATATGTCAGCCTTAGGAGTTCCTGTGGCAAGCTCCTGGCTTATCTTAGATTCCATGAGCACGGTGCAGCGCTCGCCAAGCTCTGAAGGAGCAGTAGCCTCCAATGCCATAGGTCCGATAGCTTCAAGCTCTATATCAAGTCTTCCTGCCTGTTCCTCTATAAATGAACCGGTTCCGGCAGCGCAAACCTTATTCATCTCAAAGTCGACAACCTCTGCATTTCTGATAGAGATGAATTTGGAGTCCTGACCGCCTATCTCAAATACTGTATCGACCTCGGGATACAGCCTTGCAGCGGCCTTAGCCTGGGCGGTAATCTCATCTATTATGCGTTCAGTACCAAGCTTACGGGCAATCATGTATCTGCCGGAGCCGGTAACCGCTGTAGCAATAGGTTTGGTGCCTGCAATGTCGATAGTTGGTTTAAGCTGTTCTAAGCCTGTATCAACAGCTCTTCCCGGATTGCCTGCAGTACGTATATAGCAGTAATCAAGTACAGCATCATCCTCTCCGATAAGCACGAGATTGGTGCTGGTTGAACCCACATCTACACCAAGCCACAGGCTTTCGCCGGGGTGAGGCTTGCGGGTCTTGTGGAGACTTTGCTTGTCGTAAATGTATACGGGCAGCTTGGACTTAGAGCGCAGTGCATCAGCAGTCCCCATCACTGACTGTGAGGTATCTGTAAATGCTGCTGGGTTAGCAATGGCTAACATAGCGGCATGACTATAGCCGTTGTCATCGCATTCGGCAAGCAAGCTTGACCAGTCAAGCTTCGCACCGCGCTTTAGGGCTATTGCAGCAAGTCCTGCAGCAGAGATTACAGAGCCTAATTCACTGTCGCAGATAAGCTCATCTGGTTCAAGCTCAAGTATCTCACTGACGGCTCTTACAGCGCCTTGGTTTTTGACTATGCCTCCGGTAAGCAGCACCGGCTTTTGAACCGGGAGCTTACGCATGACAGTGCTCTTAAAGTTTCGTATTACTGCAAATGCGAGTCCGAGCAGTATATCCTCTGCCGGTACGCCCTCCTGTTGTCTGTGTATGAGATCAGTTTTGGCAAATACAGAACAGCGCCCGGCAAGTCTCGGTACGGACTTGGCTCTGTCCGTATATTCAGAATATGCTTCAAGAGGGAGTCCGAGTCTATACATCTGATCCTCAAAGAAGGCTCCGGTGCCTGCTGCACATTCTCCGTTTACGGCATACTGCATAACCTCACCGTCGGCTATGCCTGTAATAAAGGCAGAGGTCTGCGCACCCATCTCGAGGATGCTGTGAGCCTCAGGATATAGAAGCTTCTGACCGCTAAGCAGTGCTGTGATACGGTCAGCCCTTGCGGCTTCGGATACATTTCCAGAAACTGCGGAAAATACGCTTTGCGAGTTTTCCTCGTTATCGCGGCAGGTGTCAAGCTCGGCAAGCTCGGACTTTGTATCATTGCCTCGAGTAAAAAGAAATGCCGCAGCATTATTAACTGCGGCATACTCAATCTCACTCGGGTTCTTGATATCAAGCTCAAGCTGCAGCTTATGCAGCATACGAATCAGGGTACGCCTAACATCTCCCTTATGCAGCTCGTAGTCAGAGTATATAAGCTGTGAATCCTCGACAACAGCCAGCGATATACTGCCGGTACCGGCATCAATTCCCAAGCTCTTCATTTACTTACCTTCCGGAAAAACCACTATAAGCAGCATCTTGTACTGAGTCTTGGCAGTTACTGCATGAGGTATGCCTGCAGGCATGATGATGCTCTGTCCCTTAGATGCTGTTCTGGTCACGCCGTCTACAGTAATCTCTGCAGTGCCGTCCAACACAACAACCATGGCGTCGCCCTCAGAGGCATGTGTGCTTACGCCCTCGCCTTCGTCAAATGCAAACAGAGTGAGTGTCATGCTGTCTCGCTGTACAAGCGTCTTGCTGACTATCTTACCCTTCTCGTAGTCCACCTGACATGCAAGATCTACTACCTCATTGTGTACAAAATTGTTGATATACATAGTTTCGTCTCCTTTTTTCATAATCTGTATGTACATAAGCTGAAGCCCACCATCAGACAAAACTGCATGTGGGTCTCCGTGCGGAACGAGCAGAGCACTGCCTGCCTCGCCGTCAGTAAGCTTATCGCCGAGAGTGAATCGTGCCTTACCGCCTAAGATAAAGTAGAACACGTCTCCGAATGAGCGCTGAGTGCTTATGCTCTCACCATTTCCGAATGAATAAAGCGTAAGCTCACAGTCGGACTTACGTGCGAGATTTAGACTCACCACGCTGCCGTCCTTAACAGGTATCTCTTTGTCTAGCTCTAATATGCTGTTTTTCTCGATATTTCTAATCAAATGCAGCCTCCCTTCATGCTGATATCGCAGCTCTTATCCTCAACTCGTTGTTCTTTTATTATATGTGGCGCCTGCAAACGCGCAGGCATGGGCGTTTACTATAAATGTTACCTAATACCAAAGGCTTTGTATAGGCTAAAATTGCTGCAGTAACTAAGCCTTGCTATGTGCTGACCGAAGCGGGATGTAAAGCACACTCGGCGCAAAGGAAGACGGTAATTAACTGCGCCTCGATGAGAGAATGCGTTAGGGCATAGTATTTCTTAATAGCGACGTGAAAAAATACTACGCGATAAGCCGTATCAGCTCGGCTCTTTCTGCTACCAGCCTGTCATCAGAAAGGTCGCGGAGTCCTGACTGTCTCGGCAGCTTTATTTCCCTGATGATGGAGGATGGTCTTGCTGAAAATACCAATATTCTGTCTGCTATCTGCAGAGCCTCCTCAATGTCGTGAGTAACAAAGAGTACTGTATTTTGTTCCTGCTCCCAAAGTGCCTTGAGGTAGCTTAGCATCTCTATCCTAAGGCAATAATCAAGTGACTTAAAGGGCTCGTCCATGAGCAGCAGTCGGCTTCCGTAATAAAAGGCGCGTGCTATGCCGCAGCGCTGACGCATTCCTCCGCTAAGCTGCTCAGGATAATAATCCTCAAAGCCGTCAAGATGCATTTGCCTGATAAGCTGCATTATGCGCTCATGGTCCTTATCATCTCGGACTATACGTATATTGTCATAGACAGTAAGCCACGGAAGTATGCGGTCCTCTTGGAATACATATCCGGTCCTGTCAAAGCCATTGATTATCTCGCCTTCATATTCCTTGGCTATTCCGGCAATAAGATTAAGCAAAGTAGATTTGCCGCAGCCTGACGGCCCTACCAGTGCCGTTATCTCGCGTTCTCCGACAGTGAGATTTAAATCCTTTAGGACAGGCAATCCCTGAAAGTCCTTATTTAGTTCTCTAACCTCAAGCATTGCTGTGTCCTCCCACGGATAAACTATTCTCAGAAGCGCTGCCATAATCTTTCTCAGAAATGTTCATCTCCGGAGTCCGGCTATGTCCTCCATCAGATAAGCATTTCCCGGAAGCCGCACAAGCTGTTTTGCTGGCGAAACATTCTGCACTGGATATGGCTGATTTTTTCTTGAACAGCCTTGATAACAGTCTTATGGCAGCTCTGCCTGCATAAAGCGCTGCATAATATATGCCGACAACGATAACAGTCCAGGCAATAACGGTTTCAGGCTCAATGTTAAGCCTTGCCGTCATTATCTGACCGCCTATGCCTGTGGTTGTTGTAAGCACCTCGCCCATAACTACGGTCTTGCAGGCCATGCCCACGGCAATCTTAAGCCCGGAACCAAAGTAGGGGAGTACTGACGGAATCATAATGAACCTAAGCTTTTTGAAGCTTGAGAAGCCGAATACATCGCCCATCTCAAGGAGTCGTTTGTCTATTGCAGCGATGCCGTCTGATATGCATATAAACATGGTAGGAACCACGGCCATTACGACGATAAATATGCTTGCACGGCCGTTGAGACCGAACCATATGATAGCAAGGATGAGCCAGGATATCGGAGGAACGACCTGAATTATGCCAAGCACCGGTATAAGGAGCTGCTTTATTTCACGAATGCAGCCACCGATAAGTCCTGCTATGCAGCCTATGCCGACGCCTATGCCAAGTCCGTATATAAGCCGCAGGACAGTTCTTCCGATCTCTGTCCAAAGCTTGGGACTCTTAAGTATCTCAAGCACCTTAAGAGCAACAGAGCCTATAGGCGGGACTACAAGCGGTGAATAGACCCTGCTCAAACACCACCATAGTCCCAGTACTATAAGCAACGCAGCAAGCTTGTATTTATTTGCTGTAATACATTTCTTCATCAGGTACCTTTGCTCCGATCATGCTCTGATCAAAATCGTTGAGGAGCTGATAGAAGCCGTCAAGATCAGTCTTAGCATCCATAGCATTTTTATAGATAAGTCCCATGTTAGGTATAGCCTTTTCAACAAGTGCAGACTTAAGACCGAGATATTTCTCAGCAAGTGCTCCGGCCTCGGCAGGATTAGCAAGCACCCAGTTAAGTGATTCCTCGTAGGCTGCCTCAAACTCTGCAACAAGCTCAGGATTAGCCTCGATAAAGTCAGCAGTTGTGCCAAAGCCTGCATTAGGAACTATAGAGTCATCGCCCTTGACCTTCTTCCACTCATCCTCAAATGAAAATGCGACTCTAACATCTGAGTTATTCATCTTAGCGGCTGTAACCTGAGGCTCGATAAGTGTTGCATACTCGATTGTACCCGCAGCGAGCATCTGTGAGATTTCAGCTGTGGTTGAGTAGACTATCTCGACATCCTCGCCAACTTTAAGTCCGGCATTGCTTAAGAAGAACTGTGTAAGTGCATCCGGCGGTGAAGACTGAAGCGGAACATACACGGTCTTGCCCTTAAGCTGTGACCACTCGCTAAGCTCCGGATCTGTTGTTACAAAATAGGTAACGCCCCAGGTGTTGACATTGGTGAGACGAACAGGAAGTCCCTTGTTGTAGAGCTTGGCTGCTACTGTCAATGGAAATGCGAACATATCATGTTCTCCGTCCTGAACCATAGCTATGAGCTGCTCCGGAGCATCCCACACATCAAGCTCTATATTGACCTTGTCACCTAGCAGACCTTCCTCAATCATATGCAGTACAGGAAGTGTAGGCGGAGCCTTAGGTACACCAAGCTTTAATGTTACAGCCTCAGTAGCATCCGAAGCTTCATCACCTGCAGCTTCATTTTCCTCTGAAGCAGACTCGCTTTCCTCTGTCTCAGACTCGGCCTCAGTCTCAGCTGTACTCTCTGCTTTAGCTTCAGTTTCAGCAGTAGCTGAGCTGCTTCCGCAGGCTGTAAGAGCAAGCATTGCCGCTGCCATAACAGCAGCAGTTAACTTAAACTTTTTCATTGTATTTCTCCCTTCGATTTGCTATCATGTTGTTAGTGTTTGCTAACTAAAGATAGCATAGGCTAACGTATAATTTCAGTTGCCACAGCAACAAACGGGGTAATAATTTGAAAAATTATCATTCACTGATTATGAATAATCCTCTGTTTAAGGGTATACCTGAGGACAGACTTGAAGCTGTATTGGGATGCCTTAAGGCACAGAAGAAGAGCTTTGAGGGCAGAACCATGCTGTTTGCTGCGGAGGAGCCTGTATCCTGTCTGGGGCTGGTATTAAAGGGTTATGTTGAGATATTTCTGACGGATTCTGACGGCAGCCGCATATTGATAACGCAGGCCGCAGAGGGAGAACTGTTTGGACATGCAATGGCTGTGGCTCATGCTGAAACCAATATATTTGAGATTACCACATCTAATCAGGCCGAGATACTTTTTCTGTATGTGCCTGAATTTACATCCCTGCAAAACACAAGCTGTACCTATCGTTTCAAGGTTATGGAGAACCTGATGCAGCTTATCGCAAAAAACAATATGGAGCTTATGAAGAAGATACGCATACTTACGCAGGGGTCGCTGCGCAAGAAGATTATGCTCTATCTGTCTATACTTGCTAAGGAACAGCATTCGGATACGATCGCACTTCCGTTTGGCAGAGATAAGCTTGCCAATTATCTGTTCTGCGACCGCAGTGCAGTCTCAAGGGAGCTAGGACGCATGTCGAGAGAGGGCATTATTGTATTATCCAAGACAGAGATAACACTTACAGGTAATACTGCAGACTATGCGAGAGCTGTGTAAGCTTAACAAGAATAATATGCCTTGATCAATTAGCGCCGAGGTGCGGTTGGTTCAGCAGCTATCTTCCTTTGCGCCGATGAAGTAAAAAATAATGCCTGCAAATATGCAGGCATCACATCATTCATATGAATAAATCTTCCTTGAGAGCTCGCGTGCAGTCATCTTAAGGTAATCAAGCAAATCAGTGTCCTTAAGCTTTGAGAGTATACGAGAGGTTGAACCTGATATACTTATGGCAAAGCCCGGTGTATCGGCAGCGCGAAATACCGGTACGGACACACAGGACAGGCCTATCTCAATCTCTTCATTATCCATAGCATAACCAATCTCTCTTATCTTAGCGAGCTCTGCATACAGAGGCTCCTTCTGAGTCAGGGTATTATAGGTACGAGCTGTGAGCGGAAAGCTAAGTATACGGTCTAATTCATCTTCGGATTTGTATGCAAGGAGACATTTTCCGACACCGGTGCAGTGCATATAGTTCTTGACGCCAAGCTTAGAATTTATGACCAGAGATGAGTCTGACTCAACCTTATCAAGGTAAATGATGCTGGCATTTCCCACGTCTATGGCGCAGTGTACGGTCTCCTGATATTTGTTTGCGATAGTTTCAAGATACGGATGTGAAATGCGCATAATCAGATTATTCATACGCATAGCGGTTGAGAGCAGCAATATCTTAGGTCCGAGACTGTATTTCTGATTGTCGCTGTTCTGCATCAGATAACCTAGCTCTGCAAGACTGTTAACTATGCCGAAGGCCGTACTCTTATTAAGCTCTGTCTTATCTACAATCTCCTTGAGACTTAATTCTGTTACCTGATTTTGAAACAATTCCAGTATGCCGGCGGCACGCTCCACCGACTGAATAATCTTAGTTGTTGCCATATCTCTCTCCTCAAATCAATAGATAAAAGCTACCACATTTAACTTTATTTGGCAAGGTAACCGGTCAAGGACTTGTATGTTATGCATAAATAATCCCTTAGCTTTTTGTCTGATAGTTATAATTGACAATCCATTGCAAATGATTATAATTTCTTAATATAGAACGGCATTCTACATAGCCGCACAACAATCACAACATAAACTTGGCCGGTTTATCAATGAATGATGCAAAAGGGCAAGGTACAAATCAGCCTTTAACTTGGCATCATGAAAATGTATCGGTTCGGCACATGGATTACAGCGTTTGTGAACCATTAGGCCGGATGCATACAAGCGTATTGCTGCAATTACATTTCAGCGGAAAGGGATATTATGGAATTCAGAAGCAATGAAATTATGCACGGGGAGGATGCTCCTTTTTATCGTTCTCTCTTCAAGTCTATGGGTTACACAGATCACGAGCTTAATCACCGCCCGATTATAGGTATTGCAAGCTCATGGAACACCTGCGTACCGGGACATTTCAATCTTGATAAGGTCAATGAGTTTGTTAAGAAGGGTATCTACAGCGCAGGCGGAACAGTAGTAGAATTTGGAACCATCGGTGCCTGTGACGGTGTAGCTCAGGGTCACATCGGCATGAACTATATCCTTCCTTCAAGAGAGATTATCTGCAACTCTGTTGAGATTATGGTTCAGGCTCATCGCCTTGACGGTATCGTAATGCTTGCTTCCTGCGACAAGATTGTTCCTGGTATGCTGATGGCAGCTGCAAGACTTGATATTCCTGCAATTGTATGTGTAGGCGGTCCTATGGTAGGTGGTATCGAATTTGACGGACGTAAGTCAGACCTTACATCAATCGATGAGGCTAAGGGTATGTGTGCAGCAGGCAAGATTAATGAGTCAGAGTACAGAGCGCTTGAGAACACTGCCTGTCCTGGCTGCGGTTCATGCGCATTCCTAGGAACTGCTAACTCCATGTGCTGCGTATCTGAGGCACTCGGCATGAGCATGCCCGGCAGCGCTCTTATCCCGGCAACCTACGGCGAGAGATTCCGTTCCTCATTTGATGCGGGACGCGCTATCGTAAATCTTGTAGAGAAGAACATCACTGCCCGCAAGGTTATAACCAAGGAGTCTATCCGCAACGCAATCAAGGTTACTATGGCTATCTGCGGTTCAACCAATGCAGTTTTGCACCTTTCAGCTATAGCTAATGAGGCTGAGCTTGATATGAATGTAGTTGAGGAGTTCCGTGAGCTTAACAAGACCACTCCTCAGATTGCCAAGGTTAATCCGGCAGCGAAGTGGGATATGGAAGCATTCCACAGAGCAGGAGGCATTCCTCGCGTAATGCAGCATCTTGGCAACATCCTTGATACCTCACTTATGACCTGTACCGGTCAGACTGTCGGGGAAAATGTTGACGGCTACGTATTCAACTATCCTGAAAATCCTGAGATTATCAAAACTGTTGATGCTCCGTTCTCAACCACAGGCGGCGTAGCAGTGCTTGAGGGTAATCTTGCTCCGCATACAGCTATATCAAAGCCGGGCGCAATTGACCCAGCACTTCACAGATTTACAGGTAAGGCTAAGTGCTACAACTCTGAGGAGGAGGCTGAGGAGGCTATCCTTGGAGGCAAGATTGAAGCAGGTGATGTAGTTGTTATCCGTTATGAGGGACCTAAGGGCGGCCCTGGAATGAGGGAAATGTTTAAGGCCATGAAGTATATGTACGGCATGGGACTTTCAAAGTCTACCGCACTTATAACAGACGGACGTTTCTCAGGAACAAACAATGGCTGCTTCGTAGGACATATCTCTCCTGAGGCAGCAGAGGGCGGACCGCTTGCAATAGTTGAGGACGGCGATGAAATCAGCATCGATGTTATTGACGGCAAGCTTGAGCTGCATGTATCTGATGAAGTTATTGCAGAGCGTATGAAGAGCTGGAAGCGTCCTGATAAGTATATCCCGCACGGATACTTAAGACATTATTCCAAGGTAGCTTCATCTGCAGATAAGGGTGCAATAATCTTATAATTAAGAGATTCAGGAAGGCTCTGTGACGGCGGTTAGGCAGCCGCTAAAACAAAAAGAGGTCTTACAAAAACATCTTATCTATGCTTATCCTCTGCAAAGGGGATAAGCATAACTGAAGGGAGTTTATAAAATGGCAAAGTTTTATACAGCCGTTGTTACAATATTCAAAGAGGACGGAAGCCTCGATCACGAGGGCAATAAGGCCGTATATGAGCATCTTATAAAGGCTGGAAGCGACGGCATCGTGCTCATGGGCAGCACCGGAGAGTTCTGCTCCATGGACATGGATACAGCTAAGGAATGCATCGACACTGCACTTGATACCATCAAGGGACGTATGGATGTTATTGTCGGCGCATCAAGGATGATACCGAAGGAGAGCGTTGAGCTTGGCAATTATGCCATGTCTAAGGGCGCAGATGCGATTATCCTTATCTCTCCGTACTATTTCAAGCTGTCTGATGCAAGCATCGAGAACTACTATGATTTGACAGTTCCTAATATCAATGGACCTGTATATATCTACAACTTCCCGGGCTGCACGGCTCATGAGATATCACCGGAGCTTATACTTAAGCTTCGCCGCAAATATGACAATATCAAGGGCTGCAAGGATACCGTCAAGAATTTCGAGCATACACGCAAGATTTGCGACCTTCTGCTTAGGGAATATCCTGATTTTGAAATCTACAGCGGCTTTGATGAGTTCTTTGTACACAATGTCATCTCAGGCGGTGCAGGCTGCATAGGCGGTCTCACCAATATCTGCCCTGAGCTATTTGCAGAGTGGGTTAAAGCAGTCAATGCCAAGGATTGGGACAGGTCTGCCAAGATACAGAAGAAGGTCAATACACTTATGGGCTTCTTTGATATAAGTGTTCCGTTCCTGACAGCAGTTAAGCGTGCACTGCTTATTGAGGGAGTTATATCCAATGAGTATGGCTGTGAACCTAATGTGGTCGCAAGTGACGAAGAGGATGCTAAGATAAGGGCCTTGTTAGAGGAACTTAAAGGTTAATATTTAAGGGGGAACAATATGACAATCACAACCTTGGGCGCTATATTGGGCTTGGTAGTTGCTATTGTATTGATAATTTATAAGGTGCCGCCGGTATACGGCATGATGGTAGGCGCATTAGTCGGAGGACTCGTAGGAGGAGCCTCACTTGCCGAGACAGTAAGCTATATGGTAAGCGGAGCCGGCGGTATGGCATCCGGAATCATGCGTATTATCGCAGCAGGTATGCTTGCAGGCTTTCTTATCCAGTCAGGCTCTGCTGAGACTATAGCTCATACCATAGTTAATAAGATGGGTGAGAAATATGCATTATTTGCAGTTATTATCGCTGCCTGGGTACTTCAGGCCGTAGGAACCTTCGGTGATGTTATCGTAGTTATCATCGCTCCGATTGCTCTTGATATCGCTGCCAAGACAAACTACTCAAGAGCAGCCGCATCAATTGCACTTATCGGTGGTATTCATGCAGGCAACATAGTATCTCCTAATGCCAACACTATTGCTCTTGCAGAGAATTTTAATCTCTCACTTACAACAGTAATGCTTGGCGGACTTATTCCGTCTGCAGCAGGACTTATCTCGAGCTACATTTTCCTTAAGGTTCTTAGAAAAAAGGGTGAGATGGTCGATGCAAGTGCCATCGTCCGTACTGAAGAAAGCGAGGATCTTCCGTCCTTTGGCAGAGCTATTATAGGACCACTGTGCACCATCGGTCTCCTTATGCTCAGATCTCTTGCAGGCATCACTATTGATCCGATACTCGCTCTTCCGCTTGGAGGCATCATAGGTACTATCGCCTGCGGCAAGACCAAGAAGGTTATGGATTTTGCTACAACCGGTATTAATCGTATGAGCAGCATTGTTCTGCTTCTGCTCGGAACAGGTACCATCTCAGGTATCATTGCAAATTCAGCACTAAAGACTACACTTGAGTCATTTATAAGTGCAACAGGTATGCCGGGCTTCCTGCTTGCACCTCTCTCAGGTATTGTTATGGGTGGTGCTACAGCATCCTGTGTTGCAGGTGCTACTACCGCATCACAGATATTTGGTTCAACCATACTTGGCTTTGGCGTAACCGGACTGCAGGCTGCAGTTATGATTCACGCAGGCTGCTGCGTATTTGACTGTCTGCCTCACGGAAGCTTCTTCCACATCAGTGCAGGTTCACTCGGTATGTCCATCAAGCAGAGACTGCAGGTTATTCCTTATGAGTCACTTATCGGCTTCATAATGACAGTTGTAGCAACTATAGTTTACGGCGTATTGAAGCTTAACTTTGGTTGATAGAAAACTGGTGCCTGCTCTTTGGCAGGCAAAGCACTTATAAAAGTAGCTCAAGCTTGAATTTGCTTTAATGCAGTTGATTCAGCTTGAAGTACGATAGGTGCTGGAAATATACTTACTAACCTCCATAAAAAAGCTCCGGCAGTTTAATTTCAACTGCCGGAGCTTTTGCATGTGATGAATAAACACTCATAATAACGTGTGTGTGCAGGCACCACATATAATAGAAGTACGGATTGCTGTGCATTTACGAACTATAGAAACCTGCCTTAACAAGCTATACATTCGTTTTGCTTGTTGGTGCGTTATTGTTTGTTGCTTGGAGCAACGTGCTAAGTTATCTATGCTCCGGCCTTCGGGAGTGTGACTATAAATGCAGCACCCTCGTTAGGCTTGCTCTCTATTCTGATTGTGCCGTTATGCATGCTGACTATCTTCTTGACAAGCGGAAGTCCGAGACCGTTGCCCTCAGCACTGTGATTAGTCTCTGCCTGATAGAACTTATCAAAGACATGCTCCTGCTCAAAGTCACTCATGCCTATGCCTGTATCACGGACGATGGCAATTATATTGTCGCCTTGCTCATGCAGACTGAAGGAAATAGTGCCGTTTTTAGGAGTGAATTTGATAGCATTTGATATAAGGTTTGACCATACATGCTCCATGAGCTCCTCATAGCCGGTAAAGCTTACCGGATCAAGATCAGGCTCTATATCAAGCTCTTTATCGGACCAGCTCTTTTCCTGCAGCAATATGGCCTGACGTATCTGCTCATCCAGCGAAAACTCGCTCTCTTTAAGTGCCATTTGTTGATTGTCAAGCTTTGAGAGACGCAGTATGTTGCCGGTGAGCGTGGTGAGCTTTGAGGCAGAGTGCATGATGTTGGAGGTATATAGGCGCTGCTCATCATTGAGCTCTGTGGCAGAGAGCAGCGAAGCATATCCCTCGATAGAGGCAAGAGGAGTCTTGAGCTCATGAGAGACATTGGTTATGAAATCAGTCTTGAGCATCTCGGTGGAGTTAAGTCCGTCAACCATCTTATTGAAGTTGGCATTCATAATCTCAATATTCTTGATGCGGCAGTGTCTGCGGTCAGTATCTATATGGATGCTAAAATCTCCGGCAGCAACCTTCTTCATGGCATCACTCATCTGATCTATAGGCTCAAGAAACATGCCTGATATGATGACGGTGACAACAGCCGCGATAGTAAGGGCAAGGAATATGACTATAACGAGAGGAAAACTGCTGTTCACCGTTACATTATAGTGAGATATAACCTTGATAGCTATCCATGAGGTGATGCTTAAGTATACAAGCACCACTAAGGTGATTATAACCGCAAATTTATGCCATATTTTGACACGACTCTTATCAAGCGAACGCATTTACCTTAATACCTGCCTTTTTTGAAAAGCTTTTAAAATCATAAGCTGTACAGATGTGCCTGAATTAAGTCAGAGTTTTCACAGTCCAGATGGACAGACTATCAGAAAACCGGCGCTGGCTTAAGGCAACAGATATCTGTTAGGTTTAAGCACATCGGAAATCAGTCCTGCAGATTCTTGCTGACCACTGCTTTGTAGCCAAGTCCTCGCACAGTGAGGAGCTCAAAGTCTTTGTTATTCTCGAAATGTCTCCTTAGCCTGTTGATATGTACATCTATAGTCTGCGCATCAGATTTGGACTCAGGTCCCCATATCTCGTCCATGAGCTGGAGCCTCGTCATAATCTTGCCGGGGTAGGAGAGCAGCTTATAAAGAAGCAGAAACTCCTTCTGCGTAAGCTCTACCGGGCCGTCGGCAGTGGTAACTGTCATTGCATCATAATCAAGCACGGTATTGCCTATGGTAAGCATGTGCTCGTTAAGAATGTTCGCACGGCGTAAGAGGGCCTTGACTCTAAGTACCATCTCATTAACATCGACCGGCTTAGTCATATAATCATCGGCACCGACATTGAAGCCCTTCTGCTTGGACGGGAAATCATCCTTGGCGGTGATCATAAGTATAGGCATGGCACTGTCATATGCTCTTATTGCCTCAACTAAGCTGTAGCCGTCCATGGCAGGCATCATTATATCGGTTATAATCATGTGCACATGTTCAGTTTCTAATTTATAACAGGCGTCCTCGCCGTTCATAGCCTGAACAGTCTCGAAGCCTGCCTTCTTAAGCACGGTGCTGTATAAGTCATTAAGCTGTTTGTCGTCTTCTACAACCATAATCTTATTAAGAAGCATATATGGTCTCTCCCTTCGCAGAACTTCTGTACTGAAAATATTTAGCTCTGTTTGCTTTTTGTTCGGCACGCATCTCGTTTTTCTTTGTAAACTATACGCGAATGGCCAGAGGCGTTTTGCGCCTTGGCGTATGCTGAACAGTTAACATGATAGTAGTTAATGTTAATGAATATTGCATGAATTCCGGACAGTGTGTATAAATAAAGTTATCAAACGTATGTAAATAATCATATTTGCAGGCGCCATATATTAATAAAAGTACGGATTACTGTAGGCTAGAATAAGATTATACGGAGGCTATATTTATGAAACGATGCGTTATAGTCGGCGGAGCACCGATAGAAAAATATGACAGAATCAGGAAATATCTTAAGCCTGATAGTGACTATTATATATTTTGTGACTGCGGTTTGAGGCATGCCGGGGAATTAGGCGTCACTCCTGACCTGATAGTAGGAGATTTTGACTCACATGAGAAGCCAGACAGCACAGCAGAGACCATAGTGCTTCCGACAGTCAAGGATGATACAGATACAGTTCATGCACTTAATGAAGCTATGGAACGCGGATATACCGACTACCTACTTATAGGTATGACGGGGCGCAGACTTGACCATACTCTCGGAAATGTCTATATGCTGGTTCATGCCTTTGAGCAGGGAATGAATGCGCTGATGGTTGATGACTATTCGGAGATATCCGTTGTTTCTGATAAGCCGGTGCAGATAGACGACAGTCAGCCATTTTTCTCACTCATAAACATTACAGGTAAGGCAAAAGGCATTTACATAGACGGAGCAAAGTATCCGCTAAACGGTGCAGAGATCAAGTATGATTATCAATATGGTGTCAGCAACGAGGTGCTGCCGGGGCAGCTTGCCACAATCAGAGTCGAGGAGGGGCTGCTCCTGCTCATTCGTGATGCGGAAGGCTAATAGACATCTGTGCCTGCGTTTTGCGGAAATTATTCTCGTAGATATTGGTCTGCATCCTTGAAGAAGCTTGCTATGATGAGCACTATAACCATAGCTATAGGGAAGGCTGCTATAATAGATACGGTCTGCATGTTGCTCATGCTGCTGTCAGAAAAAAGCAGAGCTATAGGAAGCATTATCAGGAGGATTGCCCAGAAAAGGTTCATGCCCTTCGAGGCCTGCTCACCCTCCTTAAACTCTTTGTATGAGTAATTGGAGGCAACCAAGGTTATCGAGTCAAATGATGTAGCATAAAAAGCTATCATCGATAATATAAGCAGCACCAGCATCAGCTTAAAGCAGGGCATAGTTTCTATAACAGCGATAATGGTGTCATAGAGATTGCCGTTAGAATTGTAGATGCCAATCACATCAAGCACGCCTTGAAGCTGCAGACCAAGTGAATAATTACCTAATATAATAAATGAAGTAAAGGTTGAGCCCATGCCGAACACGTAAGCGCCGAGCACAACCTGTCTCACGGTGCGTCCGCCGGAGATGCTGCCCATGAAGAAGGGCGAGGCAACACACCATACCATCCAGTAGGCCCAGTAAAATATAGTCCAGCTTTGTGGAAATGATGAGGTGCGAAGCGCATCTGTCCAGGTGCTCAAAACTATGAAGTTCTGGGCAAGATTTCCTATGGCGGAAAATCCTGTCTCAATAATATATCTTGCCTCACCGCCAAATACCAGCAATATACCTACAAATGCATAAAAAACGTACATGCATAAGCGTGCCAGCAGGTTGACGCTCTTCATGCCGGTCAGTACGCAGAATGTGTAAACCGCACATATAACGAGCAGGATGCCGATAGTAAGCATATTAGAGTCAGTTATGCCTATAAGGCGGCAGATTGCGCGTGAGAGCAGAGGAGTTGCTACTGAAAATGTCGTAGCAGTTCCGGCTATCAATGCGACCACAGCCAGAACATCGATTAATTTGCCGGGAGCCCTGTCAGTATGCTTACCTAATATGGGACGGCAGGCCTCGGAGTATTTCTGCTTGCGGCGTCCTCTGACATGAAGCATAAAGCCAAAGCAGGCAGCAAGTGTGGCGTAGAAGCTCCACGGGATAGGTCCCCAGTGAAACAATGGTATGGTAGAAGCCCAGTCCTGCACGGAGCCAAGCTCTGCAAGGTGAGGATCATTGGCATACAGTATCCATTCACAAAGCGAATAGAAGAGTATATCGGCTGCAAGTCCTGCTGTAAACATCATGGAGCCCCATGCAAAGAAGCTGTATTGGGGCTTGTCACCGGGCTTTCCGAGCACGATATTGCCGTATCTTGAAAATGCCATATAGAGAGATACAAGCAGCACGCCAAGGCCTATTATAAGATAATATACTCCAAGATCATCCCCTAAAAAGCTTCTGATTTGGCTTAGTGCCGCTGTTGAATCAGAAGGCGCAATCACAAAGAATATACATAATATAAGTATCGCTGCAAACGGCACAATAGTTGTAAACGGGTCAATATTTTTAAATCTGTTCATATCAGTTCTCCTAGGACAGTTAAGGCTAAGATAATAATCAGCTGGTGAAAAAGCATGCGTTGCTAAAAGCTGTAAGCCGTTCCAAAACACATCTGATAAGCAAAACAAAATCACATCCAATGTTCAAAAATATAAATACAAATCAAATTTTGAACATTCTACACTTGAAGCATGCCATTGTCAACATGGACAAAACAAAACCATTTAAAATTCTTTTTCTGCAAAATGTGCAGTACGCATCTCCCTACGCCTATCGGTTCCGGTCGATGTCGTACCGCTGTTCACACAAAAATGCGCAGTACCCATCTCCCTACGCCTGTCGGCTCCGGTCGATGTCGTACCGGTGTTTCCTCAAAATGTGCAGTACGCATCTCCCTACGCCTATCGGTTCCGGTCGATGTCGTACCGCTGTTCACACAAAAATGCGCAGTACCCATCTCCCTACGCCT
>CAVBGP010000023.1:0-21779 GCA_963595005.1 Acutalibacteraceae bacterium | reverse complement strand
TTTACAGTGTAGCATACTTTATGTGTTGCCTGCAAATACTCAAGCATGGTTGTTCGCGCTAAATTATTGCCTTACGCATAGCTTAGCTTCCTATCCCTGCACGTCTTGAGTAAGCAGCGGCGAGTCCGCCCTCTGAGGTCTCACGATATTTCCAGTTAAGATCCTGTCCCGTGCGGTACATGCTCTTTAATACCATGTCAAAGCTTATACGTCTTGTTGATGACAGGAAATAAGCAAGATTAGCCGAATTTAAGGCTCTCATTGCCGCTACCGCATTACGTTCTATGCAGGGCACCTGCACAAGACCGCATATTGGGTCGCAGGTAAGCCCAAGGTGATGCTCTAAGGCAATCTCCGCCGCATACTCCATCTGGTCAAGACTATAATGGAAGAACTGACCTACCGCTGCCGCTGCCATTGAGCAGGCTACGCCTATCTCAGCCTGACATCCGCATTCTGCACCGGATACGGAAGCATTTTTCTTAGCAAGCTCACCAATAAGGCCTGCAACGCCCAGGGCATGTATAATCTCTATGTCCTCACGCTGCTTCTTAGTCTGCAGGTAATACATGACTGCCGGAAGCACTCCGCAGGAACCGCAGGTCGGTGCCGTAACGATGATGCCGTTATCTGCATTCTGCTCACTGACCGCGTATGCGTAGGAACTCACCTTCTGGCATTCAATGACCTCAGGGTGATCGGTCTCAAGCGTCTGATTGTAGAGCAGCTTCGCCTTGCGAACTATATTAAGTCCTCCCGGAAGTATGCCCTCTGCGTCGAGTCCCTCTCTGATTGACTGCTTCATGGTCTCCCATATCTCAGCGAGAAAGTCCCATATCTCCGGTCCCTCGTTTATGGTTATATATTCAACCAGGTCTATATATCTGAATTCACAGAACTGCTTGATTTCTGCAAATGAATTCTCAGGATAGATTTCCTCCTCGGCGGAATCTGCCACATCGCTTCGTCCTTCGACTCTGATGTCTCCGCCGCCTATGCTGTATACTCTCATGCGGTCAGTTTCATTGCCTGCTGCATCGAGTGCCAGAAAGTCCATGGTATTGGGGTGCTTCATATCCTCAGGATCCTCTGTGGAGAATACAACCTCGGTCTGCTTCGGACTCATGCTTGTTATCAAAGCCTTGTCAGTTCCGTGGCCCTTGCCGGTCTTAGACAGTGAGCCGTACAGTATGACCTTGAAGCTCTCCGCATCAGGATGCTCCATCTTAAAAAGCTTTGCAGCTGCCGCCGGTCCCATAGTATGTGAGCTTGACGGACCCATTCCTACCTTATATATGTCCCTGATTGATTTCATTTAATCCCTATTCTCCTGTTGTTATTAATCAAATTAATTTATTGTCCCGACAGGTATCAATGACACCATCATCGAGAGTCAATCACCACCTTTGATGCACACGACATTTCCCCATTGAAATGCTTTAAATCGTAGTATACCATATTTATAGGAATGTATCAGTCAAAAGCTTAGCTCTTTGCAAAATTCATCATTAAACGAATCTTCGAGTTTTCTAAAGTCCACTTGCTCTTAATGGTAAAATATGCGATGATATGGGCGGCTTAAATAAGCCCTCATCAAATAGACACAATTAAAGGTTGACTGATGTGCAGATAAAGATTAAATAAGCAAATGCCGCCAAAAAAACAATCTGGCTGCCTTGCTTTTATGCCGCAGTATTAAGGCGGCGGAATGGAGATTTTATGAAATTAAAGAAATGCGTAGGCCTTGCAGCTGCAATGCTCATGCTTTGTTCCGGTATGACTGTGACAGCATTTGCAGATGCCGTAATATATGCACCGGGTGTAGAGGTTCCCGGAGCGCAGCCGACAGCTCCCGGACCCGGAGACAGCTTGACTGATATTCAAGGCACAGCCAATGCTCCGACTGAAGTAACCGGAAATCAGAGCAGCACTGATACCTCAAGCGGTCCTAAGACCAGCACGGCCCCAACTGATACCTCAGGTAATACAGCAAGCAGCAGCCAGCCCTCCACAGGAAGCACTGCCACAACAGATATCGCGACTCTCAAGGCTCAGTCACTTACTGACCCTTATACCATACTTCCTACAAGCGACCCCAATATAGTCGTAAGCCGCGGAAGAACCATAGATAAGACCAAGCCTATGCTTGCCCTCACCTATGATGACGGTCCTCGCACCGATGTCGGCGACCGCCTGATGAATGTATTTGAGCAATACGGTCAGCGCACGACCTTCTTCATGGTCGGAAATCGTGTATCCTCTCGCGCCTCCGAGCTTAAGCGCATGGTTGCCTCAGGTCACGAGGTTGCTAACCACACCTACGACCATGTATATCTCAACAAGGCAAGCGCTGCCACCATACAGAGTCAGGTCAAGTCCTGCAATGACATTATAGAGCAGACCTGCGGTATAAGACCTCGCATCATGAGACTTCCGGGCGGCAATAAGAACTCAACCGTTCTTGCCAATGTCAATATGCCTATCATCCTCTGGAATATTGATACCAGAGACTGGGAGCACCGCAACACTCAGAAAACCATCGATGCCATCATTGGCAAGGTTAAGGACGGTGACATTATCCTTATGCATGAGCTCTATGAGTCTACGGCAGCTGCAAGTGAGTACGTGGTGCCTAAGCTTGTTGAGCAGGGCTATCAGCTTGTCACAGTCAGCGAGCTTGCCGCGCTCAAGGGCAAGACTCTCACAAACAATCAGGTTTACTACAGTATGTGATAAACATACATTTGTAATCATTCTAAAAGAATTGACGGGTGACATCGCAGCATTGCCTGCAATGCATATAAGCTGCAGCATCACCCTTCAAATCAAGCTGTATCAGACGCTGCCGAGAGTATATACAGTATCACTGCAGCGTATCAAAGCACAACGCTCAGGCAGTCGGCACTCCGTCTATCTCGGTGCCGCTGTCAAGCTCAATAACAGCGCAACGCTTGCCGTCGATTTCCTCGAAATGTATAAGTTCGGTGTGATCGGCGGCAAGCTTTATTTCTACAAATTCATTTTTGACTGTGAATTTCTTCTTGCCGCAAAGGCTATCTATATCAAGCTCGGTATCATTGCCTAGAAGCTCATCATATGCATTGTCAAAGCGCTGCATCTGTTCATCACTTGCTCCGCTCTTCTCTAGTATAGAACGCACATGAGTCTTTGAGAGCATGCTGTCCATATCCGGTTCATTTTTGATAATCTCGGCCTCCTCGGCAATAGTCTCGTGCACAGCCTTCATATCCTCTGCACTAAATTCCTCACCATAGACCTCACTCACAACCGTGCCAAAGGCATTGCTCTTTTGCTCCGCCGTGACAGGAGTCTCTGAGCCAAACAAGCTCTCTATAAATGAACCCTGAAGCGCATCTGCATTTTTAGCATAATAAAGTGCAGCATGTATGTCTGTACTGCGGTCATTAAATGCCGGGAACATAAAGCCTGCCTCCGGAGCGCCTGCAATCCAGTCGCGGTCAACTGCCGTAAACCAGCCCTCATCATTGCTGTAGAAGAGTCCGGGCTTAGCCAAGTCCACCGGACATATTGCAGCTATCATGTACTTGAAGGATTCCTCTGACGCATCCGACATAGTGTCACCAAGCATAGACTTGCCCGGAACATCATAGGTATCTATAGCAACCAATATCATGTAATTGCCTACATGCTGATAGTTCTCTATGACCCTGTCATAGAAGAGCTCCATTAGCTCGCTGCTGCCAAGCTCTGAATCCCTCATGCCCATAAGCAGCTTATATGAATCACTGTTAAACTCAAACTGCAGCGGGATATCTATATTGAACAGATTCTTCTCAAATGAACCTGACATGCATTTCTTGAATATCTCTATGTATTTGAAGAGCTCCTCATCCTCCATGCCAAGCATTCCGCCTGTAAATGAAGCAACCTTCTCCTTTTCTCCGTTCACATAGCAGCCGCACAGTCTCGCTACCGAGCAGCGGTCCTTGGTGTATAGCTTTCTTATCTCCTTGATTTCCTTAGTGGTCATATATTACAAATCTCCTTGGTGTACTCTAATTAGCCTTCCGTTACATCTGCGTAGCTAAACGGTATGAGCTTGGCCAGGTCATCCGGCTTAATCTCAACCTGACAGCCTATCTTGCCGGCGCTGAAGGTTATAGTATCATAATTTTGCACAGTTTCATCCAATATAGTTGCAAATTGCTTCTTCATGCCAATCGGTGAACAGCCTCCATGCACATATCCAGTAAGTGGAAGCAAATCCTTTTGCTTAATCATCTCTATGGACTTCTCTCCTGCAGCCTTGGCCGCCTTCTTAAGGTCAAGCTCCCTGGCAACCGGTATCACAAATACATGATACGCCTTGGACTTACCAACTGTCACCAGAGTCTTGTAGGTGGTGTCCGGATTCTGCCCCAGCATTTTTGCAACCTCAACGCCGCTCAGCGCCTCAGTTATATTGCAGTCATAGCTCTTATATTCAACCTTATGCTGCTCTAAGAGCCTCATTACGTTTGTCTTGTCCTTGTTTTTATCTGATTTCATATATTCCTCATTATCTTTATACATATTTGATGCATTTAAATGTTGCGGCGTAACACTGAGCCGTCGTCCATACACCTGCATATCAAATCAATCTTAGTCATCATTGCAAAAACCTCTTGACTTATTCCGCGCCTCATAGTAGACTAATGAAGCTAACTAAGGCGACATAGCCAAGTGGTAAGGCGTAGGTCTGCAACACCTTGATCACCGGTTCAAATCCGGTTGTCGCCTCTTATGGGAACTGATTTCTTCGGAAATCGGTTCTTTTTTTTGTCTAAAGCGCTGCCAAGCTGCTAACCGGACTGCGTGTCTGCGTGTCTGCATGTCTGCGTGCATGAACACATATACACCCAGCGAGCAGCCCTTTTATTATTTGTTTTGCCTGCAAATACTACCGCCGGCTTGTTCACTTACAGCTCCGCAAACTCCCGTATCTGCTTAAGCGTATCCCCTGTCGAGGTATGAAGTATGCCGGTTCCGCCCTGCTTCCTCCATGCTTCAATATTGCTCTCAAGGTCATCAATCAATATGCATGAGCTGTCCTTGCAATACTTAATCTTATCCTCCCGTATACACGCATTTACAGCCATATCCTCCGACACCAGCCTGCTAACCCAGATTCTTTTATCTGCCTTAGCATCAGGTATGTTGCGGTAGGGCTTAGGCAGTCCGGTAAGTATCTCAACACGCTCCCCAAACTCCTCTCTTACAAGGCGCAGCATCTCAAGCGCTCCCGGCATCGGTTCAAGTCTGTCATAAAAATGCGGCACTTTCCGTACAGCATCCCACATAGCATCGACCTTAGCATCATCCTGTTCTGCCTGATTATGCCTCGGAAAATGTGCAAGCTGCTCTACTCCTTGGTCAAAATCAGCCAGCACGCCGTCCATATCAAAATATATCTTGCTTATCTCCATGTTGTTCTAAATCCAAACATCCAAGCTTATATCGCTTACCTGCGGCACTCATCCCACCACACAGGTTCATTTGCCGCAAGAGTTTTCTTCATATCGAGTATGCGCTGATTCTCAGAGCCTCGAAACTGAAGCGATATGTTCTTCTTAGCCTCTACAAATCTGCCATCTACAAGTATATCTGTAAGCCCAAGCAGCTCGTCCGTACATTCGCATCTCGGATGGCTGCCATCGGTTTTTAGCTCCTCGTAGGTAAAGCCTGAGAACATCCATATATCCTTAGCCGGATATGCCTCACGTACACGCCTTATAAACGGTAGTAAGGCGCGCTGGTTTTCCGGCTCAAACGGCTCTCCTCCAAGCACTGTCAGTCCACGAATATATGCAGGCTTAAGCATCTCCATAAGCTCATCCTCGGTTTCCTTCGTGAATGGCTCACCATAATCAAAATCCCAGGTCTGTGGCTGAAAGCAGCCCTCGCAGTGATTGGTACAGCCGGACACAAATAATGTAACTCTGACGCCTATGCCATTTGCTATATCGTAATTCTTAATGTTGCCGTAATGCATATGTTGCCTCTTTAATAACTATATCATTCGACTTACTGTTTTTGTTCGCCTTGACTATATACCATTGCACTCTTTGACAGTCAACAGGCGCAAAATCCTTATTTTTAGGACCTTGCGCCTGTTTTTAACATGTGAAAATGTAGCTAGACCGAAGTTTAAAGCTCATGGATAAGCTAATCTCGAACTGCAGATTAGGATTAATTCGAACCTACGAAACAATCTGCAGTTACAGACTCGGATTACAGATGCAGCACCCTCTCCTTAATCTCCTGAGTACGTCCCTGATTCCAGAACTGAGTGCCGATATAGCCGCAGGTACGTCTTGCGACATTCATCTTCTGCTGATCTGTATTGCCGCATTTCGGGCATCTCCAGATAAGCTTGTGTGCATCATCCTCTATAATCTCTATCTCTCCGTCATAGCCGCATACCTGGCAATAGTCACTCTTGGTATTAAGCTCTGCGTAGATGATATTATCATATATAAACTTCATAACTTCAAGCACAGCATCGATATTGTCCTGCATATTAGGCACCTCGACATAGCTTATTGCGCCTCCCGGAGACAAAGCCTGGAACTGTGACTCGAACTTAAGCTTGTCAAATGCATTGATTTCCTCTGTTACATGCACATGGTAGCTGTTGGTGATATAACCCTTGTCTGTTATGCCCTTGATGACGCCAAATCGTCTCTGCAGACACTTTGCAAACTTATAGGTTGTTGACTCAAGCGGAGTGCCGTAGATGGAATAATCGATGTTTTCCGCCTTCTTCCACTCATTGCACTTATCATTCATCTTCTGCATAATCTCTAATGCAAATGGTGTAGCTTCTGGATCTGTATGACTCTTGCCTGTCATATACTTCACGCACTCATAGAGTCCTGCATAGCCAAGTGAGAGCGTTGAATATCCATTATAGAGCAGCTTGTCTATAGTTTCGCCCTTATTGAGTCTCGCTAATGCTCCGTACTGCCAAAGTATCGGTGCAACATCTGACGGTGTGCCGAGTAGTCTCTCGTGTCTGCATCTTAGCGCCCTGTGGCAGAGCTCAAGTCGCTCCTCAAATATATCCCAGAACTTAGCCTTATCTCCGTATGATGATAATGCAACATCCGGCAGGTTGATGGTAACAACGCCCTGATTGAAGCGTCCGTAGTACTTATGTCTGCCCGGCTCATAATTTCCCGCATTAGCGATGTTGCCAATACCCGCATCCGTAAATCTGTCAGGTGTCAGGAAGGAACGGCAGCCCATGCATACATATACATCGCCCTTAAGCTCAAGCATCTTCTTCTCTGAGATGTAATCCGGCACCATGCGGCGTGCTGTGCACTTTGCCGCAAGCCTGGTCAGATACCAATACTTGGAATCCTCAGTTATATTGTCATCCTCAAGCACATATATAAGCTTCGGGAAGGCCGGTGTTACCCAGGCTCCGGATTCATTTTTAACACCCTGACAACGCTGCTCGAGCATCTCCTCGATAATCATGGCAAGATCTGCCTTTTCCTGCTCTGAACGCGCCTCGTTAAGATACATAAATACAGTGATAAACGGTGCCTGACCATTGGTTGTAAGCAAGGTCACAACCTGATACTGCATGGTCTGTATACCCTTGCGTATCTCTTCCTTAAGTCTGCTCTCAACCAGCTTTTCCTTCTGTTCATCAGTAAGTTCTGCATTGATTGCAGCTATCTCGGCATCTACACTCCTGCGTATCTTCTTGCGGCTCACGTCAACAAAAGGAGCAAGGTGAGTAAGCGTTATAGACTGCCCTCCGTACTGATTGGAAGCCACCTGCGCGATGATCTGAGTTGAGATATTGCAGGCTGTCGAGAAGCTGTGCGGTCTCTCGATAAGTGTACCTGTTATAACTGTGCCGTTCTGCAGCATATCATCAAGGTTCACAAGGTCGCAGTTATGCATGTGCTGTGCAAAATAATCAGCATCATGGAAATGTATAATGCCGTCTCTGTTCGCATCCACTATATCCTGTGGCAGCAAGATACGCTCTGTAATGTCTCTTGATACCTCACCTGCCATGTAATCACGCTGAGTAGAGTTGACTATAGGGTTCTTGTTGGAATTCTCCTGCTTAGCTTCCTCGTTATTGCACTCTATGAGGCTTATAATCTTGTCATCTGTGGTATTGGACTTACGCACAAGAGATCTGGTATATCGATAAGTGATATAATTCTTGGATACCTCATAGGCTCCGTGAGCCATAATCTGGTACTCCACCATATCCTGTATCTCCTCAACCGATGGGGATCTCTTCATCTTGAAGCATGAGAACTCTACGCTCTCTGCTATACGATCTATCTGGAGATCCGTCATACGTATCTCCTCAGGCACGCTCTGATTAGCCTTGATTATAGCCCTTCTAATCTTATTGATATCAAATGCGACCTCTGAACCATTTCTCTTGATTACATTCATTGTCCTTACCCCTCACGCCTGTTTTTAATCTGTTTTAGGCTTCCAGGCTTATACTTAAGCTCCTCTTTGCACTAACCAAATAATGCCTGAACCCTCGTGTATCAGCCCGCTGTCATCTGTAAAGTCAACACAACAGCCGCCAAATCAATCCAGCGGCTGTTGTGACTTATCGCTCATCATACCACAACATCTTGTGTCGATGACTACTATATCAAACTACATATACTAAATCAATATCAATTTTAGTCAAACTCGGGATCTCGCCCCGTTATAACCAGCAGGTCATCCAAAAGCGCTCTCAGCTGATTATCCGGATATCTCTGCTCCTCGCTAAGTCTTGCGACAGCCTCCCTTATCGGCTCAAGCTGCTCATCTCTAAGCAGAACAGTCTCCCTCTTATCTCTAAAACGCCTTGCCTGACGATAGCCAGAAATCCAATTTTTGTCTGCAAGAACTGCATCCAGTCTCTCCGGATCCACATTGCCCATCATAATCTTCTCTGCGCATCTGCCCAGATACAATGCATCATTATAAGCATCATGTATACCCTTGGCATCTATACCGCATACTGCGCATATGTCCTTAACCGACAGTGACAGCTTGGTTTTCTTCCTTGCGCCGAGCCTTTCACTTAAGTCTCTCATTATGTCCTGAATCTTATTGATGTAATACAGCTCCTGACCTTTAAGCTTATTGAGCTGTGCCGTTCTGATAAGCTGCATGCGGTCTTCCGGGCCATAAGCACACACCATCCTCGGATTATACATATTCAAAAATGCATTCATTTGCTCAATCACATCGGCAAAGCTTGGCGCATTCTCAATATCTCTGGGCTTTATGCCGGTCAGCTGCTCCGATCGTCTGGTCAGCGAATGTCCGTATTTTAGCGCACAATAGCTCCTGAAGCCATCTACGACCTCTTCCCCGCGCATAACAACCAGACCTATCTCTATAATCTCCTGCACGCCTTCATTTTGTCCGTAATAATCAAATGCATTGAATTCAGTATCAAGATATGCTACACAATTATCGGAGTTGTGATGTTCTTCGTCCGCCTCAACCTCTGCCGCAAGCTCAGATAAGGTCTTATCGGTTTTATTTGATTTGCCGGTGCTTTTCTTTGCACTCTTATGTGCGATTCCCTTGTTATGTCCCTTGCCGACACCGCCTGTTTCCTTACCGGTTCTTTTATTTTTGTCTCTGCCTGAGCCTCTTCCTCTGCCTGAGTCTACGGTCATGTATACAAATCCCCTCTATGGCAATAACCGTATCCCTTGACACGGTACTATCTCATTAATGTCACAAACATTTAGTATAATCTAATTCATTCTAAGAAACAATACGAGATATAACCAAAGTTATGCCCCTAGTTTCTTGCGCTTTGCCAATAGCATTATAGCTCATAAAATGATATTATACAGACAACAGAAGAACTTACAGAACTTCACAAAGGCCTGAGATATAAAGAGACGATGAGGAAGGTCGGACATCAAAAATAAAACTAAGTAACAGGCAGGTTTCAGAGAAACAGGTGAGGGTATCTATAAGGAAGGAGCTGTTAATATATTACAACTTAATAGCAATAAGATAACGGGAGGTTAAGAGAGAGAATAGCTAAAATGTATTGAATGAAGCTTCGGTTATCTGAATTATCAATCGGGAGGTAGGTCCAATGGACAACGAGCAGTGAGGCCCCATCACAGAAGAGAAATGTGATGGGGTTTTTGATTTGTTGTAATGCTTAATCAGCCTGTATAACTACAGACTAACACTTCGGCTTATGTCCTCCATATAGCCAGGCTGTCTACACAATCTAAGTTAAGCTTATAGCCTAAATTGTGTACCTAGCTCAAGCCAACTATATGGCTTGAGCCTGCTGTCTCTTCTTGAGTATGAAGCTGATTATATAATACACAGTCACGCAGGCAGCGATAATAAGGTATATCGGGATAAGCTTCATAACTGTTGCCTTACCCTTAAGTAAGAACACTGCTGTTGCAACTGCTATAAGTATACCCTGAGATACTATAAGACCGCCTAAGGTATCCTTTAATATGCTGCGTGGCTTTGCTGCAGCTTCTGTATCATCCTTAGTATCAACTGCTGCTCCGGACTCATTATATTCCTGCTGCATCCCATTATATGTATTCTTAGTATACGCATTTCCTATATATGTATTTCCAATGTATTCATTATCACCTGTCCCTGTATCAGAGTCGAAGCTCACGCTTTCCTGCGCACTGTGGCGCAATGAGGCATATGCATATCCATCCGCGTTATCATACCGAGATAATCCGTCATATTGGAGCTTTTGTCCCAATTTATCCATATCAAGCTCTGCAGCATCTGCATTATCAAAGCATTGCACAGCATCAACAGGTCTTACTTCCACCGGCCTAAGTGCCGAGATTATGTCATGCAGCTTGAATTCACCCTGCGATATAGTTTTAAACAGTCTAAAGCCCAGCCTTAGCACAAGCTCGTCTGCCGCATCGATATGGATAAGAAGCCTGCTTATAAATTCCTTAAGCCCCTGCTCAAAATCACCGTTATATCCCGGAACTATGCATATTTTCAGCTGGCCTTTTTCCTCATCCACATATATAAATTCAGTATTTATCAACAAATCAGCTTCACTTAAGAGATAGTTCTTAACAGTGTTAACACTCTGCTCAAGCTGTGCAAGCAGCCTGATTATATCCTGACTGTGCAGTCTTATGCCTGACAGGTATTCCTCAAGCACTTTAAAGCCTGTAATGCAGTATTCATGGCACATGGCTCCATGAGTAAACACCTGTGCCGGTGTCATAATACTGTCCGATATCAAGGATGAAGCCATCCTGGTCTCAAAGCTGTTTTCATCTGACTCCTGCTGTATATACAGGTATTTTCCTCCGGAGCTGTTTTCTATTCTGCTTATCATAAGCTATACCGCTTCCTTCCCGGCTGTCCACTATCGCCTTCAGCCACTAAATGCATCTGTAAGAGTTAATTTGCGCATAAGCTTCTCCGGTCTGCTGCCAGCATCCTCATATATGCGTTCGTCTGTTCCCGAGCCAAGATGTACTCTGCTGCCTTCCTTGTACGCTTCTATATCAAGTGTATAATTCATGCCTGACAATACTGACTGAAGCCTTGTTTCACCATAGCCCTCTATATTATCTGCATCTCTGATATCCTCCGGCAGATGGTTGTAGAGCTCTGCCGCTTCATTGGCTGTCATATTGCCTATCACTATATCGTGAAGTTTTAGTCCCATGACAGTCATGCTTAATATAGCTATCAAAGCTACCGGAACTATCACTGCTGCCTCAATAGTCATAACTCCGCTTAATGTCATACCCCGCAGTCCGCGCTTAGTATCATGTATACACTTAGTACGCTGTTTCAGCTTCAAGGTGCACCTCCATCAGCTTGTCAAGGCAGAATTGCGAGACCGCTTAAAGTGCGCAGCAATCCGTGCAGTTATAATATGTGACGCCTGCGAATTCGCAGGCTGTGTTAACTCTAAAAGTGTTGTGCGGGAGCACGTTAGTGCGAAGCAATCCGTCACTTTTATTATATGTGGTGCCTGCAAAAGCGTTAGTATGGGCGTTTACTATATAAGCATCCTTGCCGATATAAGCATTATCGGTATGAGCATATATGCCGCAAACGGCAGTCCTCTGCTTCTGTATGAGCTCCTATGTGCAGTCAGCATATCACCGGCAATCATAAGCAGGGCCGTAAGTGCACACATGCTCCAGGCAAGTGCTATACATAAGCACAGCTTGATACCATCAAGATAACAGGCACAGGTTACCGCAAATATCGCATCACCGGCTCCTATAGCTCCTCCTGTAAGCAGTGACACTGCAAGGATTACAGCTCCTGGGAGCATAGCCATTGCCAGACTCCTGACGCTGCGTCCCGACAGTATACAAAGTCCCAGTCCTATAAGCACAAACAGCAAGCTTAATCGCAAATCTATCTGCCTGCATCTTATATCCTTTACTGCTGACATTAATGCATACACTGTCAGTGGTATATATATCAATTTCTCTGCAATAAGCTCTGCATTCATGACTTATTATGTGCCTTTCCGCAATAAGAGCAGGCTCGCATCCCCTGTACCTCACTCAGCTTCACCGCCCGTGCATAAGAGGTAATCGCCTTGCACTGCTCCGATGAGTGATACGCTGTGCCATTTTCAAAGTAATATACTGTACCTGCCTTACCCGGCTTGCAGCTTGGACAGGCATGATACTTGCCTCCGCTCTCATTTCTTAACTCTCCTATATGTGAAGCATCCGTTGCCTGCATCACATTACTGATATAGTGACAGTTTGGATCCTCGTGATATACAGTAGCAGTCTTACCAAGATACACAATTCTGTCCTCTTCATCCGTATCTCCGTTTAATGTATACTTACTGCGCCCTCGTCCTCCGTCAGAGCCGGTCCAAGCTCTGCGGTTAACCACCATAGAGGCTGTAGGATTAGCTATTCGATATGCAGTAAACGGAAGCTTGATGTCATACTTAAGCTCAGCTTTGAACATATCGGCATCATCACCTGCAAAGACTGATGTTTCCTCTCCAAAATATGGATTGCTTATGCTTTTAAGTTCAATCGCCTTAGCCAGTATTACTCCAAGGCCAAGTCCTTCTTCAGCTCCGTTAATAAGCTCATCTAAGCCTTCATTGCCATCGCCATCCTTTTTAAGCAGTTCCTCCCCTACAGCTTTGACATACTCTGCTGCAGCAAGCTTCTTGCCTACTGCTTCAGCCGTATTCTGCAGGCGTCTCTCCTCCTCCATAACCTTTAGAGGAAAGATTAATATGAACATCATAAAGATAAATAATGGCAGTACTATTGCAGCTTCAATGGTAAGACTGGCTCGGTGAAATACCTGAAAGGAGGAGAGGCGTGCTTCAATAAGCTCTGATAACTTTTGCAGTGCGTGACTAATGTGTGTGAATGTTAGGTATGAGTTTATTATAGATATTGAGTTTAATTTAGATTTTAATATTGTGTCATCTCGAATTTGCAGCTCTTGTTCTGTCCGGTCGTAATCCTTTCTTTGATCAATAGAATGACATGCAACAGTACATGACAAGAAACATGGTACTGCTGCCGGTGGCGATTTAATCACGTCACAGCAATCCTCAAAGCTATTTTGAAGCATGCGTCTCCTCCTTTCTCGGCTTTTATATTATGTGGTGCCTACGAATACGTAGGCATGGTTGTTTACTGTTTATGTGTTCTAATAACTATATGCAGTAGATACCGACATCCGATAGCTGCTGCCTGTTTCATATCCGCTGTTTCTCACTATTCCAAGCATTGAGAACACGTGTCCGGCCTTGACCTGCACTTTCGTCTCAAGCGAATACACAAGTCTGTCAAATCTAAAATCGCTCTGAGTCTTGATTATATTCATCTGTATGACATCCATGCATCTGTAATCCTGCTCAGTATTTTGCGAAAAGAAGAGCAGCATCCTGAGATAGTCTATATATTTAAGTCCCTTGCCCTTATCGCTGCCTGAAGTATCCGGCAAGGCACCATCGGCAAATCCAAGCAGTCCTGTAAGACTTAAGGAAAATGTATCCCTATCATGCATTATCGGTACCCTTCCGCCTGAGAGCAGCTGTTTTACATCACATACAGCCTGACCCAATGCCCAGATGCTGATAACCATAAACGTCGCAATGGTTACAAGCGGCGTAAGCCCGAAGGCTCCCGTTATACTTAAAGCAAGAGTACGCGCTTCATTTCTCTTAGTTGTATCACTGTATAGATATACGAGATTAAGTCCAGTACGTATCTCTATGAGCCGCTTAACAACTGCATCAAGATTATCCGTATCATTATCCTTGCCAAAGAGCAGATACTCTATCTCTGTATGTCCGCTGCCGGTTTTCTTGCTGCCTTCGTCAAAGCTGCCTCGTCCGAAATAATCCATAAGCTGTGCGGCATATTCTGCAAGATATAGCCTGTCTGCAAGCGGTGCAGTAAGCACACTGCTCTCTGACAGCCATTGCTCTGACGGCTTATCACCAAAGGAATACTTCTCCGTACTAAGCTTAGCCCCGTCCGGCAGCACAAGCTTCAGCATCGAGCCGTTTATGAGCGTCTTGACATTTTCCAGCTTCTGTTCAGTTTCCTTGTCCTGAATGCCATATCTTGCACCCAGGGATATAAGATCAAACCTATGAAAATGTGATATTACCGGCGCCCACAGACTTCCTTCATCCAGCTCGTCATCCTCATCCTCCGGCTCCCAGTCACTGATATAATCCATAACCTCCTGCGCCTCAGATATCACATCATCCAAAAAGCTGATATCATTTTCGGCTCTGTCTGCAAATCCGCTTATCTCTCTTCGGCGTTCACCATCCTCGGCGACATAGCTCTCGTATTCGGATATATCTTCATTAAGCGCCTCCCAGGAGCTCCTACTTAGGTCACCGCTCTCAAGCTCTGCATCAAGCTGTTTCCTCGATGTCTTAAGCCCCGTCTCCATCTTGTCTGCCCTGCGTGCATAGGCCTCTATAAGCTTAGGCAGCTGTTTAAGACTCTTTATCATCTGCTCCGCTTCACTTACAAAGCCGCGTCCGTTATAGGCTTCCAGGCAAGCGGACGCTCTGTGATAGTGGTTATCCAGCTCCTTAAGATTATTGCCGATTGATTCAAGTGCCTCCTCAAGTCGCATTGCCTCCTTGCCATGCCCCTCATACAGGTCTGACATACTGTTAACTGCACTGCCGTCCTTGATATTGTCTGTAAACTTGTCAGCCTCAAGCAGACTCCATACCGATGCAGCTATGCCATAGCGCATATAGTCTATGACCTCCTGCTCATAATATGCCGCATTGTCATCAACCAACAGCCGCATATCCTCTATGCCTATCTCGCTAAGCTCCAAGGGATACCAGTTATCCGCCTCAAAATACGGCTTCATAAAATCACCCATCTCATCTGTCAGCTGGTCATATGCATAATGCTCAAGACCTAGCAGGCGGTATTCCTCCCATAATCTTCTGTGATACTGAGAAAAGAGTGAATCTATAGAAGAATTAGCCGCAATTGTCATATACAGACGACTCCCCTGTACCCTTGCCGATTCAAGTATCATCAGCAGCATTGCTGCTATTATGACTGTAATCAGTGCCAGAAATACGCTAAGCTCCGCCCTGCATCGCTCATACAAGTCAGCTTGCCAGGTGTCTAAGCGTTCTTGCGTGTAAACACATAGTCCGCTTAGACGTTTGGCAGCACTTTTATAATAATCATTCATAAACGTACGGGTTTCTGCGCGCTGACGCGCTCTCTAAGCATATTTATAGTATGTCATCAGACATGGAGCTTATGCTGCCGAATATCTTAGTCAGCAGATCATTAATCTGTGTCTTAAATATCGCTACCAATCCAATGAGCACCACCAAAATCAATACTACCTCAATCACTCCTACAGCACTCTCATCCTTAATCAGTCTCGTCAGCTGTCCTCTAAAGCCTAAACCCATTCTCTCTGTTGTAATCATTGCTTATATCCTCCTTAAAGTGTTGACTTATTGCACTGCAGACCTATTGCCCTCATATCTGATTGTTATATGTTTGGGTGTCAATTATAGTTGCTGCGCATCTTGCTATTCTTATGCCTCCGGCTTCTGCTGCAGCATGGTCTGAAGCACTGCACGCCTTGCTGCTTTTCAGCTTCCGCTACAGCATAGTCAGCATTGCCGGCACGGCAACTGTTATCATAACCGTCACCAGCGATATAATGAGTGGAACCATCAGCTTGGTTCCTGCTTCCTCTCCAAGCTGTCTTGCCGTGTTTTTTCTCTGCTCAAAGGCTTCCCTTGCCTCTGTAAGTAAAGCTGTACGCAGCCTCGAATCTCCTGTTTTGCGGTTTTGCTCAAGCAGAGAGCTAAGCTTAAGATAGCAGCTTAATGAGCATCGGCTTGCAAAATCATTGTAGACTCGCGATTCTGATATCCCCTGCTTAAGCTCTCCCGCCGACTTAAGCATCTCCTCATATGCCGTACGACGTTCAGCACTGCCGTTTTTGACAGAATCCAGATAATTGTCACATATCCTAATCCATGCATTAGATACTGTCATGCCTGCACCGATATATATCGCAAGCTTTGACACTATATCCGAATAATCCAGCATCAGCTCTCTCTCCCTTTGCTTTTGCTGCTTGCGTCTGTCCTGCTCAGGCTTAAGTCCAAGCAATACAAATGCAAATGCACCAAGAAACGGAATCCTAAGCCAAGCTCTGTCCTTTGGCTCAGAATATGTAATACTCACTCCCGCAAGCTCCTTTGGAAGCTTTAAGCTTGCCTTGCTTAGCTGCGCATTATCTGCATCAGCTATTGCCTCCTGCAGCTGTTTTATAAGCTCAGACTCATCAGCTAATGCTGCCTCTGCAGGATATATCTTGACAGGAAGTACATACTCACGCCTGTAATCTCCGCTTCTTAATATCACCGTAATTCCGGTATCCACTGGCTCCGTAAGCCTGTAATTATTGACCTTGCCGGAGTCAGTTATAAGCGAGGTATCTTCGGGATACCAGCTTAGTCTTATGCCGGCATATCCGGGTATGGAACGCTTAAGCTTAAGGTCCTGACGCACCTCTTCCAGGCTCTCATTATCACCGCAAATATATCCTGACAAGCCCTCCATCAGCTCTTCAAATGCGGCAAATGCTTCCTCCTGCGTATATTGCCTTGCAGAGACATTTACCGTAAGTAAGTTGTCCGTACTGCCTATACCCTTAACATTAAGCTCATAGCTGTCACCACCGCTTCCAGGCTCTGCTCGTACTATGCTTCCGTCTGCACCTAGGAAGCTCTCTCCTCCTGAGTTCAGATAAGCCGCTACAGTCAATATCACTGCCGCAATCAGGCATGCATATTGTGCAGATGTAAATCGCCTTAAACCTCTTATGTCTGATAAGCTGCCAAGTCTGCTTCGAGCCACAGTCATATTATCGACAGCTGCATTTTTATCTGTATTGTTATTATTCCCGGCGCTTTTTGCGCCCTTTTGTCTTAGCTTAATCCTCATCACAGTCTTATATCCAATATTCTCTGCGACAGATAACACGATAGTGCGATAAGTCCTAGACAAACCGTCATGACCAGCCTGCCCTGCAGCGATTCATACATAACAGTCATAAATCCGCCTGAGGTCACATTGATATATATGATTATCCCGAAAGGCAGCAGATTCATAATTCTCTGCTCATAGCGCCTTGATGCCGTCAGATTTTTGATCTCTACGCTTACCTCTGTTTCATCTCTGATGATACTGCCTGTCCTCTCGATTATCTCCTTAAGACTGCCTCCGCTTCGCTTAGCTATGGCAAAAACCTCTGCAAAGCTCCTAATCTCCGGCAAACCGCTTCTAAGTGCAAAGTCCTGCAGCAACGGCTCTATAGGCTTGTTAAGCCTGACGCCCCGCACTATTGTGCCAAATTCAACTGCAATCATAGATCTGTCTCCATATAGCTTCCGAAGCTCCGGCAGCACAGTCTCAAAAGCATTTTCAACCGAGAGTCCGGCACTTAGGTATCCGCTTAGCATCCATATAGCCTCCTTAAACTGAAGCTTAAGCTCCCATAGTCGCTTTTCCTTTAGCTTATCCCTCATTAATATTGGAAATGCTATTGCAGCCAAGGGGCCAAGCAGTAAAAAAAGTGTAAGGCTTCGATAAAAGGTATAGGCTATAACTGCAGCCGCTACTATTCCCTTAGCTCCCTCGCGCAGTCTATCCTTAAAGCTTAATTCATATCTGGTATAAACCACTGCCTGTTCAGCCTCTGATTTGGATGCTCTGGTCTTAGTCTCACTTAAGCCCCGTCTTAGCTTTGGGCTGATTATCCCCCTATCGCCATACTTACTCCTTGTATCCTGCCCAGATCTAGAGTCCGTTGAGCTCAAGCTTTTCTCTGTGAAGGAGTTTGCCGCAGCTAATGAGCCTGCCTGTCTGATAATCGTATTCAAAGAGTTTGTTAAGCTTAATCTCTCCTTCTTCATAGCCTATAATCTCCGATATCTCTGTCACCCTCCTCGAGTGATCCCTAAGTCTCTGCAAATGCACCATAATATCAAGTCCTGCAGCTATCTGCTTCTTGATTGCACTAAGCGGCAGCTCCACAGCCATCAGAACCATTGATTCAAGTCTTGTCAGCATATCCTCTGTAGAATTGGCATGTCCTGTAGACAGTGACCCGTCATGGCCTGTATTCATAGCACTAAGCATATCAAGGGCTTCTGCACCCCTGACCTCTCCTACTATGATGCGGTCCGGGCGCATACGAAGTGAGGCCTTAATCAGCATTGACATATTTATCTCACCGTCTCCCTCTGAATTGGCATCCCTGGTCTCAAGACTCACAAGATTTTTGACATGTCTTATCTTGAGCTCAGCAGAATCCTCTATGGTTATAACTCGCTCATCACCTGGGATATATGCCGACAGGGCATTGAGAAAGGTTGATTTGCCGGAGCTTGTGCCTCCCGATATAAATATATTGTATCCGCTTCGCACAAGCTCCTTTAATAGCTGTGCCGCCTCTCTTGTTATCGTTCCGGAACCAATCATACGCTCCATCTCTATCGGCTCCGGAAATTTACGTATTGTAACCGTCGGTCCCTTTAGCGCTATTGGAGGCAGCACAATATGTACTCTTGAGCCATCCTTAAGTCTTGCATCTGCTATCGGATGCGAGGTATTGACTCTCCTGTTGATACGGCTTACTATCTGCTGAATGATATCCTCAAGCCTCTCGCTGTTCTCAAAGCTTAGCTCCCAGCGCCTTATGCAATTATTTTTCTCTATAAATATCTCTGTCGGACTGTTTATCATTATCTCAGTGACGCTCCTGTCATCAAGAAGCTCCTGAAGCACATCGAGACGTCTGAAGCTATTGAACAATCTGTCTCTAAGCTCTAATTTATCTCTAAGGCTTAGCCCCAAGTCTGCAGTTGCTCTGTCAAGTATGGCATCAATAGTTCCCATGAGCCTTGCATCTCCAAGATCTATATCCTGACCAAGCTCATTCATGACATTTTCCCGAAGCCTGTCATATATGTCTTTCTTACTGTATTGCATATATCGCTGCCTTTCCTTTGCTCTAAAAGTGTTGACTCAAGCGAAAACATCGGAGGATTGCGAAAGCGCCCAGGCGCAAAGCAATCCGCACCTTTATGGTATGTGTCATCCAAAAACGCATATGTGCAAAGCAATCCGCACCTTTATGATATATGTCACCCGAAAGCACACTGGCACGGCTATATGCTCTAAGCCTCACCCAGCTCTCTCACCATGTCTCCCATGCTGCCGTACAATAATCCGTCCAGATATGCCAGGCCCTGCAGCGCCGTATTATCCGGCTGCGGAGTATTAATCCTGACCAGCTTATCCGCGATATGCTGCCGCTCGGATGCCTTAAGATAAGCAACAAAGCTCTCTGCCTTCATCCTGTTCATCACATCCTGCAATACCGGCATATATACAGTGTCGCAGATCTCTAAAAGCTCAGATGCCTCATCAGCATAGCGATCCATATCCACAATCAGCACCTCATATAAGGAATTCTTCATTATCTCATTAATGAGCTTGACGTAATCCTCTCCGCTTACTGCATTGCCGTCGTCTGCACATCTCATCGGCGGTATATATTCGAGTCCTCCGATATTATGTATCATCGAATACAGTCTCTGTGAGGTGAGCGAGCCCTGCTTCATGTGATAAACAGCATCAGACAGTGTTAATTCATACCTGTCTCCGCTTAGTGCTCCAAGACAGGAAAATTCCTCAAGGCTTATGTACAGAGTCTTATGTTTCTTAGCCTGCAGCCTTCCGAGTGTAATTGCAAATGAACTCTTGCCGCAGCGGCTTACCGGACTGTAGACTCCTATAACTCTCACAGGTCTGGTAGTATTCTTAGTATCAAAGTATATATCCCTTCCTTCACAGCCCGAGAGCACCTCCCGAATCAGTGTCTCTGCCGGCTGATACTTATTAACTCCGGCGTAGGCCGTACTTCCGGGTTCTGCAAAGGCACATTCAAACGATAAACCATCCTCCAGCACCATTGTCCTCGCCGCCCTCACGTGAGGTCTGCCATCCGACTTTATCGAATCTCCCTTAAGCATTCCGCTGTCAGCAAGCAATATCTCAATGTTATGCTTTGCGGAAAATGCGGCGCATTCCTCTATACTGTCAAACGGAACAGCTGTAAGCAGCAGACTCTTTTTCTTATTGCAGTAATCACATAGTCTCTCTGCATATCGTCTCTCTGCAGTTAATATCGCTAATATCTTCTTCATAATCTATCCCTCTGTCATATGACTTAAAGTATGCCGCCTTGTATAAATGCAAGCAGAGCTCCTGCCAATATGGCTGCTGCCATGGGTACAACTGCCTCGTCCTCCATATCGGTCTCACTTATATATCCGTGGTTTACCACAGCGGCTTTTGTCATGTCGGCATCAAGCCCAATTGCAGCTGCATCAATATCTATATCAACAGTCTCCGAAGCTGCTGTCCCCGTTTTTACACATCCTCCCACCAGACCGCCTACATATCTCAATAACCTGATATATCTTCTGACTGCATTGCCCTGCCTCAGTATTAAAACAAGAGAGTAGACTGCAGCTATAATCATTGACAGGCATATAATCCTAAGACCGGTCTCGTTGGGGTAGGTAAATATACACAGGATATAGAGCTTGACATCAGCTCCTCCTACAAGACGCATCGAAAATAATATGAATAAAACCAGGATAAATAAGACCGCAAGTCCAAACGGCTCTCTGCTGATTACAGGACTAAAGAACAGATGTACTATAGCTTCAACGATAAAGCCTATAGCTATAATATAATTGCTGACCCTGTGCCTTAGCAGATCCGTTACGGCTGCAACAGCAAGCAGGCTTAAGAGTATAAACGGTCGAAGTACTAAAGAAATGTCCATAAACCTTCCTCTTTCTTAAAGAGATTCTCGAACGCACAAAGGAAGGATGATTTAAACCTCGGACAGAAGCCAAATAAATCGAATAAGCCGAACAAGCCGCAAAAGTCTAATAAGCCGAACAAGCCGGATAATACGAATTAATCTGATTGAAATAAAAAGCTGGATAAATGCTGTGACATTACGCTTAAGATTAAGCGAACAGCATCGAAATGATACTAAATATGATTGTCACCAAGTGGTGACCTGAACTCTTGAATAAACTCATCTCTATATCAGAGATACCTAAACATCCGTGGGATTGCTGCTCCCTTAGGTATGTTCTATGTTATACGCCGGATGTTTATAAG
>CAVBGP010000022.1:0-22539 GCA_963595005.1 Acutalibacteraceae bacterium | reverse complement strand
CGTGTTGGTTCTGATAAGAACGGTTACTGGAAAGTGTCAGACTGATGTTTGAGTTTACAGTACGCATGCGGACTGTAAAACGAACTGTAAACGGACTGTAAAACGAATTGTAAAATTCAATATAGAAGATAGTGAAAGCGTCGGCATTATAGTCGGCGCTTTCGTTGTCTATGAAGGGATGACCGGAATGACGGATATGCGCCGTTGCTTCGGTCGTTTTTGCGTTAAGGGAGGAAGTATATGGAAAACAAGATTTATGGATACGTCAGGGTATCCAGTACAGATCAGAATGAAGATCGACAGATGATGGCCTTAAACAAGGTCAATGTTCCGGCCAATAACATTTTCATGGATAAGCTCTCCGGTAAGGACTTCAACAGGCCACAGTATAAGAAATTAGTGAAGAAACTGCGACAAGGTGATTTGCTGTATATTCTCAGTATTTGTAGAACAGCACTGCGGAGACAAAACGACAAACACAACAGGAACATTGAGTATTCGGGTATCTGTCTTCGGGCAGGTACACAGAAGACCCTGAGCATTATGGCAAGAGCTAAAAGAGCACATACTTTAAGGAGCAAGGTTGGCTGTTAGCGAGTTATCGTCAATGTGTAAAAGTTCCGTTAACTCGGCAGCTGTAAGTGGATTATTCATTATTATTTCATGAGTCGTGTTTATAGAAGATTGTACTGATTTTTTATAAAGGGAGCTGAGGATAAGCTTATGAACATATTATTTTCAGTAAATAAGGGATATCTGGTACATCTTAGGGAATGCATCTTCTCTATATCGCAGTTTGATACAGAGGGCGGATATGAGCTGTATATCCTGCATTCGGACTTGGAGGAGGCTGATATGCAGGAGCTTGCGGCATGCTTTGACAAGGCTAAGCTGCATTTTCATTATATCCTTGTTGACAGCAGCAAGACAGCTGCATTTCCGCAGACAGAGCGTTATCCGGCGGAGATATATTACAGGATATATGCCAAGGAGCTTCTGCCGGACAAGCTGGACAGGATACTATATCTTGACGCTGACCTGATAGTTATTAAGCCTTTGGACGAGCTCTACAACATGGAGTTTCACGATAATTATTATCTGGCGTGCACCCATATACAAAAGCTCCTTAACAAGGTCAATGCCATAAGGCTTGGCATTGAAGGAGATTACGCATACATCAATAGCGGCGTTATGCTGATTAATCTGGAGCTGTTGCGTAAGGAACAGGATCTGAGCGAGGTTGCGGAGTATGTGGCTAAGCACAAGGATGCATTGATATTGCCGGATCAGGATATAATATCCGCCTTGTACGGAGAGCGAGTAGGCTTGATTGATACCCTGCGCTTCAATCTAAGTGACCGCATCATAAGGATTAATAACGCTAAGCCCGGCAATGTCAGGATAGACCTTGACTGGGTTCGGGAAAATGCGGTTATCATCCATTATTTTGGCAAGGCCAAGCCTTGGAATGCGCATTATATGGGCATACTGGACGTGTTCTACCAGGAAAATAAGGCAAGGCTTAAGCAACACGAGAAGGAGAGCAGTGAAGTCCGATAATAAATCCGATGATTGCAGGGTATACCCAGCCAAGTCCAATATCAGATAAGGGCAGCAGACTGCCGGAAAGCTCCTGAAGTGTGCTTATATGGAGCGTCTCAAATATGCTGTCCGGCAAAGCATTGACAAAGTCTAACAGAGCGGCAACAAGCGTAAATGCAGTAGTCCATCTGAATACCGTCTTGTCATAGCCAAAGAAACGGCCGCACAGTGACAGGAGTATAAGTGTTATCGCAAGCGGATACAGGAACATAAGCACAGGAACCGAGTAGCTTATGATAGCGCTGAGTCCGACATTTGCAAAGAGGAAGGAAGCTGCACTGAATATAACAGCCCATACCTTGTAGCCGGGTCCCTTAGGAAATAGTTCTGTAAATGTCTCAGCGCAGCTTGTGATAAGACCAACAGAGGTCTTGAGGCAGGCAAGAGTTACAGTTGCCGCAAGTATAAGCAGTCCGGCACCTCCAAGGTAATGCTGAGCAATCTGGGATAGAGCAATTCCGCCGTTCTCACTTGTTTCAAACAAACCACGGCTTTGTACGCCGACTATGGTGACTGCAATATATATGACAGCCATAATGAGACAGCTGAAGATACCGGCTCTGACAGTGCTGCCTGCAACGGCATCGGCTTCAGTCACACCAAGGCCCTGGATAACATTTACAACAACGATTCCAAAGGCAAGTCCTGCCAGGGCATCCATAGTATTATAGCCTTCAAGGAAGCCGGTGAAGAAGGCATTAGATGCATATGAGGCATCCGGAGTCACCAAAGCCGCCGAGGTACTCGGATTAATTAGCACAACAATTACAAGTATGCTTAAGAATACAAGAAAGCAGGGATTTAGTACCTTGCCGACCCACATCAGAATCTTGCCGGGACGCAGTGAGAAAAAGAGAGCGGAAGCAAAGAAGATAAGGGAAAATGCAAAGAGCGCAAGTCTTGCATGAACCGAAGCTGGTAGTACATTTTCCAGACCTACAGTGAAGGCTGTAGTCGCACAGCGCGGGATAGCAAAGAAGGGGCCAATAGTCAGATACAGCAGGCTGGTGAAAAACATCGAATACGGACGACCGATGCGACTGCCAAGCTCATAGAGGCCGCTTGAACGGCTAAGCCCCAGTGCAGCTACGCCCAGCAGAGGCAGTCCGACACCTGTAATGAGGAAGCCGAATATAGCAGGCCATACATTGGCCCCTGCCATCTGTCCCATGTGTACCGGAAATATCAGGTTGCCGGCACCAAAAAACATGCCGAAAAGCATGCTTGCGATATAGGCGTATTCTCTTGCGTTTAATTTCTTTTGCATATTAAGATACCTGTACTATTATCATCACAAAGATTAGTTTTAGCTATCATTATCTGTGATTTTAACAAATCAAATTGCGTTTTCCAACTGAATAAGGTGATGTCGCTTGCGTTTTTCAACCGAATAATGCAATTTAGTTTGCGTTTTTCGACCGAATAATGCAGTTTAGTTTGCGTTTTTCAACCGAATAACGCAGCTGGCCTTGCGCTTTTGGGACGAATAACGCGATCAACTGTACCTTTAGGGTAAACATATGCTTGCATTTTGCAAATAGTAGAGATATTATGTCATCGAGACAACTTAATAATTCTTCGGGGCGGGGTGAGATTCCCCACCGGCGGTATAGTCCGCGAGCGAGGTGCTTATCAGTGCCGAGCACGATCAGGTGAGATTCCTGTACCGACAGTATAGTCTGGATGAGAGAAGATATGAAAGTAGACGATGTACCTCATGATTAGAGCGTATAAGATTAGGTGGATTAGAATGGAGTAGTTTAAGCTTAAGGCGAGAGATATAAGCCGGATGCTTAGATCAATATGCTTTTGTAATGGTCTAAAGAAAGGCACAGTAAATCGTCTATACAGCATTTGTTCGATATGCCCCGCAGAGTAATCTGCGGGGTTTTCTTTTAGTTTAGAAACGGAGTATAGGATGCACATATACAGTATGGATGAAAGAGAACAATACATGCGCCTGGCTATTGAGCTTGCGGCAAAGGGTGAGGGACATACAGACCCTAATCCTTTGGTCGGTGCCGTGATAGTTAAGGACGGACGCATTATAGGTGAGGGTTATCATGAGGTATACGGCTCACTTCATGCGGAACGCAATGCTCTTAAGGCTTGCAGCGAGGACCCGAGAGGCGCAGATATGTATGTGACACTTGAGCCCTGCTGTCATTACGGCAAGCAGCCGCCTTGCACCTTGGCAGTGATAGAAGCTGGCATTAAGCATGTATATGTCGGTTCGTCAGACCCTAATCCAAAGGTCGCAGGCAAGGGCACAGCACAGCTTAGAGAGGCAGGCATAGAGGTTACGGAAGGGTTTATGAAGGCCGAATGCGATGCACTTAACCCTATCTTTTTTCACTACATAAGCACAAACAGCCCCTACATAGCACTTAAGTATGCCATGACAGCAGACGGACGCATTGCGACGGATAACGGCAAGTCTCAGTGGATAACCGGAGCAAAAGCAAGAGAGCATGTGCATAAGCTCCGCAATCGCTACAAGGGCATACTTGTAGGTATAGGAACTGTGCTGGCAGATGATCCCATGCTTAACTGCCGTATAGATGGCGGCAGAAATCCTGTAAGGATAGTGCTGGATACCCATCTGCGCATTCCGTTAGACAGCAGATTAGTGCAAAGCGCAGGAGATATTCCACTCATAGTTGTATGCGGAAGGAGTTTGCTGAGTGATGATGTTATTGCCATGGAGCAGCATGATTCGGACAAAGCAGCAAATATATCAGACCGTAATAAGCAGTCAAATAAATTTAATCAGGATGAACTCAGGAAAGATGCAGAGTGTCATACAGAACTTAATTCGGAGAGGAATGTGGATTCTTTTTATAAGGATGGGCAGGCAAGCTGTAAAGAACAGGAAATACTTAACAAGGGAAAAAAGCTTGAGCATTTAAGGAAGCTGGGAGTAGAGGTGCTTTCTGTAAATGAGCAAGATGGACATGTGAGCATACCGGAGACACTTAAAGCACTTGGTGAGAGAGGTATTAATGGCATATTAGTTGAGGGAGGAGCCTGTATCAACGGAGCATTTATAGATGCAGGAAAAGTCAATCGCATTTACACATATATTGGAGCCAAGATATTTGGAGGAAGTACATTAAAGAGTCCGGTACGAGGAAAAGGCTTTGAATCGCCAGACACGGCATTGACACTTGGTAAGCCTCAAGTTGAGGTCTTTGGTGAGGATGTACTGCTTAGTTATGATGTCAGCTAATAAAGTAATTGCGGGCATCACATGATATAAAAGTCACGGATTGCTTCGCGCTCTCGCGCTCTCGCAATCCTCTGCCATGTAACGAGCAATCCGGGCTGTCGCCCTACTTGTTGTACAGGGCAGGTTGCCAAGTGTCTATGCGTCCTTGCGTGTAAATACGCAGTCCGCATAGACGTTTTGCAACACTTTTAGAGTATATCAGGAGGAAGCATAAACACAATATGTTTACAGGAATCATAGAAGAAAAGGGTAAGCTCCTTAAGGTGCTTAGCGGTAATGAATCAGGAGCCATAGAGCTTGAGGCCAGCAAGGTACTTGAGGGAACAAGGATAGGCGACAGCATAGCTGTAAACGGAGTATGCCTCACAGTGACGGCACTAAGGGCGCATGGCTTTACGGCAGATGTTATGCCTGAGACCTTAAGACGCACCAATCTTGGATTACTGCATCGAGGGGCAGAGGTTAACCTGGAACGAGCCATGGCAGCAGGCGGACGCTTTGGAGGTCATATAGTGAGCGGTCACGTGGACGGAACAGGAACCATAAGCGAGCTTAAAAAGGACGGAAATGCCGTATGGGTAGCAATCAAGGCAGCTCCGGATATACTGCACTTGATAGTAGAGAAGGGCTCCATATGTATAGACGGCATCAGTCTGACGGTGGCCTATGTGGATGATGCGCTGTTTAAGGTATCAATCATACCGCATACAGGCTCGGAGACAACACTGCTTCATAAGAAGCCCGGCGATATAGTCAATCTTGAAAATGACATAGTCGGTAAGTACATCGAGAGACTGATGCAGCCATATGGTGCAGGAGCATTTGGAAGCAGCGCAGGAAAAGATACAAGACGTGATTTGAATGATAAAACAACAGGCACTGCATCAGGAAAAGCGGCAGGCGGCAGTCATCAAGGGCTAAGCTTGGAGAGACTGCAGGACTTAGGATTTTAATTTTTGTACTAAAAACCTACATACCTGCATATTCGTAAACACTACACAATATAAAAGTTACCAATTGCATATTCCGAGCTATTAACCTACATAGCTCATAAGGAACAGCAATTGGATGGAACAACTTCAAACGGAGGATAGATATGGACAACGGCTTTAATACCATTGAAGAGGCTCTCGAGGAGCTTAGAAAGGGCAAAATCATTCTGGTTACAGATGATCCTGACAGAGAAAACGAAGGTGACTTTATCTGCGCCGCAGAATTTGCAACACCTGAAAATGTCAACTTTATGGCATCCTACGCTAAGGGGCTCATCTGCATGCCTATGAACAAGGAGCTTGCAGATAAGCTCAACCTGACACAGATGGTCGCAGAAAACACAGACAACCACTCGACTGCATTTACAGTATCAATAGACCACAAGGATACAACTACCGGCATATCAGCCTATGAGAGATCCCTTACTGCGATGAAGGCAGTTGAGGATGGCGCAAGCGGATGGGACTTCAGACGTCCGGGACACATGTTCCCGCTGGTGGCACGTAAGGGCGGTGTTTTGGTCAGAGGAGGACACACTGAGGCAACGGTTGACCTTATGAGACTTGCAGGCTTAAAGCAGTGCGGACTTTGCTGCGAGATTATGAAGGAGGATGGTCACATGATGCGAACTCCTGAGCTAAAGGAGTTGGCACGTGAGCATAAGCTTGTTTTTATAACCATCAAGCAGCTTGCAGATTATATCCGCACCAATGAGAAGCATGTCAATCGTGAGGCTGCGGTTCATCTGCCGACCAAATACGGAGACTTTATGGCTTACGGCTATACCAGTGATATAACCGGTGAGCATCATGTGGCACTCGTTAAAGGTGATATCGGGGATGGTATGAACGTGCTCTGCAGAGTCCATTCGGAGTGTATGACAGGAGATGTGTTTGGCTCGCTCCGCTGTGACTGCGGTCAGCAGCTTGAGAGAGCTCTGCGTCAGATTGATAAGGAAGGACGCGGTATACTGCTCTATATGAGGCAGGAGGGACGTGGCATCGGTCTTATCAATAAGCTTAAGGCGTACGAACTGCAGGAGCAGGGCAGAGATACGGTTGAGGCCAATATTGAGCTTGGCTTTGCGGCTGATTTAAGAGAGTATTGGCTTGGTGCTCAGATACTTCGCGACCTTGGCGTTAAGGAGCTGAGACTCCTTACCAACAACCCAAGCAAGGTGTACGGACTTGACGGACTCGGCTTAAGCATCAAAGAGAGAGTGCCGATTGAGGTAGATGTTACTGAAAATGCAGCCCGCTATATGCGTACTAAGGGCGAGAAGATGGGGCATATTTTCACGCACCTGTATTGATAAAGGTAAGCTAATCATTTGTCACAATATTGATTCCGTTAGGAATTTGTACAGTTTGACTTGGCGGCATTGCGAGAGCACCTTAAGCGCGCAGCAATCCGTACTTTTATAAAGCAATGATATGCAAGAGCATCAATTATATCAGAGAAAGGTGGTTAATATTATGAACATTTTAGAAGGCAAGCTTATAGCAAAGAAGGATATGAAGGTCGGCATCGTAGCCGCACGTTTTAACGAGATTATCGTTAACAAGCTTGTAGGCGGTGCACTTGACGGACTTAAGCGTCATGGTGTGGAGGATGACAATATCTATACAGCATGGGTGCCGGGAGCATTTGAGATACCTTTCATAGCCAAGAAGATGGCAGACTCAGGCAAGTACGATGCAGTTATAGCACTCGGTGCTGTTATCAGAGGCTCGACCTCTCATTATGAGCTTGTATGCAATGAGGCAGCAAAGGGTATAGCACAGGCTGGTATGCAGAGCGGAGTACCGGTGCTTTTTGGAGTAATTACTACGGAAAATATCGAGCAGGCGATAGAACGTGCTGGCTCTAAGGCAGGCAATAAGGGCTATGACTGTGCATTGTCAGCAATAGAGATGGTTAATCTCATGGAGCAGCTTTGAATTAGTCACTTTTATTATATGTGGTGCCTGCAAAAGCGCAGGCATGGGCGTTTACTTATAAATCCCACCCAATCAGAATTAAATGGCTGAGTGGGATTTATGCTCTAATTAACGTATGAATTAAAAGGGGATAAATTGAACATAAACCACACTTTAGCAGAACCAATTATTATACTAGATTACGATGGTACTCTGCATGATGCAAGACGCATCTATGAGCCGGCATTCAGAGATACTATGCATGAGATAGCGGACCTTGGATGGATAGAGCGTGAAGAGTACAGTACGGATGAGATTAACTACTGGATAGGCTTCTCAGCTAAGGAGATGTGGGAGCGCTTCCATCCAGAGCTTGAAGCGGCAAAGCAAAGCTATGCAGGAAGACGCATAGGAGAGAGGATGAAGGAGCTTGTCACAAGAGGCGGGGCAAGTCTGTATCCCGGAGCTGAGGAGGCACTTGATAGGCTGCATAAGCATTATACCCTGTACTTTTTAAGTAACTGTATGAGTGATTATGCAGCCGTACATCGCAAGGCCTTCGGACTCGACAGATGGTTTGAACACTTCTACTGCACAGGTGATTACGGCTTTAGGCAGAAGGAAGCTGTGTTTTCCGAGCATATATATGAGGAAGGCAGTAGCTATATAGCAGTCGGAGACAGGATAAAGGACATAACGCTTGCTTCAAGCTGCGGACTCAAATCAATAGGCTGTCTCTACGGCTTTGGCACAAAAGAGGAGCTTAAACAGGCTGATATACTGGTAGATGATATCTCCAAGCTTCCTGAGGCAGTATCTTTTCTTTCAAGAAAAGATAATATATGATAAAGCGTAATAGTAATAGCATAATACAAAAGGGTCAATCACTTTTTCTATGTGATAGACCCAAATCCCGATAGAAAAAGTGATTGACCCTTAACTTATATGAGAAAATTCTTCTCACACCATTGATACGCTATTCTTGGTGTTCCATCTGTCGTTTAACCACACACCATCTTTAATGCTGGAATAAGTGGGCTCCGCAGTATTAAATAGCGCAAATACCCCATGAATGTCATTATTCTCACAAACAACTTTGCAAACATGCGCATCAATATCTTGTCCCACAAGTTCCGCAGTTGGGTAAAAATGCCCCCACTGCGTTGGATTTCCGTTTTTAATCATATAGTCTTGTGCAAATCTATATATCTCCATGATGCGATCAAAGTCTGCAGTAGTTGCATTCCTCACATTAAGCATAAAAACATCCTATAACTCAGCGTTATCTTGTATAAATAATGGGTCAATAACTTTTTCCATGGGATAGCCCGGAATGCGAATACAGGCAGGATTGCGAGAGCGCTTAAAGCGCAAAGCAATCCGTACTTTTATTATATGTGGTGCCTACGAATATGTAGGCAGGGTTGTTTACTTTTAATAAGATAAAAGATAAGAGAATAACGCAAGGAAAATGTGATAACATAAGACAAAACATAATAACATAAGACAAAACACAACAACATAAGATATAATGCAGTAATGCAAGACAAAATACAATAACATAACGAAGTATTTATTTATACTAACGTGTTGGCTAATGTGTTTGCAGGCACCAATAGTACGGATAGCAGAGATGAGGAGAGAGATTGCATGGTTGAGAAAGAACTTAAAAATCTGATTCAACAGATACAGACAAGAGGCTGTGAGGAGCAAACGACAGAAGTCAAATCTGCGCACGGTGGATGCCCAGAGAAACTCTATGATACAATATCGTCATTTTCCAATCAAAACAGCGGAGGAGTCTTTGTATTTGGGCTTGACGAAAGAATGGGATTTGCCAAAGTAGGAGTTTACGATGCGCAGGATTTGCAGAAGAAAGTCATGGAATACTGCGAGCAAATGACACCTGTTGTCAGACCGGTATTTACGGTATATAACGAGGATGGTATGAATTTTGTTTCGGCTGAGATTCCTCCCATTGATATTACCGAGAGACCATGTTTTAAGACAGCCAGAGGTAGATTGCAGGGCTCATATATACGAGTTGGAGATGCAGACAAGCCCATGACTGAGTATGAGGTATATAGTTATGAAGCGTACCGCAGGAAATATCGTGATGATATTCGTGAGGCAGAGGAAGTATCTGTTGAGTCACTTGATATGACTAAGATTGAAGCCTATCTTGCGTTAAAACGCAGTGAAAGACCAAACCTTGCAGCACTGTCAAAGGAACAGCAATATGAAATGACCGGCATAATGCGCGGAGGAAAGTTTACGCTTATGGCTGTGCTTCTGTTTGGGCTGTATCCACAGGCTTTTTATCCTCAGCTAAGCATAATTGCAACAGTTGTTCCCGGCAGGGAAATGGGCACACTAGATACTGCCGGCAATCGTTTTTGGGACTCAAAGCGTATAGAGGGAACGGTGCCGGACATGCTGGACGGTGCACTTTCATTTGTCCGCACGAATATGCGGATAAGTACAGGTGTAAATCCGGACACAGGCGAAAGGATTGATCGTCCGCAATACCCGATAACAGCTGTGCGCGAGGCTGTGCTCAATGCGCTTGTACATAGGGATTACAGTTTTCATACTGAAGGAATGCCGATTCAGCTTATTATGTACTCGGATCGTATGGAAATAATAAATCCCGGGGGATTATACGGCAGATTAACTATAGACCAGTTAGGTCAAATGCAGCCGGATACAAGAAATCCGGCATTGGTTACGGCAATGGAGACCTTGGGGCAAACAGAAAACCGATATTCAGGTATTCCTACAATTCGGTATGCAATGAGGAAGCATGCGCTTTTGGAACCTGTATTTGCGGATACCAGAGGAACATTCAAGGTTGTTCTGTATAATGAAGCTGCTGATAAATCCGAGCAAAAGTTAGCTGATATGCAAGATGAAAAGTCAAAGCCTAAGGATGAGAAAGACTTGCTTACATTTTGCAGCATTCCGCGAAGTCGTGAGGAAATTATCAGCTATATTAAAATTGCGTCCGGACAATATGCCCTGCGGAGATATCTGGACCCCTTAGTTCGTGCCGGCGCAATACGCATGACAAATCCAAGTGCTCCGCGAAGCAGAGACCAGAAATACGTAACGGTGAAATGAGATGACGTTAAATCAAGATGACGGGATTATTTCTATAGAGCAATCAAATAATGACTGGTATCTGGACGAGATTTGACAGGCAGCTGTCACATATATTCAAGTAAGACATGGAGCTGCAGGATAATGTCAAAATTCCGTGCAATCAACGTCTTTGCTTGACATTGTACAAGATAAATGTTATAACACGCTTTAAATCGTTAAAGTAAATCGCGGTAGCGTAAGATGCGAAGAAATCTGTCGTTTTTATATCATGTGATGCCTGCGAATACGTAGGCATGGGAGTTTATCGATGCGGAGAAAATGTCACTTCTATACACAGTGACGCTTGCGAACAGGCAGACAGGAGATTTTTGCCTTACGAGAAGGAATAAAAAAGTATGATAGCAGTATTAAAACCGGATACAACAGAGGAACAAAAGAATAATCTTATAGAATGGCTCAAGTCACAGCATGTTGATGTGCATGTGTCAGTAGGCAAGGAGTATACTATATTGGGTCTTGTCGGCAATACCGGTAATATCGATGTAGAGCTTGTAGAGAGCCTTAGCATAGTTGATTCGGTTAAGCGTGTTACTGAGTCCTTTAAGAAGAGCAACAGACAGTTTCATCCGGACAACACCATAATCAAGGTTGGCGATGCAGTCTTCGGAGACGGCAGCTGCGTGATTATAGCAGGACCGAGTGCGATAGAGAGCAGAGAGCAGCTTATGTCAGCAGCAAAGGCAGTTAAGGCTGCCGGGGCAAATGTTTTAAGAGCTGATGCCTTTAGAAAGCAGTTTTCTCCTTATGAGGAGGTAGACACCTCGGTTGATAATATTAAGCTCCTTATCGAAGCAAAGCAGGAGACAGGACTTCCGATCTCCACAGAGATAGTTAATCCTGATCACATAGACCGCTACGAGGATGTCGATATCATAGAGGTCGGAACCAGAAACATGCAGAACTATGAGCTGCTTCGTGAGCTTGGCAAGCTCCGTAAGCCGATTATATTGAAGCGCGGACTTTCAAGCAGCTTAAGAGAGCTGCTCATGAGTGCCGAGCATATCATGGCAGGCGGCAATGAGCAGGTTATACTCTGTGAGAGAGGCTCAAGAACCTTTGAAACCTATACCAAGAATACCTTGGATATCTCGGCTGTGCCGATGCTGCACGAGCTGTCACATTTACCGGTAATAACAGATCCCGGTAGCGCCTGCGGACGTTCAAGCCTGGTTGGGCCACTGGCACTGGCATCTGCAGCGGCGGGGGCAGACGGCATAGTCATTGATGTCTATGAAGACCCGCTCAAGGCACTCTATAACGGCGCTCAGGCACTTACGCCTAAGCAGTTAGAACAGCTTACAGCCAAGATAGATACGCTTAGAACAACACTGTAAGAAGAGCGGTAGCCCGGATTGGCCGTTATAGGGCAGAGGATTGCGAGAGCACGAAAGCACGTAGCAATCTGTACTTTTATACTATGTATTATGTGTGCTGCTTGCAAAAGTGCAGGCACGGTTATTTACATTAAGAGAAGAGGAAACAAAATGATACTCGGAGTTGTCGGTCTCGGACTGATAGGAGGCTCATTTGCCAAGGCATACAAGGAAGCCGGACACACGGTCTATGCCTACGATATAGATAAGACCATACTCGGCTACGCAGGCTTGCAGGGCACGGTTGACAAGGTACTTGATTTTGATAATATTAAGGACTGTGACCTGCTGCTCATCACTACCTACATCAATGCGGCAGCAGCTTACTTCAAGGAGGCTGCGCCTCATATAGATAAGCATACGGTTGTCATAGACTGCCTGGGAGTCAAGGAGCATATCTGCGAGCTTGGCTTTGCACTGGCCAGAGAGTACGGCTTTACCTATGTCGGAGGACATCCTATGGCAGGCACGCAGTTCTCGGGCTTTAAGCATGCGAGAGCTAATCTCTATCATAATGCGCCAATGGTGCTTGTTCCGCCTATGTATGATGATATAGAGTTTCTTGAGAATATCAAGAAGCTGTTAGAGCCTGCGGGCTTTGGACATTTGTCGGTTACGACAGCCAAGGAGCATGATAAGATGATAGGCTTCACCTCGCAGATGGCTCACATCGTATCGAATGCCTATATCAAGAGCCCGACCGCAGGCAGTCACAAGGGCTTTTCTGCAGGCAGCTACAAGGACTTAACCCGTGTTGCAAGACTTAATCCGCGTATGTGGGCAGAGCTTTGCATGGATAATAAGGAAAATGTCTTGCAGGAGCTCAATTGGCTTATAGGATATTTAGCCGAATATCGTGATGCTATAGCTGATAATGATGAGGATGAGCTTACACGTATATTTAAGGAAGGCAGCGACCGGAAGATAGCGATAGATGGCTGATATATAGAAGCTGTGTTATGCGAATTGCAGTAATACAAGCAGAAGATAATTATAGTACAGCATAAAATAAGTATATAGCCAAATCTGCGGCGAACAGAACTAAACAACGGATAAACATATGAATATTATAGACATCAACACTTCATCCCCATATAAGGCAGTTGTAGACCGAGGACTCATAGCAAGAGCGGGGGAGCTAATAAAGAAATATGCCGGTCTTAATGCAAATGCACAGATAGCGGCAATCATAACTGATGATGCAGTAGGACCGCTGTATGCAGAAAAATTGGCATTAGCACTATCATCGGTTGGCTTTAAGCCGGTGGTATACACAATTCCTAACGGTGAGAGCTCAAAGAATATCACAAGTTATACAGCTGTGCTTAATTTTCTTGCAGAACAGCATGTTACCAGAAGTGATTTTATAGTAGCTCTTGGCGGAGGCGTTATAGGAGATCTCGCAGGCTTTGCTGCAGCTACATTTTTAAGAAGGATAGATTTCATACAGATACCGACAACACTGCTTGCAGCTGTGGATTCATCTGTTGGCGGCAAGACAGGCATAGATCTTGAAGCCGGTAAGAATCTTGCAGGAGCTTTCTATCAGCCGCGCCTTGTCATCTGTGATATGGATTGCTTTGATACCTTGCCGGAGGATGTATATACAGAAGGCTGTGCTGAGATAATCAAGTACGGAGTGCTGGGTGACAAGGCACTCTTTGCACATCTTGAAGAGCAGGGCAGGGACTTTGACAGAGAATATGTTATCTCAAGATGCATAGAGATGAAGAGAGATATAGTCTGTGAGGATGAGTTTGATACAGGACTCAGACAGCTGCTTAATCTTGGACATACCTTGGGGCATGCCGTAGAGAAGCTTAGCAGCTTCGGTATGTATCACGGCATGGCGGTTGCCGTAGGCATGTCAGTTGTGGCAAGAGCGTCTGCAGCACAGGCTGTATGCTCGAAGGAGACAGCTGCTCGTATAGTCAAGGTGCTTCAGCAGTTTAGCCTTCCGACTGACTGTGCTTATGGCATAGACGAGCTCTATAATGTCATGCAGTCTGATAAAAAGCGTCGCGGCAAGGATATCTCGATAGTAGTGCCGACTCATATAGGAGCATGTGAGATAGTTAAGATGTCGCTCGATAATATGCGCAGCTTCATGGCGATGGGACTGTGAACACTTAGAGTAAACACCCATGCCTACGTATTTGTAGGCTCAACATGATATAAAAGTTACGGATTACTGCGCGCTTTAGACGCTCCCGTAATCCTGCCCTGACAAGCTGTCCATGCGTGCAAGCACGCAGCCACACAGCCGGTTGTCACACACTTTTAGAGTACAAGGAGAGGTACTGCGATTCATGCAGGTTAATATAAGCCCAAGGCAATTACACGGAGAGATTAAGACAGTGGCTTCAAAGTCACAGGCGCACCGCATGCTTATATGCGCTGCATTTGCAGACAAGGCTACAGATATTGTATGCGAGGAGCTTTCTCTTGATATAGAGGCAACAGCAGGCTGCTTAAGATCTATGGGAGCAGACATAAGCTATGACAAGGATACCTTGAGCTTCCATGTAGTTCCGATAGCAGGCTATGCAAGAGAAGAGGCAATCGGTGGAGATTACTCAAACACAGAAATATCAGATGCAGTAGGAGATAAATTAAGCACATCGGCAGCAGTTAAATCGTCCGAGACAACAGCTCAAGGCGCTGCTGCAGTGAGCAGTAAGGATACCAAAGCCATAAGCATAGATGTTGGCGAGAGCGGTTCTACGCTCAGATTTATACTTCCTGTTGTAGCTGCACTTGGCATCGATACGCATATAGTCATGCACGGCAGACTCTCAGAGAGACCGCTGTCGCCGCTGTGGGAGGAGCTTGAAGCTCATGGCGCAAGGCTTACGAGAAATGCTGACGGCACAGTTGATGTTGCAGGCAGACTTACAGGCAGTCATTACAGTATAGCTGCAGATGTATCCTCACAGTTTATAAGCGGACTGCTTTTTGCTGCACCCTTAATCGCAGCAAAAGACGGTGATTTTGAGCTTGAGCTTACAGGGAATATTGAGTCCATCAATTATATACTCATGACTATAGATGCACTTAAGTGCTTTGGAGTAGAGACTAAGCGCAGCGGCAGCATACTTAAGATAAGCCGTGAGGCAGCCTATACCTCACCGGGAGAGCTTAAGGTTGAGGGCGATTGGTCTAACGGAGCATTTTGGATATGTGCCTCAGCGCTTACATCTGATACTCTAAATGTGACAGGGCTCAGAGAGGACTCCGTGCAGGGAGATAAGGAGGTCCTCAGCCTTAGGGATAAGATAATAAGCGGCAGAACAAAGGTCGGTGAATTATGTGACAGCCCTAAAACAAAAGCACATAATTCATCAGACAAAGCAGTGATTAATGCAGCTGCTGATATTAATGTAAATATAAAAAGCAATGACAATGGTAATGATAAAAAAATAAATAATCAGGATCCGGTCATAATTGATGCCAGAAATGTCCCAGATCTTGTGCCGGTACTGTCAGTACTTGCATCAGGTGTTAAGGGAGAGACTGTATTTACCCATGCAGAACGCCTGCGCATCAAGGAAAGCGACCGCATCAAGGCAACTGTTACCATGCTTAAGGCCCTTGGTGCTGACGCAGAGGAGACCGAGGACGGATTAAGAGTCAGGGGCACAGGAAGAAAGCTTCGCGGAGGCATTATAGACAGCTGCAATGACCACCGCATAGCGATGAGTGCAGCGGTTGCATCAATCATATGTGAGGGAGATGTAACCGTGCTTACTGCACAGGCTGTAAGAAAATCATATCCGGCTTTCTGGGAGGATTTTGCCAAGCTTGGCGGTGCAGTCAAGGTTTCAGACGATGCAAGCTAAAGCCTGAGGATATAGGATCGGAATTATAATCTGCTTATAATCAGACAGTTATGGATTGTCGGTGCATAGGTACTGCATTTGTAAAAATGACGAATAGATATGCACAGATGAACAGTTTAGACAGGTAGTATTAAGAGTAACACTACAGAGGAACAATATAGATGAGCAACACCATCGGCAATATATACAGATTTACGATATGGGGACAGTCGCATGCAGCTGCAATCGGAGTGACCATAGAGGGATTACCGGCAGGAACGCATGTAGACCAGGAACAGCTGCAGCGCTTCTTAGACCGCAGACGTCCCGGTCAGGACGGACTCTCAACACCTCGTAAGGAGAGTGATACGGTGCATTTCGAGGCAGGACTTAATGACGCCTCAGATGCAGTAGGAGCTCCGCTCTCGGCAATAATCAGAAATACCAACACTCATTCGTCAGACTACTCTGAGCTTCAATATGTGCCTCGCCCAGCACATTCGGATTATGCTGCTATGGTAAAATACGGAGAAGCACGTGATTATGCAGGAGGCGGTCAGTTCTCGGGCAGGCTTACGGCACCGCTGTGCATAGCAGGCGGTATAGCCCTGCAGCAGCTTGAGAAGGAAGGCATACGTATAAGTGCCAGGCCGGTTATGATAGGCGGAGAGACAAAAGAGCTCAAGATGCGTGAAGCTATAGAGTCAGCTAAGGCAGACGGAGACTCTGTAGGAGGCATCATCGAGTGCGTTATCGAGGGTGTTCCGGCAGGCATAGGAGAGCCAATGTTTGACGGCATAGAAAACCGTATAGCACAGATGGTTTTCGGTATTCCTGCAGTTAAGGGCATAGAATTTGGCAACGGCTTTGCCTGTGCAGCCTTAAGAGGCAGCGAAAATAACGATGCATTTACATGGAAGGACGGAAGGGTTCAGACCGTCACTAATAACCACGGAGGTATCCTTGGCGGAATAACCTCATCAATGCCGATAGTATTTAGGGCAGCATTTAAGCCTACACCTTCAATTGCTAAGGAGCAGGACAGTGTTAATATTAAGACGCACGAGGCGGTTAAGCTTAAGGTTAAGGGCAGACACGACCCCTGCATAGTGCTGAGAGCCGTGCCGGTAGTGGAGGCAGCAGCTGCGGCAGCAATATATGATGAGCTGCTTATAGCTAAGACGCAGAATGCATTGTAAGCGTGAAGCGAGGCGATAGACAAAAAATGCAAATATGCGCGAGCGCACAAGCACTGTCGCAATCCGCAAATTTGGTATATGTGGAGCCTGCATTCACACAGGCATGATGGTTTACATACAAGACAGAGGATATATATGGGAATTGAGGAATTAAGAGAGCAGATTGACGCAGTAGACAGGCGTCTTGTACAGGATATTAAAGAGAGAATGCAGGTAGCAGCTGCTATAGCTGAGTACAAGAGAGAGCAGGGCATACCGGTTATCGACTCAAAGCGTGAGCGTGAGGTGCTGCACAAGATAGTGGAGCTTGCGGATGATCCTATGCTAAGCTCCTATTATCGAGTACTGTATTCACTGATATTCGAGCTCAGCCGTTCATATCAGAACAAGCTTATAGGAGGCAACGATGAAGCCTTTAAGGAGATACAGGAGGCTATAGACAACACTCCCAAGATGTTCCCCAAGGTTGCAAAGGTAGCTTGTCAGGGAGTTGAGGGTGCATATTCGATGATAGCCTGCGAGAAGCTGTTTTCCTCACCAGATATCATGTATCTTGGCAATTTCGAGGGCGTGTTCAGTGCTGTTGAAAATGGTCTCTGCGAGTACGGTATCCTGCCTATAGAGAACAGTACGGCAGGCTCAGTGCGCAAGGTCTATGATCTCATGCTCTCACATAATTTCCATATAGTAAGAGCTACACGCATCAAGATTAATCATTGTCTTGTAGCAAAGCAGGGCACAGAGCTTAAGGATATCAAGGAGGTCTACTCTCACGAGCAGGCACTTAATCAGTGCAGTATCTTCCTTAAGGAGCTGGGAGTCAAGATAACCGAGGTTGAGAACACAGCCATGGCTGCACAGCTGGTTGCACAGTCCGGCAGAAGCGATGTTGCGGCTATATCCTCCTACAGATGTGCCGAGCTTTACGGGCTCAAGACAGTTAAGGCCAATATACAGGATAACGGCAATAATCATACGAGATTCATATGCATTTCCAAGAAGCCAGAGATATATCCGGGAGCAAACAAGACCTCTATCATGATGGTGCTGTCGCACAGACCGGGTGCGCTCTACAAGATGCTCGCCCGCTTCTATGCTCTTGATATAAATGTAGTCAAGCTTGAGAGCCGACCGATACCGGACAGGGATTTTGAGTTTATGTTCTACTTTGATATAGAGACCTCTGTATACTCAGAGGAGTTTGTACAGATGATAAGGGAGCTGAGCGACGGAACGGAGGAGTTCCATTATCTTGGCAGCTATAGTGAGGTTATGTAAATGTATATGGCCTGCCTGAATTGACGTGAGCGTTTGCGTGGATTTGACTCAATCACATGCATGACATACGAGCATCAGGATAGAATATATTAGGGAGATATGACAATGGGTAAGAAATACGGACTCTTAGGCAGAAAATTAGGTCACAGCTACTCACCGCAGCTGCACAACATGCTTAGTGATTATGAATATAAGCTGTATGAGGTTGAGCCGGAGGATCTCGATACCTTTATGGAGACTACCGAGCTTAGCGGTATGAATGTTACCATACCGTACAAGAAGACGGTTATGAAGTACTGTGTGGAGCTGTCCGATGCAGCACGTAAGATGGGCTGCTGCAATACATTGGTTAAGATGGCTGACGGCTGGCATGGTGACAATACAGATTATTATGGCTTCTGTGCTATGGTTAAGAACAGAGGCATTGATTTTGACGGCAGGAAGGTACTGGTGCTAGGCAGCGGAGGAGCCTCTAATACCGTATGCAGAGCCTCAGAGGACCTTGGCGCACGTGAGATTGTGATTATATCAAGAACAGGTGAAGATAACTACAGCAATCTTGATAAGCATGCCGATGCAGATATTATTGTAAATGCTACCCCAGTAGGCATGTTCCCTTATAACGGTCAGTCACCGCTTGATCTTAAGCAGTTTCCAAAGCTCGAGGGCGTGGTGGATCTTATCTACAACCCGGAGCGCACTGCGCTGCTGCTGCAGGCAGAGTTGTTAGGCATCAGATATACCGACGGACTCTATATGCTTGTGGCTCAGGCTAAGAAGGCAGCCGAGATATTTGCAGGCAAGGCAATACCGGAAAGTGAAAATGAACGCGTAAATAACATTCTTCGCGCAGAGATGAATAACATCGTACTGATAGGCATGCCAGGCTGCGGCAAGAGCTCGGTAGGAAAGCTGCTTGCAGAGAGAACCGGCAGGAGATTAATAGATGCTGATCAGGCTATAGTAGAAAGCGCCGGAATACCAATCCCTGAGATATTTAAGCAGGACGGTGAGGCAGGCTTCAGAAAGATTGAGACCAAGGTTCTTGAGGAGTTAGGTAAGCTGTCAGGCGTTATAATTGCGACAGGAGGAGGCTGCGTAACGAGACCTGAGAACTACCCGCTGATTCATCAAAATGGTATGATATTCTGGCTGCAGAGAGATGTATCAAAGCTTCCTACTAACGGCAGACCTTTATCACAGGCCAATCCTTTAGAGAAGCTCTATGCAGACCGCAAGGATAAGTATGCAGCATTTGCAGATGTGATTGTTGATAATAACGGCTTGTTAGAGGAGTCAGTTGATGCGATTATCGCAAAGGATTTATCATGGACAAATTAACCGACTTCCTATACAAAATAGATGATTTGGTATGGGGTACACCAACCATTATATTGATATTGTGCACGGGTATCATACTTTCAATCAGATTTGGCTTCAGATATCAGCGCAAGATAAAGTTTAATTTCGACAACACCTATAAGCAGATGTTTAATAAGGGTGAAGGCGAGGGAACCGTATCCGGCTTTCAGGCTGCTTGTACGGCACTTGCCAACACCATAGGCACAGGCAATATAAGCGGAGTCGCAACAGCGATAGTAAGCGGAGGTCCGGGTGCATTGCTGTGGATGTGGGTGTCTGCATTCTTTGGAATGTCAACCAAAGCCTGCGAGATTATCATAGGACAGCGTTATCGTGAGCACTATAAGAAGTCTATGGATGAGTACGTGTGTGACCGCTCCTTCGTTATGAAAAATGCCTTCGGATGGAAGAAGGGAGCAATAGTTCTTGCGATATTCTGCTTTGTATTCGGACCATGGACATGCTGTGTACAGACAGAGGCTGTAACAAGCTCATTGAAGGAGGGCTTTGGCATAAGTCCGCTTGTGACCGCACTTGTGCTGGGAGCAACCTGTCTTGTTACCATATGGGGAGGCTTAAAGCGTATCTCTGCGGTAATGAGTAAGGCTGTACCGATAATGTCAGTCTTATATGTTATTGCGGGACTTGGCATAGTGATAATTAATATACAGCATGTACCGGAGGTGGTGATGCTGATTGTTAAGTCGGCATTTTCCCCGACGGCAGCGGTAGGAGGCTTTGCCGGAGCAACCGTAAGAGATGCGATACAGTATGGTATAGCCAGAGGTATTTATTCCAATGATGCAGGCACAGGCTACGGCATGATTGCTCATGCATCAGCCAAGACTGATCATCCGGTAAGGCAGTCACTTTGGGGCTGGGGCGAAATCTTTCTTGATACCATGATTGTTTGCTCTATAACTGCATTCAGCATTATTATCACAGGCTCATATATCTCAAGTGATGCGACAAGCGGAGCACTTACAACTATCGCATTCCGCAATGCCTATGGCAATATAGGCGGACAGTTTACAGCAATCGCCATAACAATATTTGCATGGACAACAATCATTGGTATGTATTACACCTGTGAGAAGTCGGTCAACTATGTTTTCGGTGATACCAAGCTCAATAAGAAGCTTATCCCGGTATATATGATTTACTATATGCTGCCTTGCGTGATTTTCTATAACATAGAAGCAGAGGCATTGTGGGCATTTACAGATATATTATCAGCACTGTACGTGTTCATCACGATATTCTTTATTGCAGCTAAGCATAAGGAGATTTTCCGCCTGTTTGATGATTTCTGGAAGAGATATTTGCCGGCTAAGCAGCGTGGTGAGAACCCGCCTTATGTAAGTTTTGATTGTGCTAAGGAAAATGCCGACGCTGCAAAATAAACATACAGCAGCGATTTAACGCAATGAATGGCACTAACCTGTAAGACGGCAATTTGAGATTGTCAGAGAACAGGCATATTAAATGTCGAATAATGAGGACGGGACATGATGAAAAATCTACATGCGTCAATAGATGACATATTGGCAAAAAATAAGGTTATGGTTATAGACGGCTCAATGAGCACAGCTCTTGCAGCCAAGGGCTGTGACCTTAATAATAAGCTGTGGACGGCCGCTGCTCTTGATAAGGCTTCGGAGCTTATCAGGGAAGTTCATGAGGATTATTTTAAGGCAGGTGCAGACTGCGGAATAAGCTGCAGCTATCAGGCAAGCATTCCTGGCTTTATGGAGGCCGGCTGCACATATGAACGGGCAGAGGCACTTATTAAGCGCAGTGTTGATATCCTTATACGTGCCAGAGAGTCCTGGTGGATAAATGAGGGCAAATGTTCAGAGCGTGCATATCCGTTGTGCCTTGCCTCAGTAGGTCCCTACGGAGCATATCTGGCAGATGGCTCAGAGTATAGAGGAAATTATGGTGTAAGTGATGATACCTTAAGAGAATTTCATAAGCATCGTATGGAGCTTATGGTTGAAGCCGGAGCAGACATGCTGCTTATAGAGACACAGCCTTCTATGCAGGAAGTGAGAATTATAACAGAACTGGCTGAGGATATAGGTATTGATTATTGGGTAAGCTTCTCATGCAGGGACGGCAGACATATCAGTGAGGGCGAGCTGATACGTGATTGTGCGGCAGAGCTTAGCACAAATCATCCGCATCTTAAGATGATAGGAGTCAATTGTGTAGCTCCTAAGTTTGTTGCAGAGCTTATAGATGAGATACATGCTGCCTGCTCTGTTCCGATAGGAGTATATCCAAACAGCGGTGAGATCTATGATCCGGCAAGCAAAACCTGGCATGGCAATGCAGACGGCAAATCCTTCGGAGACTATGCATATGAATGGATGCAGCATGGGGCAAATGCCGTGGGAGGATGCTGTCAGACTGTAGCACATCATATTAATGAGGTTTATAAGTCGAGAGCAAGATATAATCAGGCTATGCATATACGATAAAATTATGTTAAAAGCACTGAATCACTTTGTACGGTGATCAGTGCTTTTGGTTTATACGCGTATTAATGGCAGGATTGCGAGAGCGCTTAAAGTGCGAAGCAATCCGTACTTTTATAACTAT
>CAVBGP010000021.1:0-22604 GCA_963595005.1 Acutalibacteraceae bacterium | reverse complement strand
AATAATAAGTTTTATATGGTGGATATGGGAATCAGAAATCACATTCTCCCAAGAAAGAATTATGATCTAGGATTTACCATTGAAAATATTGTATATCTTGAATTGGCACGAAGAGGCGGCAAGATCTGTATCGGAAAATATGATTCTAGTGAAGTGGACTTTGTGATACAGAAGAATGGAGTGCTGACTTACTATCAGGTTACTGCCGACATGACAGCTGAAGAAACCTTTGAAAGGGAGATGAAGCCACTGCGTAATATACGGGATAACTATGAGAAGTTTGTTCTGACCTTGGACCGCTTCTCCCTTGGAAACTATGACGGAATAAAAGTCGTAAATGTTATTGACTGGCTTTTAGAGTGGCGGTAGATTTGTTTGTTGCATATATAGTTTCCACACGCTATAGCTTTATAGTTGATAGCGCGTGGAAGCATAAGCTGTGTAAAATAAGAGCAGATGTAATGTCATAATCGCAAATAAAAATGACGTAAGACTCTGGTAAATCTTCGTAATATGCTACGGCTTGAAGCATGTCCATATCCATATGGCTGTGATAATATCTAGCCCAAAGCTCGGTAGATTCAGGAGCAACTTCCGTGATGACATATCCCCGTCAAGAAGTTTCAGTAATGGGTCTTATTTTATTGACACGATATTTGGCTCGACGTATAATCACAGTACGAAAAAACGTACGAAAATATATACGAAAGGAGTTTTAATCATGCTTGCAGTTAAAAGTATGGATCTTAGAGATAACTTTAAGAGTTTATGCGATAAGGTATTTAATGGTGAAATATTAGTTGTATCAAGACCTAAGAATGAAAACATAGTTATGATTTCTGAAAAGGAATATAATGATATGCTTAAAGCTAAGAGAAATGCCGAATACCTTGACATGTTAGATAAATCTATGAATGAAGCAAACGCAGGAGGATTTATTACCAAATCCATATCAGAGCTAAATATCACTTGACCGAATATGCTGTATTAATTATAATGGCTTGGAATATTTGGGAGGAATTATCAATGTCAGAATTTGAGAACATACAGAGATATAATTCAGATGTAGATCTTAGCGGTATGTCAGGCGTGCTTTTTAATTCAGGCGTTGTACCGAATGATAAGATTTTTGATTTGTTTAATAAATCACAATATATAGCATTTCCCGGTTTCTGTGATGTGCATGTGCATTTCAGAGAGCCGGGATTTTCATATAAGGAGACGATAAGCTCGGGTACTATGTCTGCAGCAAGAGGCGGTTATACGGCGGTATGCACCATGCCTAATCTTAATCCGGTTCCGGACAGCGCAGCACATATCAAGGAAGAGCTTGACATTATAGATAAGGATGCGGTAATCAACGTATATCCTTACGCAGCTATTACTGTAAATGAAGCCGGCGAGGAGCTTTCAGCCATGGAGGAGCTGGCACCATTATCCATTGCTTTCTCTGATGATGGTAAGGGCATACAGTCTGAGGACATGATGCGTGAAGCTATGCTTAAGGCTAAATCACTTGGCAAAATGATAGTAGCCCACTGTGAGGTTAATGAGCTGCTTCACGGAGGTTATATACATGACGGGGAGTATGCCAAGGCTCATGGACACAGAGGCATAAGCTCTGAGAGCGAGTGGCGAGAGATAGAGAGAGATGTCAGACTGTCAGAGGAGACAGGCTGTGCTTATCATGTGTGCCATGTATCGACTAAGGAGAGCGTACAGATTATAAGAGAGGCTAAGGCAAGAGGAGTGGATGTTACCTGTGAGACTGCTCCGCATTACCTACTTATGACTGATGCGGATCTTAAGGAGGATGGACGCTTCAAGATGAATCCGCCGCTTCGTTCGGAGGCTGATAAAGAAGCTCTTATTGAAGGAATCAAGGACGGAACAGTGGACATGATTATAACAGATCATGCTCCGCACAGCGCAGAGGAGAAGTCACGCGGACTCGAGAAAAGTGCCATGGGCATAGTCGGACTTGAGACTGCATTTGCATCACTTTATACAGGACTTGTGAAGACAGGTGTTATAACGCTTGATAAGCTTATTGAGCTGATGGTATATGCACCGAGGAAACGCTTTAATATTCCTCTTAGCAGCAATGACTATTGCATCTGGGACCTTGGTGCGGAATACACAGTGGATTCGTCAGAGTTTTTGTCTATGGGACGCGCAACACCGTTTGAAGGATTAAAGCTCTCAGGCAGATGCCTTATGACTGTATGCAAGGGTAAGGCTGTGTACGCAGACAAGCAGGCACTTGGCTTATAAAGCGCATTAATAATGTGCTGCGGTGATGCGTAAGCGTGCAGCATTTGTACTTTTATAATATGTTGAACATGCTGATTTGTAGGTATTTCTGCTTAAAACGCAATAGCTGCGATTACGCAGAAATGGATGCTGAGGTTTAAGAAGTCATTAGATTATAGGACAGACATAATAGGTTTATGTTTTATGATGGTGACGTCATTATACAGGGGTTGATACTAGATTTATGAAACAGGCAGAATTAACAATTACGGACAATACCATGATTGCAAATCAGGTTTGGCGCATGCAGCTTAAGGGAGATGTGTCGGGCGTAACGGTGCCGGGGCAGTTTATCAATATAGCTCTCCCGGGACATTTCCTAAGGCGCCCTATATCTGTATGCGATTATGACAGTGAGAGTGTAACAATACTTTATAAGGTAGCCGGAGAGGGTACGGAGGATATGACCAGGCTATCGCTTGGGACGAAGCTAGATGTGCTTACCGGTCTTGGCAACGGTTTTGATGTATCTAAGGCTAAGGCGTGCGGCCATGCGCTGCTGCTTGGCGGCGGTATAGGCTCTGCACCGATGCTTGCCTTAACACACAAGCTTATATCAGAGGGCGTCAATGTAAGTGCAGTGCTTGGCTTTAATACGGCAGCAGATGTAGTGCTGGCTGAGGAGATGAGTGATGCCGGTGCAAATGTCACTGTTATGACGGCAGACGGCACAGAGCAGAGACTGGCAGGCGCTAACTACGGACATGGCGTTGTTGTAGATGCTGAGGTTATTAAGGAGATTAATCATAATCCTGACAGTGCATATTATTATGCCTGCGGTCCTGTTAAGATGCTTCGCTCCGTATACCGCTCAGTAAAATGTGATGGTGAGCTTAGCTTTGAGGAGCGTATGGGCTGCGGCTTCGGAGCCTGCATGGGCTGCACCATGCATACCGCTAGCGGAGCAAAGAGAGTATGCAAGGACGGACCGATATTTGCAAAGTCCGAGATACTGTGGGACTGACATAAGCAGAGCGACAACGGGACTGATATAGCGGAACGTTAACAGTCAAAAGAGTTGTCTGCAATTTAAGATGTGAAAAAATATACTGATTATTGTCAGATTATAAGATAATAAGCGTGGAAAATGTATCAGCATTTATTCATGTACATACCGTGTCATGAACAATGACTGCGGAAATGGAGATAGAAGTATGAGTGAGAAAAATCCTCGCCTGGCGTGTACGCTTTGCGGAATTAAGCTGGATAATCCGGTAATTGCAGCAAGCGGCACCTTTGGCTATGGTTATGAATTTGCCGAGATTTACGATATCAATGAATTAGGAACATTTTCATTTAAGGGAACTACAGAGGAGGCGCGCTTTGGCAATGAGTCGCCTCGTATTGCGGAGTGCCCGTCTGGCATGCTTAATGCAGTCGGACTGCAGAACCCGGGAGTAGACCGTGTTATATCGGAGGAGCTGCCGAAGCTTAAGGCTTGCTTCAATAAGCCGGTTATGGCCAATGTCAGCGGCTTTTCAGTCGACGAGTATGCCTACGTATGCGAGCGCCTTAATGAGGAGCCGCAGATTGGATGGTTTGAGATAAATATCAGCTGTCCTAATGTGCATGGCGGCGGCATGGGCTTTGGAACAGATCCTAAGCTTGCGGCTGAGGTTACTAAGCGTGTAAGGTCTGTAACCAAGAAGCCTATTATAATGAAGCTTACTCCTAATGTCACTGACATAGCTTCAATAGCAATGGCATGCGAGGATGCCGGAGCAGACGGCATTTCCCTGATTAATACCGTGCTTGCTATGAGGATTAATCTGCATTGCGGAAGACCTATTATTAAAAATGTCACAGGAGGTATGTCAGGACCGGCAGTGCTGCCGATAGCTATCCGCATGGTTTATCAGGTGTCCAATGCCGTGAGCATCCCGGTTGTGGGACTTGGCGGCATCACTAAGCCTGAGGATGTACTGGAAATGATGATGGCCGGAGCCTGCGCTGTTGAGGTAGGAGCTGCCAATCTGGTAGACCCATATGCATGCAAGCGTATTATAGATGGCCTGCCGGAGGCTATGGATAAGTATGGAATCAAGCAGATAACGGATATTATCGGTATATCGCATTGATACGGCAGGGCCTTTTAGCTTAGAACGCCGCGACAACAAGCAATCCGTGACTTTTATATCATGTGGTGCCTGCAAAATCGCAGGCATGGGTGTTTACTGAACATATTTTAGGAAGGAAAATGCATAATGAATAAGGATGTTATAGTAGCATGCGACTTTGCAAGTGCCAAGGAATGCTATGAATTTCTGGATAAATTTACTGATGTTAAGCCATTTGTGAAGATAGGCATGGAGCTTTTTTATGCCGAGGGTCCGCAGATTGTTAAGGAGATTAAGAAGAGAGGACACAAGATATTCTTAGATCTTAAGCTTCACGACATTCCTAATACTGTTAAGAAGGCTATGGCTGTACTGTCAGCACTCGATGCAGATATAGTAAACTGCCATGCGGCGGGCAGCAGAGCTATGATGGAGGCAGCACTTGAAGGCTTAAAGCGTCCTGATGGCACGAGACCGCTGCTTATAGCTGTTACTCAGCTTACAAGTACGGATCAGAAAACCATGACAGAGGAGCTTCTGATAAATAAGCCTATCAATGAAGTTGTTATGAGCTATGCTAAAAATGCCAAGAATGCCGGACTTGACGGAGTAGTGTGCTCGGCGCAGGAGGCAAGAGATGTACATATGGAATGCGGAGATAGCTTCCTTACTATAACACCCGGCATACGCTTTGCAGACGGAGATGTGGGAGATCAGAAGCGTGTCATGACTCCGGCAGATGCGGCTAATGAAGGCGCCGACTATATTGTAGTCGGAAGACCTATAACCAAAGCAGATGATCCTGTTGCAGCTTACAAGAGATGTGTAAGGGAGTTTCTTGGGCGTAGGAAGTGATATAACACCGGGAGCATGAAGCTATTGATGCTTCCTGTAAATGTTGCTGGTGTAATGGAGTTAATAACTATATTAACCGGCTGGCAGCTCTCATGTAATGATATGTAGGCAGCCATATGCGAAAACACTTATAGAACACAAAGGGGAATTAATTCAATGCAGAATCGAGAGACACTTATCGCGAGAGATCTTCTTAAAATACAGGCAGTATTCTTTAAGCCGAATGAGCCGTTTACCTGGGCAAGCGGCATCAAGAGCCCGGTATATTGTGACAACAGACTTACACTCACAGCACCTGAGGTGAGAGATGATGTTGAGTACGGACTTGCTGAGCTGATTAAGGAGCATTATCCTGAGGCAGAGGTGCTTATGGGAACCTCTACAGCAGGCATAGCGCATGCAGCTATAACAGCACACATCCTCAATATGCCTATGGGATATGTAAGAAGCGGGGCCAAGGATCACGGCCGCAAGAATCAGATTGAGGGTAAATTAGAGAAGGGACAGAAGGTTGTAGTTGTCGAGGACCTTATCTCAACAGGCGGCTCTGTCATCGAGGTTGTAGAGGTACTGAGAGAGGCAGGCGCTGAGGTACTTGGCATAGTCAGCATCTTCACCTACGGCATGCAAAAGAGCATCGACAGACTGAAAGAAGCGAAGGTTGAAAACTATTCACTTACTAATTTTGACATTATCTCAGTGGTTGCAGCTCAGATGGATTATATCAAGGATGAGGATATTAAGCGTCTTATAGCATTCAGAAATAATCCAAGCGACGAGTCCTGGATGAACGTTGTATAAAAGTACGGATTGCTGTGCGCTTATCGAACAGTGCCTATACCTAGAAAACTAACTAATTTGACAGCAAATTTGAGCGTCCGCAAGTGTGGGTACAGCATATATGCGCTTTCGTAATACTTTTAAAAAATTAGGAGACAGACATGGTCAGAAACATATTAGATGTAGTAGATTTAAGTGTAGAAGAGATAGATGAGCTTATTAAGCTTGCCTGCGATATCATAGAGCATCCTAAGAACTATTCGGAAAGATGCCATGGCAAGAAGCTTGCAACCTTGTTCTTTGAGCCTTCAACCAGAACAAGGCTGAGCTTTGAGGCAGCTATGTATGAGCTTGGCGGCAATGTGTTAGGATTCTCAGAGGCGCAGAGCTCATCTGCTTCAAAGGGAGAAAGCGTAGCTGATACTGCAAGAACAGTAAGCTGCTATGCAGATATTATAGCAATGCGTCATCCTAAGGAGGGTGCGCCGAGAGTTGCGGCAGCCAATGCTTCGGTTCCGGTTATAAATGCAGGAGACGGAGGACATAATCACCCGACCCAGACACTGACTGATCTTTTAACCATTTACAGAGAAAAGGGCAGACTCAATAATCTGACTGTAGGCTTCTGCGGAGATCTTAAGTTTGGCCGTACCGTACATTCACTTATCAATGCTTTATCGAGATATACAGGCATCAAGATAGTTCTCATATCACCTGAGGAGCTTAAGCTTCCAAGCTATGTTAAGAAGGATGTGCTTAAGGATAAGAATATCCCGTTTGTTCAGACTACTGACTTAGAGACTGTTATGCCTGAGCTTGATATACTCTATATGACAAGAGTGCAGAGAGAGCGCTTCTTCAACGAGGAGGATTATCTGAGACTTAAGGACAGCTATATACTCAACATGAAGAAGCTTGCAAATGCCAAGCAGGATCTGTGCATACTGCATCCGCTTCCGAGAGTGAATGAGATAAGCCGCGAGATAGATGATGATCCGAGAGCATGCTACTTTAAGCAGGTGCTTAACGGCAAATATATAAGAATGGCTCTGATGCTGAGACTGCTTGAGGAAGCAGACAGCGAGCTTAAGTAACCCACACATGCCTGCGCTTTTGCAGGCACAACATGGTATAAAAGTACGGATTGCTTATTTATAATTGGCTGCGGAAGACATTTGCAGTAATAGCCTTAAGATGGGGACTTACAATGCAATAGGTGGCAAAACGCAGCATTTCAGATAGTGCTTATTGAAGCCGTAGATACGGCGGATCGGAGATTTAGATGAAGATAGATTCTATTCAAAATGGTATAGTTATAGATCATATCAGTGCCGGACGTGCGATGGAGCTTTACGAGCTGCTTGAGCTTAAGGATGTAAGCTGTTCAGTAGCGATGCTTATGAATGTTACATCCAGCAAGATGGGTAAGAAGGACATAATTAAGCTGGACGCGGATATACCGGTTAATCTTGACGCTATTGGTTATGTTGACCCTGGCGCAACGGTTAATTATATCGAGAATGGTGTAAGAATTCGCAAGGAAAGCATGAAGATGCCCAAAATGCTCAAGAATGTAATACGCTGCAAGAATCCGCGCTGCATCACAAGCGTGGAGCAGGAGCTTGACCAGGTATTTAAGCTTACCGACGAGGAGAATAAGGTATACAGATGCCTGTATTGCGAAACTAAGGCAAACAGCTGATAAAAAAGCTTGACTTAAATGCTGCAATAGTGTATCATACATGGGCAGTAAAACAAAGAAGGTTATCCGCCTCACCTCGTGTAAGAGCTTACGCAGGTTTATACTCATTAAGATTATTCATGAGCGGATACCCTTGGGTGTCCGCTCATTTTTCGAATAAGTATGACAGAACGGACATCAAAGACAAAGCTAAGGAGGTGTATTGATATTAGCGAGCTGAATGTACAGGTTAACGAGCAGATCCGAGACAAAGAGGTAAGAGTTATCGGAGAGGATGGAGAGCAGCTTGGCATCATGAGTGCCCAGGAGGCTCAGAGGCTGGCAAATGAAGCAGGAGTGGATCTTGTTAAGATTGCAGCTAACGCTACTCCGCCGGTAGTTAAGATTATCGATTTCTCAAGATACCGCTATGAGCAGAAGCGCCGTGAGAAGGAACAGAAGAAGAAGCAGAATGTCATAGAGGTTAAGGAGGTTCGTCTGACTCCTAATATTGATACCAACGATCTTAATACTAAGATGAGTGCGGCACGCAAGTTCCTCGAGAAGGGCAACAAGGTCAAGGTGACTCTTAGATTCAGAGGCAGAGAGCTGTCACGTATGGGCCAGTCTAAGTATATACTTGATGACTTTGCTTCAGCATTAGCTGACTGCGCACAGGTTGATAAGCCTTCTAAGACTGAGGGCAGAAGCCTTGCAATGATACTTAGTCCTAAGAAGAAATAATATTCACATAACAGACTTATATATGCATCGGACAGGGTGTACAGCAGACTTTTGATTAGTCTCAGCAGGACCTTTAACTCCACAGATATGGATGGTCATAGTCCCTAAGTCATAAGCATTTATAATATCAGTACTAGTTCAGGAGGAAATAGATATGGCAGTTAAGAAGTTCAAAACCAAGAGAGCAGCTGCAAAGCGTTTTAAGCTTACAGGCACAGGCAAGCTTGTCAGAAACCATGCTAACAAGTCTCACATCCTTACAAAGAAGACAAGAAAGAGAAAGAGACATCTTGTTAAGGACGTTGTAACAGATGCAACAAATGCACCTACAATGAAGAAGATACTTCCGTATCTGTAAGCTTTAGTCTGAGGAGGAACAGGAAATGGCAAGAATTAAGGGCGGATTAAACGCAAAGAGAAAGCATAACAGAGTACTCAAGCTGGCTAAGGGCTACAGAGGAGCTCGTTCAAAGCAGTATCGTGTAGCTAAGCAGTCAGTAATGAGAGCACTTGCTAATGCATACAGAGGACGTAAGGAGAAGAAGAGACAGTACAGAGCTCTTTGGATTACACGTATCAATGCAGGTGCACACATGAATGGTATCAGCTATTCACAGCTTATGCACGGTCTTAAGGTTGCAGGTGTAGATATGAACCGTAAGGTTCTTTCAGAGCTTGCTATCTCTGATGCAGCAGGCTTCGCAAAGCTTTGCGAGCTTGCTAAGGCTAACTGCAAGTAAAACTAAGATAATTATCTATAATGTAGGTCCATGGATTCGTAAGGGTTCATGGACCTATTGTGTTACGAACTGTAAAGCCTTATGGGTCTACTGTGTTTTGGTCTGCGAAGTGCTGTTCTGGCAGGCTGCTAAATGCGGACCGTTTTGCTTATGGTAAATTTTGCTTAACGATTAGTTTGTTTTTGTAGTTAGACACTTATACAAAGGCGGGCATGAATAAATGCATGTAAGCAAATAAGGATTAAGATAATTCAGAAATAGTAGGTTTATAATTTTAGCAGAAGAGAAAAGAGGCAGTACATGAAAATTAAATCATGTACTGCCTCTTAAAATGCAGAGAAAGGGATTTGAACCCTCACGCCGTCGCCGGCACACGGACCTGAACCGTGCGCGTCTGCCGTTCCGCCACCTCTGCGTATCAGACAACTTTTAAAATAAAATGCGGTTGAAACTCAACCGCATCGAGTGCGGAGAATGGGACTTGAACCCACACGCCATTGCTGGCACAAGATCCTTAGTCTTGCTCGTCTGCCAATTCCGACATCTCCGCAGCGATGATTATATTATCATAGCAAACGGGATTATGCAAGCGGTTTTTTAATTTTTTAAAAAAAACTTTTTCAAGGCGATTGCTGTGCGAATCAGATATGAGTATGACCTTTCCACAGGTGTATGGACGCCTGCTTCGTGTTACGCCGCAACATATAAAAATATAACAGGTGTGTTGCGGCGATAACAAGGTCGCAGACGTCTCATACACACTGCTATAGCTATCAGTATCTTTATATTGTGTCTGCAAATATGTAAGTCCATGTGTTGGCTTGGTAATCTCAGATATTTGTCAGTGCAGTAATCGCCTTGTTATGATATTAAAATTGTGCTAATATGTGTATCACTGTTTAAAACATGATTGGATTAAATATGAGCAAGATAGTAGTAATGGACTCGGGCTTTGGAGGATTGACAGTCCTGAGTGAGCTTAGGAAGCTTATGCCCGATGAGGAATATATATTTTACGGAGATTCGGCTAATGCTCCGTATGGCGATAAATCACATGATGAGCTGCTCAAGCTTACTTCTTCTATATGTAAGGAGCTGAGCACTGATTATGAGGTAAAGTGCTTCGTTGTAGCCTGCAATACGACAAGCTCAGAGGTGTGGGACGAGCTTACAGAGCAGTTTAAGGATTATGATTTTGTAGGCATTGAGCCGGCACTTAAGTGGGCGGTGGATGAAAATCCCGGCAAGAATATACTGGTGCTTGCCACAACTGCCACAACTAACGGCAAGCGTCTTAGGAAGAGATACGAGGAGCTGAAGGATAAGGCCAATATAAGCTTGCTTGCGGCTCCTGGTATAGTGCCATACGTTGAAGACGGCAAAAGAGACAGAGAGGAATTTGAACTTTATCTTAAAGAGCTGCTCAAGGAACATATAGGTAAAACTGATTGTGTGGTTCTAGGCTGTACACATTTTCCGTTTGTCAAGCAGGAGCTAAGCTCTGTACTAGGATCACAGGTTAAGTTTTATAACGCCGCTGAGCAGGTTGCAGATGAGGTTAAGAACCGTATTTGCAGCAAGGGAATAGAAGCAAAGGGTGAGGGCAGCGTTATTTTCTTAAACTCAGATCCAGGTAAGATTGAGGCAGAGGCTAAGCTGCTTGAGAGCTATTCTTTAAGGTAGAAAAAAGTTGATATATGCTGATGGAAAGGATGCATTTTGAATATTAATAATATCAGGAGGCTTACGACAGGCGCTGTCAGAGCAAATGAGCCCATGTCTAAGCACACAACCTTTCGAACGGGAGGGCCTGCTAAGCTCTATATAGTACCAAGAACCACGGCTGAGCTTGCAGCACTTATCAGGTATTTCAAGCTTAACGGCCTTGATTACTTTATACTTGGAAATGGCTCGAACCTGCTTGTATCAGATGCCGGATATCAGGGTGCTGTTATAGATCTCGGACGTAATGATGATACAGAGTTCACACTTCTTGGCTATGAATGGCTGGATGATAAGCTTATTATGGATGTGGGAGCCGGCTGCTTCTTAAGTGCTGTAGGCAATATAGCAGCTAATATAGGTGCAAGCGGTTTTGAGGAGCTTTCAGGCATACCCGGCTGCATGGGAGGAGCCTGCATTATGAATGCCGGAGCCTACGGCAGAGAGCTTAAGGATATTGTGCTCAATGTCACAGCAGTAGATAATAAGGGAAATGTTGTAAAGCTTAATAAGGATGAACTGCAATTTCGCTACAGAGGCTCTAATCTTATGGATGATGGCTATATAGTATGCCGTGCTGAGATAGAGCTTGCAAGAGGCGAGGCTGATGCAGTTAAAGCAAGATGCAATGAGCTTATGGCAAAACGCAAGGAGAGTCAGCCGCTGGAGTATCCGTCAGCGGGCTCGACATTTAAGAGACCCGAGGGCTTTTACGCAGGCAAGCTTATAAGTGATGCCGGTCTTAAGGGCTTAAGGATAGGCGGAGCTGAGGTAAGTGAGAAACATGCAGGTTTCATAGTAAACAGGGGCGGTGCGGTATCACAGGATATCTATAGCCTTATAAATGATGTAAGAGCAAGAGTGCTTGACATTTACGGAGTAGAGCTGCAGCCTGAGGTGCGATTCCTTGGAACATTTACAGATTGAAGGATATTATAGGGGCTTGCACTAAAAGTGCTGTCAGAGCGATTAAAGCGCACATCTATCCTTACTTTTATATATGTGGTGCCTGCAAAAACGTAGGCATGGTTGTTTATTATTAACGGAGACGAAAATGACACCATATCTTGATGCATACAGTCAGGGGTATCTTAATCTTACCAAGCCTGCAACCGTGCAGACTCTAGCAGAGCGCCTCAAATTGACCAATCTTACACCGGATACGGATCTGCAGAGCCGTAAAATAGAGGCATACAGTATATCAAGACCAGCCCTTCAGCTTACGGGCTTTTTTGATTATTTTGATTATAAGCTGGTACAGGTTATAGGACGTGAGGAACAGGAATATATGAAGTCACTCACGGATGAGGTACTAAAGGAACGCTTAGAGCGCATTGCTGACTATAATGTGCCTTGTATAATTATTTCCGGCAACGGCGAGGTTAAGGATGTGCTGCTTGAGGTCTGTCAAAATCGCGGAGTGCCGCTGCTTCGCACTGACAGAGAGACCTCGGATATTGACTCTGAGATAATCAAGATATTAAGGGTGCTGCTTGCACCTAAGGAGACGCTTCATGGCGTGCTGATAGATGTATATGGTGTCGGCGTCATGATGACAGGAGACAGCGGCATAGGCAAATCAGAGGCAGCTCTTGAGCTGGTCAAGAGAGGGCACAGACTTATATCAGATGATATAGTTGAGATACGTAAGGTTTCTGATGAAACACTGGTAGGAGTTGCGCCTGAGCTTACAAAGGATTTTATTGAAGTCAGAGGCATAGGCATTATCAATGTCAGGGCTATGTTCGGATATGAGGCTGTTAAGCATTCACAGAACATAGATTTGATTATAAATCTTGAGGAATATGTCAAGGAACATAATTACGACAGGTTTGGGCTGGAGCCTCAGTATGCTGAGCTTATGGGCAATAAGATCTTTAAGATAAATGTTCCTATAAGACCCGGCAGAAATATAGCTGTTATAGTTGAATCGGCAGCAATTAATTACAGAGCCCGTGTTGCTGGCTATGATGCTCCGAGTGAGTTTATGGACAGGATACAGAGAGTTAAGACTGCAGCATTTAATCGCGCAGAATCTTAAAATGAGCAGGAAGAGGGATTAAGCATATGCAGCTGGTTATAATCACCGGTATGTCAGGAGCGGGTAAGACCGTGGCGCTGAAGACAATGGAGGATATGGGGTACTACTGTGCCGACAATGTTCCGATATTGCTTATACCTAATTTTGTTGAGCTTATAGAGCAGTCTGAGAACCGCAATGCTGCTATAGGTGTGGATATAAGGAGCGGCGAGAGTCTGCCGGAGCTTGCAAGAGTACTGGATAATATTAAGCAGGGGCATATCAAATGTACGATGCTTTTCTTTGATGCCGGTGATCAGATTCTGCTGAAACGCTTTAAGGAGACCAGACGAGCGCATCCTTTAGCTCAATCAGGTCATATAGAGGATGGTATCAAGAAGGAACGCAGTTTGCTGGAATGGCTTAAGTCCAGGGCAGATTATATTATAGATACCTCCGGCATGAAGACCAGAAACCTAAGGGGACAGCTGGAGCTTATATTTAAGGGAGACAGAGCTTATAAAAACCTGTACCTTAATATCATGTCATTTGGATACAAATACGGTATACCCGAGGATGCTGATATAGTGATGGATGTTAGATTTCTGCCTAATCCCTTTTATACTGACGGACTTCGCGATAAAACAGGCTTAAGCTCTGAGGTTAGAGAATATGTCTTAAGCTCTTCAGACTCTGAGGAGTTTCTTGTAAAGTTAAATGATTTGATAGATTTTCTGATTCCAAGGTACATTGATGAAGGCAAAAATCAGCTTGTGATAGCATTTGGCTGTACCGGCGGAAAGCATAGGTCGGTGACTATTGCAGAAACTGTTTATGCTCATCTTAAGGAGCATGCTGACTACGGCCTTAATGTAGAACACAGAGATATCAACAGGCAGTGACAGTGAGTAAGTCTGAAATGTATTTTTTGAGTACACTGCAATGAATTATTATACATTATAACCAAAAAAACTAAATTCTGTGAATTTTATATGTCATTTTCTTCTGAAGTAAAAAATGAGGTCTCAAATAAGACCTTTACATCAAAAAAACAGCATAGTAAAATGGACAATGTCACATTGGATAGACGTGAGGGTGACAGAGAAACGATAGTAGAGTCGTTTTTAAAATCGGGCAGTATATCCGATCCTAACCGGTTCTATCATCTTGAATTCGTATGCGAATCACGGCAGGAGGCAGAGCATCTCAAATCAGCAATCGAGGATTACGATATTAATCCGGGACTTATGCTGAGGAAGGATCGCTATGTGGTCTATCTCAAGGACAGTGAGTCTATTGCTGATATGCTTGTCATATTAGGGGCAACCAATGCAGTCTTAGAGTTCGAGAATATACGCATACTTAAGAGTATGAAGGAGCAGGTGCAGAGAACTGTCAATTGCGAGACTCACAATATAAGTAAAACGGTGAATGCTGCAGTAAGGCAGCTGGCAGATATTAATCTGATTATTGAAAAGGGTGCATATGATGAGCTTCCGGAGGGACTTAAGACGCTTGCCAATCTTAGGCTTAGCTATCCCGAAGCATCACTTAAGGAGTTATCATCTATGCTTGAATGTACAGGCAAATCGGGTATCAATCATCGTTTCAGGAGACTCGCAGCCATAGCTGACAGCATCAGGGAGAATATACAGGCTTAGTACACCAGCGGTCAAGGGCAAATGGAGGAGTAGCAAGCATTATGACAAGCAGTGAGGTTGTGATTAATATTTCACAGGACATAGAGAGAAGACTGGCGAATCTCATCTCTGTAGCAGGAGAGTTTTCTTCAAGGATATACGTTGTTACAGCAGACAAGAAGATTAATGCCAAGAGTCTTATGGGGATGATGAGTTTGGTATCATGTACAGGAGATACGCTTACCATAACGGCTGACGGACCGGACGAGAAGGAGGCTATCAAGGCCATAAGTGATTATCTCAAGAAGCATGATTAATATATCGTGACACATTCGGACTGCCATGCACTTAGAGCGTGAGGCAGTCCTTTTTGATTGTTTTCATAGAATAAGCGGCATATGTCATTTATACATTTACATGTTCATACTCAGTTTTCACTGCTTGACGGCTCCTCACGCATACCGGAGCTTATTAAGCAAGCAAAGGATTACGGCATGAACGCTCTTGCTATCACCGATCACGGAGCAATGTACGGAGTTATAGACTTCTATAAGGAAGCTAAGAAGCAGGGTATCAAGCCAATAATAGGCTGTGAGGTATATGTTGCTCCGGGCTCACGCTTTGATAAGGAGAAAAATGTTCATGATGACAGCAGATATTATCATCTGATACTTCTTGCAGAGGATAATGAGGGCTATCAGAACCTGATGAAGATAGTATCACTCGGATATATAGACGGTTTTTACTATAAGCCGAGGGTTGATATTGAACTGCTTAAGAAATACCATAAGGGACTTATTGCTTCATCAGCCTGTCTTGCGGGCGAGGTTGCAAGATATCTTGCGGCAGGCATGTATGAGGAGGCTAAGAAGACAGCTCTAAGATATGAGGAGATATTTGGCAAGGGCAATTATTTTCTTGAACTGCAGGACCATGGCATAGAAACTCAAAGAACAGTTAATGCCGGACTTATCAGACTGTCACAGGAGACAGGCATTGAACTTATAGCCAGCAATGATGTGCATTATACCTTCAAGGAGGATGCTGAGGCACATGATATATTGCTGTGCATACAGACCAATAAGAAGGTAAATGATACTGACCGCATGCGCTATGAGGGAGGTCAGTATTACCTAAAGAGCGAGGATGAGATGCGGCAGCTTTTCAGGAGCGTACCGCAGGCTATTGACAATACACAGAGGATAGCTGACAGATGTAATGTAGAGATTGAGTTCGGTAATTACAAGCTGCCTCGCTTTGCAGTGCCAAAGGGGTATACGGCAGAGCAGTATTTGAGGAAGCTTTGCTATGAAGGCATAGAGGAGAGATATCCGGGAGCGTATAACGCGGCTGACGGAGGTGAGGCCGGGTACGGCATCAATATACATGACAGGCTTGAATACGAGCTCTCTACTATAGAGAATATGGGCTTTGTCGAGTATTTCCTGATAGTATCTGATTTTATAGGCTATGCAAGACGGCATGATATACCTGTAGGACCGGGACGAGGCTCTGCAGCAGGTTCGGTTGTAGCGTATTCACTGCATATCACTAACATAGATCCGATAAGATTTTCATTGCTCTTTGAGCGCTTCCTTAATCCTGAGAGAGTGTCCATGCCTGATATTGACGTGGACTTTTGCTATGAGCGCCGCCAGGAGGTCATAGATTATGTGGTAAGCAAGTACGGCAAGGATAATGTTGCTCAGATAGTAACCTTCGGAAGCTTGCTTGCACGAGGTGTAATCAGGGATGTAGGCAGAGTGCTGGATATGAGCTATGCGGCAGCAGACCGTATAGCAAGGATGATACCGAACGAGCTTGGCATGACGCTGAAAAAAGCACTTGAGAAGAATCGAGAGCTTAAAACTGCCTATGATACCGAGCCTGAGGTTAAGTATCTGATAGATATGTCCATGAGGCTGGAGGGTCTGCCGAGACATACAAGCATGCATGCAGCCGGAGTGCTGATTACAAGCGACAGGGTTGACCACTTTGTACCGCTGTCACGTAATGCAGACGGCACTATAGTTACCCAGTATATTATGACGGCTCTTGAGGAGCTTGGTCTATTAAAGATGGACTTTCTGGGGCTTCGCACGCTTACCGTCATCAAAAATGCGCTTGACCAGATATATCGCAATCATGGTATACGCATAGATATAGACGCAATAGACATGACTGATGCCAATGTCTATAAGATGATATCAAGAGGCGAGACTCAAGGTGTATTCCAGTTAGAATCAGGCGGCATGACTTCATTTATGAAGGAGCTTAAGCCTGAGTCTATAGATGATATAATAGCAGGGCTTGCACTCTACCGTCCGGGACCTATGGACTTTATACCGAGATATATTAAGGGTAAGGAAAATAAGGACTCGGTAGTGTACGAGTGTCCCGAGCTTGAGCCTATACTGTCAAGCACCTACGGCTGCATAGTATATCAGGAGCAGGTTATGCAGATAGTGCAGAGCCTTGCAGGCTATACCTTAGGGCGAGCAGACCTGGTTCGCCGTGCCATGTCCAAGAAAAAACACTCAGTCATGGAGAAGGAGAGACAGAATTTCGTCTACGGCAATAAAGAAGAGGGCGTTAAGGGCTGCATAGCCAACGGCATATCAGAGGAGACAGCCAATCATATATATGATGAGATGATAACCTTTGCATCATATGCATTTAACAAATCTCATGCTGCAGCATATGCCGTGGTTTCCTACCAGACAGCCTGGCTAAAGGTATATTATCCCGCCGAATACATGGCGGCACTTATGACCTCGGTCATGGACAATGTCAATAAGACCTCTGAGTACACCGTAGTATGCAGGAACCTGGGCATTAAGCTGATGCCGCCGGATATCAACGAGGGAGAGTACGGATTCAAGGCAGTAAAAACAGTTAATCAGTCAGCAGCTGCGGGGAATGCTGCCAATTCCAATTCTGGTCATGGTATAGCTGCAGGATTGGCAGAGCACAAAACAGCGGCTAGTAGGGTAAAGCCGGCATCTGATGCATTTGCAGTAAATGCGGGCAACAGCAAGGTTGAGAATAGACGCGGGGTCATAATATACGGTCTTACAGCTATCAAGGGTGTGGGACGCACTGTGGTAGAGGACATAGTGGCAGAGCGCAACGAGCGCGGTCCATTTAAGGATATAGAGGATTTTGTGCAGCGTATGCCTTCATCAGTCAACCGCAAGTCCATAGAGGGCTTCATCAAAGCCGGTGCATTTGACTGCTTCGAGGGCAACAGAAGGCAAAAGCTCATACTGATAGATGAGCTGCTGGCTGATGCAGCGATAAGAAAGAAGTCAGATATAGTCGGACAGATGACGCTCTTTGATATAGCGGATGAGGCAGACAAGCAGAGTTTTAAGCATCAGCTGCCAAAGGTTGAGGAGTATGAGCCGGATGAGCTGTTGGCTTATGAAAAGGAAGCTACAGGCATATACCTAAGCGGTCATCCTATGGACCGATATATGGATGTATGCTCCAAGATAGTTACGGCCTGGGCTAAGGATTATCAGCCGGATGAACATACAGGTGAATGTCGCTTCAGAGAGGGAGATGAGCTTATCAGCGCAGGTACGGTCACCGAGTGCAAGCTCAAGATAACCAAGACCGGCAGGCAGATGGCATTTATAACTATAGAGGATATCTACGGACAGATAGATGTGGTGGTATTTCCGGAGGTATTTGACAGAAGCCGCGAGCTGCTCCATCCGGACGCTAAGATATTTGTACGAGGCAAGGCCAATATAGGCAGGGACGAGAGCGCTTCACTGCTTGCCTCTGCGATATATGACATAGAGGATGTGAAGCGTGAGGTCTGGGTGGCATTTACAGACATAGAAGAGTTCAAGTCGCAGTCACAAAGGCTTACGGAGCTGTGCTTTGAAACGCCGGGCACGGCAGAGGTGATAGTTTATCTTAAGAAGGAACGCATGAAGAAGAGTCTTGGTCCGGATTATAAGGTAAATGCGGCAGCAGACAAGCTCAAGACCTTTACCGACGTCTTCGGAGACGGAAACGTACGTGTGAGAGTTACAGGCTTAAGATGATGGGTATAATAAATGCAGAGGTAGAGGTATGGATAAGGTGTTATGCGCTGCAAATGCGCAAAGCATGAAATATTATTTTAATGAGGCAGATTTTTCTAAGCTGCCTAAGACTATACAAAAAGAATTAAAGGTTATGTGTGTGTCATTTTGTGCAGATGTAGGCGGAGTACTCACCATGAGCTTTAACGATGACGGACAGCTGTGCCTGCAGACCATCGCACCTATAGATGAGATAGGAGCAGAGCTGCGCATCAAAAAGCTGCAGAGAGAGCAGGAAGAGCTCTTTGCACAGCTTGAGAGATTTAACAGGGAGGTAGCAGCTGTCAAGAGCTGATAAATATGATACGTATCGGAAACGTAGAGTTAAAAAATAACGTAATAATGGCACCGATGGCAGGCATCACGGATACAGCCTACCGCATCATCCTTGAAGAGATGGGTGTAGGACTTGTGAGCACAGAGATGGTCTCCGCCAAAGGCATTTTCTATAATAATAAGAACAATAAGGTGATACTGCAGACTGCAGAGAATGAGCATCCTATAGCAGTTCAGCTTTTCGGCTCAGACCCAATGATTATGACCAGCATGGCTGAGCGTATATCTGAAGATTTTGATATTATAGATGTCAATATGGGCTGCCCGGTGCCTAAGATAGTCAATAACGGCGAGGGCTCTGCACTCATGAAGAATCCGGAGCAGGCCTTCAAGATACTGGAGACCATGAGCCGAGTGCTCAAGAAGCCTGTAACAGTTAAGTTTCGCAAGGGTTTTGATGATAAGCATGTAAATGCAGTGGAATTTGCCAAGATGGCTGAACAGGCAGGCGTCAAGGCGATTACCATACATGGCAGAACCCGTGCACAGATGTATGCGGGACAGGCAGACTGGGATATCATAAGGCAGGTCAAGGAGGCAGTAAGCATACCGGTATTCGGTAATGGTGATATATTCACACCGGAGGATGCTAAGCGTATGATGGAAGAGACAGGCTGTGATGGTGTAGCTATAGCAAGAGGAGCCAAGGGCAACCCATGGCTGATTAAGCAGACTATACATTTCCTTGAGACGGGAGAGTCACTGCCGGAACCTGCTATAGAGGAGCGCAAGGCTATGATAGTAAGACACGCTGAGCTGATGGTAAAGTACAAGACAGAAAGACTTGCCATACCGGAGATGCGTAAGCACCTCGCATGGTATACGGCGGGTCTGGCAGGCTCAGCAAAGCTAAGAGCCCAGATGAACACGATTAATACCTTAGAAGAACTCAAGGCATTTACCGAACAGATAGGGTGACAGAAGTTAGTGAGCGGTGATTGACAGATAGGATTAATATATCTGTCATTAAGGAATTATGGATATTGCCGGTAAAGCAAGCGTCAAGAGACAGCGATAAAAATGTCGGAGACGGCAAACACCGCAATATCTATGGATGCAATGTCGTTATGTAAACTTGACAATAGACGCAGAAATCATCTATAATATCGGTTCGTGTTAGAGCCTACTGTATTTATAGGGAGTATATGAAGAAATGGCAAATGAAGCAGTAAAGACAATGTTAACTTATGCAGGACTCAAGAAATATGAGGAGGAGCTGCATGAGCTGAAGGTCGTAAGACGTCAAGAGGTTGCAGAGAAAATCAAGGTTGCCAGAGAGCAGGGAGATTTGTCTGAGAACGCAGACTATGATGCAGCCAAGGAAGAGCAGACCGAGATAGAGAACCGTATAGCACAGCTTGAGCGCCTGCTTAAGAATGCAGAGGTTGTTAAGGATGATGAGTATGTAGCAGGCAAGATTAATGTCGGCTGTTTTGTCAGACTCTTTGATATGGAGTATGATGAAGAAGTAGAGTATCGCATTGTAGGTTCATCAGAGGCTAACAGCCTTGAGGGCAAGATAAGCAACGAGTCTCCTGTTGGAGCAGCTCTTATGGGACATACAATCAGTGAGACTGTAGAGGTTAAGCTGCCTGACGGCGGAACCTGCGAGTACAAGATACTTGATGTTAGAAAGATAGAAGAGTAATACGAGGTAATCATGGCAGAAGTTAACGAGAACAAGACACAAAAGGGCGGTGCAGGTGCTGAACAGGATCTTAACCGCATACTTAAGGTACGCAGAGAAAAGCTTGCAGAGCTTCAGGAAGCAGGTAAGGATCCATTTGTCATAACCAAATATGATCAGACTCATCACAGCAAGGAGATACTGGATGATTATGAGACATTTGAAGACAAGGAAGTAAGCATAGCAGGTCGTATCATGCTTAAGCGTGTCATGGGTAAGGCTTCATTCTGCCATATTCAGGACAGAGACGGCAAGATACAGGTATATGTTGCCAGGGATTCTTTGGGCGAGGAGCCTTATGCTGATTTCAAGAAGCTTGATATAGGCGATATTGTAGGCGTTAAGGGTAAGGTCTTTAAGACCAAGACAGGTGAGACCAGCGTGCATGCAGAGTCTCTGGTGCTGCTTTCAAAGTCTCTGCAGGTACTGCCTGAGAAGTTCCACGGTATTACAGACGTGGATACAAGATACCGTCAGAGATATATCGACCTCATTATGAATCCCGAGGTCAAGGATACCTTCCGTAAGAGATCTCAGATTATCAAGGAGATAAGACGCTTCCTTGACGGCAGGGACTTCATGGAGGTTGAGACTCCTATGCTTGTGTCCAATGCAGGAGGTGCAGCAGCTCGTCCGTTCGAGACACATTTCAATTCACTTGATGAGGACCTTAAGCTCCGTATATCACTTGAGCTTTACCTTAAGAGACTTATAGTCGGCGGTCTTGAGAGAGTGTATGAGATAGGCAGAGTATTCCGTAACGAGGGACTTGATACCAGACATAATCCTGAGTTCACACTTATGGAGCTTTATCAGGCCTATACTGATTATGAGGGCATGATGGAGCTTACCGAGAGTATGTTCAGATATCTGGCAGAGACCGTGTGCGGCAGCGCTGTTATCAAGTACAATGACACTGTAATTGATATGTCTAAGCCATTTGCAAGACTGAGCATGACTGAGGCAGTTAAGCAGTATACAGGCGTAGACTTTGATCAGATTGCTGATGAGGCTGAGGCTAAGGCTGTAGCCAAGGAGCACAATATAGCATTCGAGGACAGACATAAGAAGGGTGATATCCTCAATCTCTTCTTTGAGGAATATTGTGAGGATAAGATGATACAGCCGACCTTCATCACAGACCATCCGGTTGAGATAAGCCCGCTGACCAAGAAGAAGCCTACAGATCCTACAAGAGTAGAGCGTTTTGAGCTCTATATATACGGTCGTGAGATGTGTAATGCCTACTCAGAGCTTAACGATCCGATAGATCAGAGAGAACGCTTCAAGGCACAGGATGCACTTGCAGCGGCAGGTGATGAAGAAGCAAACCACACAGATGAGGACTTCTTAAACGCCCTTGAGGTTGGCATGCCTCCGACAGGCGGCATAGGCTACGGCATAGACAGACTTGTCATGCTGCTTACCGACAGCCAGGCAATCAGGGATGTGCTGCTGTTCCCGACGATGAAGAGTTTGGATAAGTAAGGACTGAAAAAAGCCAGTATTTATGCGGGTTTACGGACTTTTGGAAGCTGAGAAGCTTACGAATTTACCACCAACTTACCACCAAATTTTGAAAACTATATAGGAAGTCATTCCACAAAAACGAACTTACCACCAGAGTATCTGTAAAAACGGCTCTGGTGGTTTTCTTATATCTGAATATCGTAACCAATAATCGAGCGTCAGCTCATTCTCATTTGAGGATGTACTGGCGCTTTTTGCGTGTGCAATGAGCCAAAGTCCAAGCTTGCTTGAGACCTTGGCGAATGCCGCGACAACGAGGAAAACTGCGAAGCGTGTTTTCCGTAGTTGACCATTTTGAAGGAGGACAAAATGCCATGATTGATACATTCGCGGACGGCAAGCCGAAGGACTGCCGCTGCTGTTATTACTACGAGAAGAAGAGCGGCTGTTTGCTGCCGGATT